>CAYZIE010000014.1:0-16077 GCA_964478385.1 uncultured Gammaproteobacteria bacterium
AGTAGTAGCTATGGTCTTAGCTGCTTTCATAGGGTATTCATTTGCTTTATCAATGGTTGGTAGTTTTGATAAAATGAATAATAATCAAATAATGGAAGGAGGACCTACTCCATGTAACCCAGCTTGCACTAGTAATCAAATATGTATCACTATTCATGGATCTAATGGTGTAAATAGTTCTCAGTGTGTGGATTTTATGATTTTAGTTGATGCATTAGTTAAATCAGATAGTTTAGGGGTTATAAGATAAATTATTGGAAATAAAATGGAAAACTTAAACCTACAATTAGTAATAACTATAGCTATACTAGTTGTTACAGCTATATCTTTAGTTAAAAAAGATGGAAGTCATGTATTTGCTTTCTTTGCTAAGTTTTCTAAGAAGAATAAAAAATCTTTTGATTCTGTTATTGAAAAGTATACTGTTAATTTAACTAAATTAGCTTTAGAAGAAAAAATAGATCCAGTTATTGGTAGAGATAAAGAAATTAAAAGAGTTATACAAGTATTATCTAGAAGAAAAAAGAATAATTGTATTTTAATAGGTAAAGCAGGTATAGGTAAAACATCTGTAGTTGAGGGTTTAGCTTTAGCAATAGCTAAAGGTAATGTTCCTATAACATTAAAAGATAAGACAGTTCTTAAATTAGATATGTCTTCTATTCTAGCTGGTACTAAATATAGAGGAGAGTTTGAGAATAGGTTTAAAGCTTTAATAGATGCTATAGTTGAGATGGATAAAAAGATAATTGTCTTTATAGATGAAATACATACGATAGTTCAAGCAGGTGGTGCTGAAGGAGCTATTGATGCTGATGATATTATTAAGCCTCAATTAGCTAGAGGAGAATTACAAATGGTTGGTACTACTACCATTAAAGAGTATAAAGAGTATATATTACCAGATGTTACTTTAACTAGAAGATTTGAATCATTATTAGTTAAAGAACCTAGTAAAACAGAAACTTTTAAAATATTAAAAGGATTAAGAAGTAGGTATGAAGAATACCATAATGTTATTTTAACCGATGAAATATTACAAAAGATTATAGATTTTTCTGTAAGTATTAAAAGTAAAGTTTTTCCTGATAAAGCTATAGATATAATGGATGAAGTATCTGCTAAAGTACGTTTAGATAATATTGATAATATTAATAAGGTTAAAATTAAAACAGAAGATTTAAAAGATATTTTAAAGTTTTTTGAAGAACAAAAAATATAACATGGAAGATAAATTAAAAGAAGAACCGTTAGCAACACCCACTAAGCAAGGAGTAGGTATAAAAACTAAAGTATTATTAGCTATTGTAATCATCTTTGCTGTAGCAACAGCATATTTATCATTATCTTTTCTTAAAGAAAGTTTGAATTTTATACAACAAGAAAGAAATATTATTGAGTATGATCAAAATAGTAATTAATATATATTAAATAACTAGTATAATTATATGATTAAAAAAAGAAAACCAACAAAATCTAAAGTAGCTTCTAAGGTTTCTACACAAACTAAAGTTTTTTTAGTAGTAGCTATGGCCTTAGCTGCTTTTATAGGGTATTCATTTGCTTTATCAATGTTTGGTAATGTTAGTAAAATAAATAGTAGCCATAATAATGAAATATATGGTGAGAATTTAGATAATTGTTGTAAGGGTGGTAATAAGGTTTGTTGTGCGCTTATTAAATATATAGAAGATGGTATTATTACCAAAAGAAATGAAGAATTAGGCTCAATACAACAATATTTAGAAAATGGAAATACTATTTTAGGAACACCAAAAGAAGATGCACAAGAGGCACTTAATGCTTGTTGTGCCGATGGTTACAAAGTTTGCTGTGTTACATTATAATATTTGATTTGATGAATAATTATTGTCTTTCTCCTTGCGAAATAGCATATATGTGCGGTCCTATGTCAGAGTACTAACCCATGAAATCCAGAATGTTGTAATGAGTGTAGGAGAAGAGAATATATGAAATTTATCAAATGGGTAGCTGTATTGTATACATTATTTAAAGGATTGGGCGTGTAATACAAGTATATAACAAAAAATACCCATACTGTATGGGTATTTTTTGTTGTCCTTTTATATTATAATATGTTAAAATATATACAATAATTAATAAATATTTATGTTTAAAAAAATACTTTTTGTACTATTTTTATTACTATTGCCATTATCTGTTTTAGCAGCAGAGTATCATAGCAATGAGAATATATTAATACCTAAAGATAAAGAGGTCAATACTAATTACTATGCTGTAGGTAATAATATTGAAATATATGGCGATATAACAGGAGATATATTTTTAGCAGGTAATAGTATAACTATAGGTTCTGAGAATATTAATGGAGATCTGTTTATAATAGGTCAAAATATTACTGTTAGGGGTGTTGTTAATGGTGATTTAAGAGTTGTTACTATTGAGTTAAACATAGAAGGAGAAGTTAATGGTAATGTTTTGAATGTGGGTCAAAATATGTATCTATTACAAGACGCTAGTATTAATGGTAATTTTACTAATTATTTAAGTAAGGTATCTCTTTGGGGTAATCTTAATGGTAAAGTAGATGGTTTTTTTGAATCACTACTATTAAGTGGATTAGTAAAAGAAGATATAGATATTAAGTTTATAAAATCATTACAAATAGAAGATCAATTAAATATATCTGAAGATGCTGAAATTAATAATATTAAATATACAGCTTTAGAAAAAGGTGTAATAGATGAAAACGCTAATATTTTAGGAGAAGTAAGTTATACAAAAGATGAATTTATTAAAAAACCAATATTTACTTTAGATAATATACTTAGTTTAGTTGTTAAACTCTTTAGCCTTTTAATTATTGGTATGATAATGATATATTTATGGCCTAGCTTTTTTTCTTCTGCATATAGTAAAGGTAAAGAAAAAAGAGTTAAAAAAGTATTTAAAGGTTTATTGTTATTTATTGTAACTCCATTGGTATCAATATTATTATTATTTACAGTTATTGGTATTCCTTTGGGTGTATTGTTACTACTACTTTACGGTATGTTTATATATTTAACTAATATTATAGTAGCATATTTCTATGGTAAATACATTAATGATAAATTATTAGGAAAAAGAAAGATATCTACAATTAATATTTTAGCTTTAGGTATATTTTTACTTATAGTTGTATTACATATCCCTATTTTTGGAATTATATTACAAGTATTAACATCATTATTGATTTGGGGAGTAATATTAGAATATATATTTAATAAATTAAAGAGTGAATAAATATGAAAGATAATATTTTTAAATCATATGATATACGTGGTATATACAATGAAGAGTTTAATAAAGAAGATGTTAGGATTATAGCTAGAGCATATTTACAAGAAATAGCTAGAATTGCTAATAAAGAAATAAAAGATTTAAAGATTACTATATCTAGAGATATACGTTATTCTTCTCCAGAGATTACAGAAACATTTATAGACGAAGTAATTAAATATGGAGTAGATGTAGATGATTTAGGATTAATGCCAATAGACGCTGTATATTATTTAGTTGGTAAAGATAATTATGATGGTGGTATTATGGTTACTGCTTCACATAATCCTCCCAAGTATGGTGGTATTAAGATGTTAGCTACTAAAGTTGAAGCTATAAGGGGGGTAAGGATAAAAGAAGTTATACAAGAGTTAAAAGATATTCCAGAATCTGAAGGTAGTGTTAAGGAACTAGATATTTGGGATAGATATGTAGAATTTGTATTAAGTTTTGTTAATTTAGATAATATTAAACCTTTGAAAGTAGTTGTTGATTCTGGTAATGCTATGGCTGGTATATCTATACCTAAGATATTTTCTAAAGTACCGCAAATTGAAGTTGTAGAATTATTTTTTGAACCTGATGCTAATTTTCCTTCTAGAGATCCTAATCCATTAAATGAAGGAGCTGCTGATAAATTAATTGAAAAGGTAAAAGAAGTTAAAGCTGATTTAGGTGCCATCTTTGATGCAGATTCTGATAGAGTGTTTTTGGTAGATGAAACTGGGGAGTTTATAAAAGGAGATCAAACTTTAATTTTATTAGCAGAGAATATACTAAAAGATAATCCTGGTGCAGGTATAGTGTATAATTTAATATGTTCTAAAGCTGTTCCTGAGATTATAGAAAAACTAGGAGGTAAAGCAATACGTAGTGAAGTTGGTTATGCTAATGTTAAAAAGCATATGGAAGAAGAAAATGGTATTATGGGAGGAGAGGTATCAGGACACTTTTCTTTTAAGAAAAACTATTATTCTGATTGTGCTTATGCTGCATTATTAATGATATTAGAAATAATGTCAGTAAAAGGAAAAAAACTATCTGAATTAGTAGATGGTAATATGATATATCATAGAGCTAATGAGTTAAATATAACTATAGATAATATACTATTAGCTTTAGATAGAATAAGAGAAGAATATAAAGATAATATTAGAGATGAGATAGATGGTATTACAGTAGAGTTTGATGATTGGTGGTTTAATGTTAGAGCTTCTAATACAGAACCTCTGTTAAGAATTACAGTAGAAGCTAATGATAAAGAAAGTGCAGAAAAATATCAAAAAGAATTATTAAACATAGTTCAAGAATAATATGATAGGAGTTTTTGATTCAGGTTTTGGTGGTTTAACAATATTTAAGGAAATTGAAAAAAGACTACCTAAATATGATTATATTTACTTAGGTGATAATGCTAGAACACCATATGGTAATCATAGTCAGGAAGTAATATATGAATATACAAAACAAGCTATAGAGTATTTGTTTAATCAGGGTTGTAATTTAATAATATTAGCTTGTAATACAGCATCTGCTGAAGCTCTACCTAGAATACAACAAGAATATTTGAAAGATAAACATTCTGGTAAAAATGTTTTAGGAGTTATTCGTCCTTTAGCAGAAGAGGCTGTTAAAATAACTGAAAATGGTAATATAGGTGTTATAGGTACAAGAAGTACTGTTGAATCTGAATCATATATTAAAGAATTAAAAGAACAAGATAAAAATATTAATATAATACAAAAAGCTTGCCCATTATTAGTTCCTTTAATAGAAGAATCTTGGGAAGATGAACCAGAAACTAAAAGTATATTAGAAAAATACCTTAAAACATTGAAAGAAAGTAATATTGATACAGTTATACTAGGTTGTACTCACTATGGTTGGTTGCAAAATTTAATTCAAGAATTATTAGGTAAAGATATTAATGTAATGGATAGTGGTAAAGTAGTAGCATTTAAACTAGAAGAGTATTTAAAAAAACATAAAGAGATTGTTAAAGAAGGAGATGGTAAAAGGATATTTTTAACAACAGATAGTGATAGAAAGTTTAATAAAGCTGCTAAGAAATTTTTAGGTAGAGATATTAAATCAAAAATAATTAATATAACAATATGAATAAAAAACAGATAGCTTTTTTTGAAGTAGAAAAATGGGAAGAAGATTATTTAAAAAAAGGGTTAAAAGATTTTAAATTATTATTTTTTCAAGATAACTTAGAAGAAGTAGATAAAAAGGTAATCAAAGATATTTCTGTTTTATCACCTTTTATATATTCTAAAGTAGACAAAAAAGTAATTAAAGATTTTTCTAATTTAGAATTAGTTACCACTCGTTCTACTGGTTTTGATCATATTAATTTAAAAGATTGTAAAAAGAATAATATTAAAGTAACAAATGTACCTTTCTATGGAGAGAATACTGTTGCTGAACATACATTTGCTTTAATTCTTTCTATATCTCGTAAAATTCATAAGGCCTATGAAAGAACTTCTCGTGGTGATTTTACTTTAGATGGATTAAGAGGTTTTGATTTAAAAGGAAAGACTATTGGTGTGATAGGTGGAGGTCATATAGGTCAGCATGTTATTAGAATGGCTAAGGGTTTTGAAATGAATGTTTTAGTTTATGATCCTTTTCGTAATAATAAACTAGCTAAACGATTAGGTTTTAAATATACTACTCTTAATTCCTTATTAAAAAATTCAGATATTATAACCTTACACGCTCCTTATAATAAAAAGACTCATCATTTAATTAATTTAAAGAATTTAAAACTTATTAAAGATGGCGCAGTATTAATTAATACTTCTAGAGGAGGCTTGATTGATACTACTGCCTTAGTTAAAGGTTTGAGTTCTGGTAAGTTTAGTGGGTTAGGATTAGATGTATTAGAAGAAGAAAAGTTTATAATTAAAGAAGAAATAGAATTATTATCTTCTAAGTTTTATAACTTTGCTAAAAAAGATAGTAAAAAGGATTTACAAACTATAGTTGAGGGACATATATTATTAAAATCTGATAAAGTTGTTGTTACTCCTCATAGCGCCTTTAATAGTCAAGAAGCTTTAGAAAGAATTTTAGATACCACTGTAGACAATATTAAATCTTGGTATAAAAAAAAGAAACTAAAAAATTTAGTTAAATAGACTATAAAAAATAATCACCTTTTGGTGATTATTTTAGTCCTACAATATTATTAATTTTTTTTAAGTTTTTATTAGCTATTTTTTGAGCTTTTTTACTTCCTTTGTCTAGTATCTTTTCTATTTTTGAATAGTTTTTAGTATAGTATTTCATTTTTTCTTGAAATGGTATTAAAAAATCTAATAATACTTTTGTAATTTCTTTTTTTAATTCAGAATTCATTAATTTATTATCCTTATAATCTTTTTTGAATTCTTTTAATTTCTTTTCTTCTCCGAAATATTCATATAGTTTTAATAGATTTTTTACTCCTTGTTTATCTGTAACAGCTTTTTTAATTTTTTTAGTAATATCTTTCTTGCTATCACGTATAGCTATATAGCTATTTGGTCCTAATGATTTACTCATCTTTTTTTCAGAATCATTTAAGGATCTTACTCTAGATGCAGGAGAAAGAACTGGTTTTATTTCCTTAAAATATTTTGTATATGTATTATTAAATTTTCTAGCTATCATTCTCGATAATTCTAGATGTTGTAATTGATCTTCTCCGACAGGGACATATTCTCCTTTGTATATTAGTATATCTGCAGCTTGTAGTATTGGATATGTTAATAATCCAGAGTTAATACTTTTTTCTTTCTTTTTTAAATCTTTATATTGAGTCATTCTTTCTAATTCTGATACAGGTATTAAACAATTAAATATCCAAGATAATTCAGTATGTCCTATTATATCTGATTGTTTAAATATTACAGATTTTTTAGGATCAAGACCTAGTGATAGTAAATCTATAATTAAATCTTTAGTTTGTTGTTTTACTATTTTAGGATCTTTTTCTGTAGTTAAAGCATGAAGATCTGCAATAAAAAAGAAACAAGTATATTTATCTTGTAATTCAATCCAATTTTTTATAGCTCCTAAGTAATTACCTAAATGTAACTTCCCTGTTGGTTTTATTCCTGATACTAATATTTTTTTCATATATTTAATTTATATTTTGCATTATATCAAAAAGAATAATAAAAAGCCACTAGTTTTAGTGACTTTTTATCTTTATACTTCTATAATAACAGGTAATACCATTGGTCTTCTTTCAGTCTTTTGATAAATAAATTGTCCTAGTTTATTTCTTAATTCTTCCTTGATATATGTTTCATTGAGTTGATTGTTTGATTTATTATGTTCATTAACAATGTTTTTAACTTTAACACGTATATCTTCTACTAGTTTTTTATTCTCTCTCATGTATATAAATCCTCTGGATATAATATCTGGAGAATGTATTAGTCTACCTGATTTACCACTTACTGTAGCTATAACTACAACCATACCGTCAGAAGACATCATTTGTCTATCTCTTAGAACAATATGTGAAACATCTCCCACACCTAAACCATCTACAAATACATATTCAGAAGGAACCTTTTCTTTTGTAAGTTTACCTTTATTTTTATTAAACTCCATTATTTGTCCATTATCTGGTATAAATATTCTGTTATCTGCTATACCAGCTTTTTTTGCAACTTTACCATGTATTTTAAGGAAAGAATGGTTACCATAAACAGGAATATGGAATCTTGGTTTAATCATTTTTATAACTTCATAAAGATCTTCTTGTTTAGCATGACCACCAGCATGAACATCCATCATTTTATAATGTATAACTTCAGCTCCTTGTCTATATATAGTATCTTTTAGTTTTTGTACTGATCTTTCATTGCCCGGAATAACTGAAGATGAGAACACTACAGTATCTCCATTTCCAAGTCTTAGTTTTCTATGTTCTCTATTTGCAATACGCATTAGAACAGCATTATCTTCTCCTTGAGCTCCAGTACATATAATTATTATATTATTATCAGAATAATTATTCATGTCTTTTAAAGGTATAATAGTACCTTTTTTAACTTTCATATATCCTAATTGTTGAGCTAATTCAACATTTCTTTTCATACTAAAGCCTTCTATAACTATTTTCTTATTTAATTTTTCTGCTGCCCATATAATTTGTTGTATTCTACCTAATAAAGAGGCAAATGTACCAAGTATAATTCTTCCTGGTGCACTTTTTAATATTTCATCAATATTAGTTTGTATATCACCTTCTGTTAATTGTTTTCCTGGTTGTGGAGCATTTGTACTATCAGCCATTAAAGCTAAAACATTTTGTTTTCCTAATGCTTTTATTTTTTTAATTTCTGTAGGAGCATCTCCAGAAGATTTAGGATCTATTTTAAAATCTCCAGTATGTATAACCTTACCTAAAGGTGTATTTATTATAACTCCGACAGATCCAGGAATATTATGACTTACACCAAAAAATGATATTTTAAACTTTCCTAAGGTTAAAACAGTATCAGTGCTAATAGATTTTAATTTTAAAGGATTAGTTTTAAAATCTTCTTGTCTTTTAGATATAATACCTAAAGTAAGAGGTGTGCCATATATAGTTGGATTACCTAGTTTAGGTATATGATGAGGTATAGCTCCAATATGATCATAATGCCCATGAGTTATTATAACTCCACGAATATTTTTTTCTTTACCTTTTAAATATTCTATATTAGGAATAATATAATCTATACCTGGCATGTCTTCTTCTGGCCACTGTAGTCCCATATCAACTATAATAATATCATTACCATATTCAAATACAGTCATATTACGACCAACTTCTTCACAACCACCTAATGGAATAATACGTAATGTACCTTTGTTTATATTAGTTGTTTTCTTTTTTTTATTAAATTGTTTTTTCTTTTGTGGTACTTGTTTTTTCTTTGTATTAAAATTAGTACCAGTTTTCTTTTTAACAGGTCTTTTCTTAAATACTTTTTTCTTTTTAACAGTAGCACGATTATCTGATAATAGTTTATCAGTTGTGTCTTTCTTTTCTTTCATTGTGTTTAATTATTTAATTATTTAGTTAGAACTCTTTTGGTTTTAATATACCAAGAGTTTATATTATTAAATCTATCAGATGGTAGATTTATAAATTTAATATTATCTATACCCTTAACTTTTTTTTCTACAGGGTATGTATATGTAGGCGTATAAAGGAAAATAGCAAAATTAAGTTCTGTTAATCTTTCTTGGAATTCCTTTAACGCTATTAATTTTTTATTATTATCTTGTGTTGTTTGTATTATTTCTAAATTATTGTCTATATCTTTATTAGCTAGAATACTTAAATTAAGTCCTGGATGTGTATTTTCTTCTGAATGCCAAAAAGGATAAGGGCCAGAGTTAATATTAATAACTTGCCCAAATACTAAAGCTTCATAATTACGTGATTCTATAATATCTTTTTTTATTTTATCTTTTGCTATTATCTCTAATTCTGTTTTTATACCAATACTTTGCCAATTTTCTTGAATTATAGATACTATTTTTACATTATCACTTTGATCTATTGTTGTTAGTTTAATAATTAATTCTTTTTCATCTTCACCTTCTCCTTTTGTTCTGAATTCTCCATCTGCAGATATTACCCACTTCATTTCTTCTAATATTTCTTTTGCTTGTTCAAGAGAATGTTCTATACTTTGTGTTTCTTCACTATATCCCTCTAATCCAGGTAAAATAGGGGAGTTAATAATCTGTCCATCATTATTTACTACTTCAGTTAATATTCTTTGTTTATCTACTGCTAAAGCTAAAACTTTTCTAAAATTATTATCACTTAATATTTCATTATTATTAGGGTTAAAGAATACTGCACTATATTGAGGATAATTAAAATTATGGAATACAATATCATCATTTTTTATTTCTTCTTTATATTGTTTTGGTAAAAGCATTAATCCTTCTATATTCTTATTCTGTAAAGCAGTAGCACCAGTAAGGAAATCAGGATAGAATTTAAAGTTTAATTTATGAATATATGGTTCATTTAAATGATAGTTTTCATATGATTCTAAAGTATAGTTTTTTATAATACCATTTTCATCACGAATTAAAGAGGAGAATTTAAATGGTCCTGAACCAATTGGTTTTTTACTAAATTTTGATAAAGAAGCACCAAAAGGAGGTACGCTATGCCATATGTGCTCAGGTATTATACCCACTGTTAGAATTGATAGGAATGGAGCAAATGGTTGTTGTAATTCAAACTGTACTGTTTTATCATTAATTTTATGAACACTAATACCATTGAAACTGTTTTTTAAAGGACTTTTATATTCTACATCTTTTATACTATCTATTGTGAATATTATATCATCAGCAGTTAAAGGATAATCATCATGCCATTTTAAATCATCTCTTAATTCAAATGTGTATACAGTTTTTTCTGCATTTATCTCATAACCTTGAGCTAAATCAGGTATTAATTCTCCCTGCTCATTTAATTTCATTAATCCAGAGAATATTAATTTAACCAGATCTCTATCAGCATCTGTATTTGCTAGTATTGGATTTATTAATTCAGGTGTTCCTATAATACCTTCAGTGTATTCTCCACCTTTAGCAGCTACAGAAATAGAATTATTAATATATGATTTAGTTATTAATACAGTAAAAGATATTAATAGTATACTTAGAGCTATAATCAACTGTAGTTTTTCTCCTTTATTAAGAAATTTAGGTAATTGTTTTATTTGAGACCAATTAGGTATCCTTTTTTTATTTAAAGAAATAACTAATTGTTGATTAATATCCAAAGGTTCTTTATCAGTTATTTTATTTTTTACTATATTAAAATATTTCAAAGACTTATCAGAGATAATCTTTGTTATTTTTTTACTAAAAAACAGTAAAGATTTATATTTTTCAGAGACTGATTTTATAATTTTTGTTTTAATTATTAGGTATAAGAATAAATGATAGACTTTATTCTATAAATAAATTAGCTAAAGCAGTAGCTAAAAATAATATACTTAAAAGTATTGTTAAACGAAATATAAATTTCTCTGCACCTCTTTTTGTTCTATATACTGCACTATCTCCACCAAAAGCACTTCCTAAACCAGAGCCCTTTTGTTGCATCATGATTACAATAATCAAAAGTACAGAAACAACGATTTGTATAATGTATAATATATTTTTCATTTGTATAGATTTTAACCTTTACATACTAACAAATAATACTGTTTTTGTCAATAATTTGTTTATTCATTAATCCTTGACTCTTTACATTTTCTATGTTATCATTTTCTAGATATTATTGTTTTTAAAATATGCCAAAGTATATTAGCATTAAAAAAGCTTGTGTACATAATTTAAAAGGTATTGATATTAAAATACCTCGTGATAAATTTGTAGTTATTACTGGATTATCAGGATCTGGTAAATCGTCTTTAGCTTTTGATACTATTTATGCTGAAGGGCAAAGACGTTATGTAGAGTCACTGTCTTCTTATGCAAGGCAGTTTTTAGGTTTAATGGATAAGCCTGATGTAGAACAAATAGAGGGTTTATCTCCAGCTATTTCTATAGATCAAAGATCAACTTCTAGAAATCCTAGATCTACTGTAGGTACTGTAACCGAAGTATATGATTATTTAAGATTGCTTTTTTCTAAAATTGGCAAACCACATTGTTTTAAATGTGGAGAACTATTAATTAAACAAAGTAAGTTACAAATAGCTGATAATATATGGAAGATTCCTCAAGAAACTGAATTTATAATCTTAGCTCCATTAATTCGTGATAAAAAAGGAGAGCATAAAAAAGTTTTAGAAAGAATTAAACAAGCTGGTTATAGAAAAGTAAGAATAGATGGTGAAATGCTTAGTTTAGAGAAAGCTTTAGATAATGTTTTAGATAAGTATAAGAAACATACAATTGAAGTTGTAATAGATTATTTACGTCGTGATGGCATTAAGAAAACAAAAGAAAGATTATTAAAAGTATTAGAAATAGCTTTAGATTTTGGTAATGGGTATATAACAATATATTTATCTAAAACCGATCATAACATACATTTTAGTAAATATTTTACTTGTCCAAAACATAGTGAAGTTAACTTTCCTGAAATACAGGCAAGAGATTTTTCTTTTAATAGTCCTAATGGAGCTTGTCCTGATTGTACTGGTTTAGGAACAAAGTTAAAAGTTGATACAGATTTAGTTATACCAAATAAAAGATTATCATTAGCTGAAGGAGCTATACGTCCATGGTCAAGAACAGCATCTAATCAATCTTGGTATGCTAGTATTTTAGAAGCAGTTGCTAAGAAGTATAAGTTTTCTACAAGAACAGCTGTAGAGAAACTAACCAAAAAACAACTTGATATCATACTATATGGTACTGGTGATATTAAATATGATTTAGGAGATAAATTTAATGGTGATAGTAAGAATACATTTGAAGGTGTTATTGCTAACTTAGAAAAGAAATATAGAGAAACAGATTCTGACTATATGCGTAGTGAGATTGAGAAGTATATGAGAATAGAGGTGTGTAATAAATGTAATGGAAAAAGATTAAAACCAAAGATCCTTAATATAAAAGTATTAGAAAAGAATATTTCAGATATAGTTAGTATGGATATATCGGAATTAAAAATATTTTTTTCTTCATTATCTAAAAAATTAACTGAAAGAGAATTAATAATAGCAAAACAGATTATAAAAGAAGTTAAACAAAGATTAAGTTTTTTAAGTAATGTTGGTCTTAATTATTTAACACTAGATAGATCTGCTAATACATTATCAGGAGGAGAAGCTCAAAGGATTCGTTTAGCTACACAAATAGGTTCTTCTTTAACAGGTGTTGTATATATTTTAGACGAACCATCTATTGGGTTACATCAAGTTGATAATGCTAAACTAATTAAAACATTGAAGAATTTAAGAGATTTAGGTAATAGTGTAATTGTAGTAGAGCATGATGAAGAAACTATTTTATCTGCTGATAATATTATTGATATTGGTCCTGGAGCTGGTAAACATGGAGGTGAGATTATATCTCAAGGTAATATAAATGTAATAAAAAAGGATAAAAAATCTTTAACTGGGCAATATTTATCCGGTATTAAGTCTATAACTACACCTAATAAATATCGTAAGGGTAATAATAAAACATTATCTATTATAGGAGCTAAAGAGTTTAATTTAAAAGATATAGATATTCATTTACCTTTGGGTAAATTAATTAGTATTACAGGTGTATCTGGATCAGGTAAGAGTACTTTAATGACAGAAATATTAGCTAAAGCTTTATCTAAACATTTTTTTAGATCAAAAGATAATCCTGGAGAATATAAAGAGATAATGGGTTTAGAAAATATTGATAAGGTAATTAATATTGATCAATCACCTATTGGTAGAACACCTAGATCTAATCCAGCTACATACACTGGTGTATTTACATATATTAGAGATTTATTCACTAATACAAAAGAAGCAAAAATAAGAGGATATAAAGCTGGTAAGTTTAGTTTTAATGTTAGAGGTGGTAGATGTGAAGAATGTCAGGGTGATGGTGTAATTAAAATTGAAATGAATTTTTTATCTAATGTATATATAGAATGTAAAGAATGTAATGGTAAAAGATATAATAATGAAGTTTTAGATATTCATTATAATACAAAAGATATATCTGAAATATTAAAAATGACAATAGAGGATGCTATGAATTTTTTTAGTGATATTCCTAATATATTTAATAAATTAAAAACATTATGTGATGTAGGTTTAGGATATATGCAATTAGGACAACCAGCTACTACATTATCAGGAGGAGAAGCTCAAAGAATTAAATTAGCAACTGAATTATCTAGAAGATCTTCTGGTAAAACATTATATATTTTAGATGAACCTACAACAGGTTTACATTTTGATGATATAAAAAGATTATTAGATGTATTAAATCGTTTAGTTGATAAAGGTAATACAGTTTTAGTTGTTGAGCATAATCTTGATGTTATAAAAAGTTGTGATTGGGTTATAGATTTAGGTCCAGAAGGTGGAGATAGAGGAGGATATATAGTAGCAGAAGGTACACCAAAAGATATATCTAAAGTTAAAGAAAGTTATACTGGTCAATATTTAAGTAAAATATTTAAATAAAGTAAAAGCCTCACTAAAAGTGAGGCTTTTTTCTTAAGGAGTTTCAGGAATTGTTTTTTCTAGTAATTTTTTCATAAAATCTACTAGTTTTTTATATACATCTTCCCATGTTCCTTGTAGCGGTATATCGTCAAAATCAATTTCGGCAAATCCACCTGTTTTAAAATTAAATGTTCCAGAATATATACTATCTTCATCTCTTAATTCTTCTTCATCTATTGGGAAACATCCAGAGATGATATTCTGTGTTCCTATAAAGTTAATATCAATATCATAACCAACTTTTGGAACAGAGTCTATTAATTTTATCCAGTTTTTTAACAAAGTATCATTTTTCTTTTGAACCTTTGTTAATTCCTGAGAATACTTTAATATATCCTTAGGAATATCTGGAACCGGTGGATTTGATATATGCGCATCTAGGACTTTGTTTGCGTGATCCATATCTATGATATCTCTTGTTAGACCAGGAAACTCACTTAAAAGTTCTAATCCACGTTTCATTTGAGCGTATATATTTCTTGCTTCTTCCATCTTTAATCTCCTTTTTTTATTAAACAACTAAATAATAATATAATTTAATACTATTTATTCTTTTTGTCAATACATTATTGCTAAATTATTAAAAATTAAGTAGAATATAATTAATAATATGAATGATTTAGAAAGATCAATATTAAAAACTATAGCTTTTTTTGATGTTTTTAAATATCCATTAACAACTACTGAAATATGGAAGTATCTTTTTTTATATAAAAAAAGGGTAAGTTTTGAAAAAGTTAGATATATATTGAAAAATAGTAAGATATTAAAAGAGAGGTTATCTAAAAAGGAAGGTTTCTATTGTTTAAAAGATAGAGAACATATATATTTAATACGTAAACAAAATAATAATCTAGCTGAAAGAAAATTTTCTAAAGCTATACGTTTAATTAAATTATATAGATTTATTCCATTTGTTAGAATGGTTGCTGTTTGTAATTCTTTAGCATATAGCAATGCTAAAGAAACAAGTGATATAGATTTTTTTGTTATTACTAAGAAAAATAAAATATGGTTAGCTAGATTTTTTACAATTCTTTTTGTATATATCATGGGCCAAAGGCCTAGTGATAAAGATAAGTCAGATACTTTTTGTTTAAGCTTTTTTATAGATGAAGAATATTTGAATATAAAAAAGATAATGTTAAATGATAAGGATATTTATTCTCCTTATTGGGTTCAAAAATTACTACCTATTTATGATCCAGATAATTTATATAAAAAGTTTTTAAAAGTTAATAAATGGTATTTAAATTATTTGAGTAATGCATATAGTAATACTTTTACAAAAGAAGTGAAAAGTAATATATATACTAATATAGCATCTAAAATATTTGGATTTTTATTCTCTCCACCTTTATTAAATAAATGGACAGATAGAATTTACAAATTAATACAGATAAGAATTATTGATAAGAATTTAAAATCTTTAGTTAATCTTGATACTAGAGTTATAATAAATGATGGGATGTTAAAATTTCATGATAATGATAGAAGAGAGTATTTTTATAAAAAATGGAAAGAAAGAATTAATAATATATTAAATAAAAAATATGAACAAACTTTTTAA
>CAYZIE010000015.1:0-16011 GCA_964478385.1 uncultured Gammaproteobacteria bacterium
TCTGTGTAGTCGTCTAAATCTTCAACAACGATAACATTATCCCAGTCAAAGTTATTAGCTTCAAACTCATCAGCTCCAGTGAATAGTCTTGTTGTACTACCATCAACGTAATAAACGTCCTCACCTAATTGTACTAAAGTACCAGTAGGGAAAGTAGTATCTAAATCAGAACCAGTAGTATAGCTTGATAGGAAATATCCAGGAATAACATCTTGGATCATTGCTCCCCATCCATCTCCATAAACAGCAGCAGCTGTATCTGCATCAGGAATCAAGCGAAGAAATCCGCCTGGTTCTAAAGCATACACATTAGCTGTATCTGGAGTTGTAACTAGTTTTGTACCAGCTCTGTAAGTCACAGTACCACCGTTTTCATACAAATCTAATTCAGCTACGTCAACTCTAACAACATTGTCAAAGTTTTCGTACCAGGTAAAATATGTTTTAGAATCCGGAAAAACATATTTAGCACCATCTGAACCAATGTAATAAACAGCAGCATCTGTAGTATCTTCTAATGCAAGTAAAGAACCTGCATCGTAATTACCAGCAGCTTTAACTGGTGCAAAAGAAGCACCAACTGACCATAGAACTGTAGTAATCACTAAAGAAAATACTGAAAATTTCTTTAATAAACTCATGTTTTCTTTTTGGTTAAAAGTTCTCTAAAATTCATCATATCTTCCAATAGTAGACATCCAATTAAGGACTTAACTATTACTCTTAAAAGTCTCTCCTTATGAGATCGACCTTTGTAACTGATAAGTTAATAGGTCTAATACTTTCAGAATACAAATCTTTTTTAGGAACCATTTATTAAATGCCTAGGAAAGAATATCTTCTTTCATAGGTCGAATCCCTAATCGCGCGCGATTTAGCGATAAGTAAGGGATTATAGCCCTTATAATATATAAGAACTATGTATCCTCAACCTATCGTTTAAACCCGACAAGCTTAAGATCGCGCTTAATAGGATTTTATATTAATTATTAAATAACTTATTCTACTTCTTTAATTTCAGTATCAGCTTGTTTAACCTCTACTTCTTTTAAAGAAGGCTTTTCTTTAATTAAAGGTTTTTCTTTAATTTCTACTTCTTCTGTTTTTTCTTTAATAACCCTTTCTTCTTTATCATTAATTTCTTTACTTTCAACTACTTTATCTAAAGCATCTTTTAAAGATCCTTCTTCAAGTAATACTTTAGCTTCATCTAAAATAACCTTAGCTTCATCTTTAACTTTTACTGTAATATCTGTTTCAGCAACTTTTTCTATTTTTTCTTTAACTATTTCAATTTCACCAGATGTTTCTTCAATTTCTTCAGCAATTAACTCTTTAACTACTGCTTCTACTGCTAAAGCTTCTTCATAGGATACTTCTTCTACTATTTCTAATGTTGCTTCAGTAGTAGTAACTATTTCTAATGTACCTTCAGTAGTAGTAGATATATCTTCAACAATACCTTCTTCAATTACTTTTTTATTAGCAATTATTTCTTCATGAACTTCCAAAGCTACACTTACAGCAGAATCTTTAACTTCATCATTCTTTTTACTAATTTCTTCTAAGTCTTCTACTATTTCTTTATTATCAGAGTCTATAGCTTGTTCTTCTAGTATTTCAACTGTTTCATTTACTGATTCTGTTACTTTCTTAGCTAATTCTACAACTTCTAAAGGTTTCTTTTCTTCTTTAACTATTTTTAATGAATTATCTACATCAGAAACATCTTTTTCTAAATGACTAATTACTTGTTTTATAGCTTTAGATTTTTTAGCTTTTTTCTCAGGAGTACCGTTTTCTTCTTTTAATATCTTATCAATTTCTTTTAATCTTTTACCTACATGCTTTATATGTACCTCTGTTTCTTTAACTGAATTTAAAGTAAGTGTTAACTCTACTTTTTCTATACTTCTTTTAACAGGCCATAAAGGTTCTCCAGGAACAGAAGCTTGAGCAGCTAAACTAACTCCAGATCCCATTACTACAATTAAAAAACCAGCCACTACTTTACTAACTGATGGAACTACTCTACGTAATACACGCATAGATAATAGATCTAACTTTTCTGCAAAAGTTAGTTTATTAGCTTTCATCAATCTGTTCTGTGAAGAAATCTCTGCTAGTAAATCAAATTTACTCACAGCTTTATATTTCTTGTCTGGCTGTAATTCAGATACTTTTTTTAATTGTGAGAGTTTTTTTTCTAAACTCATATATTTATTGATTACTTATTCTTTTTAATTTTTCTAAAGCTCTATGTATTGTAACTCTAGTATTATTTTTATCTTTTTCAATTACTTGAGATATATCATCAATACTTAAATCTTCAACATATCGTAATAGTAATACTTCTTGATACTCTGGTTTTAGACTTTTAATCTTTTCTAAAAGTTGAGTAGTTTCTAAAGATTGATCTAAAGATGTTATTAAGTCTTCAGTAGTATCATCATCTTTTTCAACAACATGTTCTAAGGGTAATTCTTGTCTACTAGCTTTACGATAGTAATCTATAACTGTATTACGAGCTATACGGAAGATAAATGCTTCAAAGCTCTTAATATGTTTTTTATCAACAAGATATTGCCAA
The DNA here is from genome assembly GCA_964478385.1 of uncultured Gammaproteobacteria bacterium. Classification (GTDB taxonomy): domain Bacteria; phylum Patescibacteriota; class Patescibacteriia; order UBA1558; family GWA2-36-10; genus UM-FILTER-36-13. The sequence goes on from CAYZIE010000015.1 coordinate 2,591, forward strand.
ATCTTTAGAAAAATATCTTGAGTTAAATCTTCAGCTACTTGCTTACTAGATACTTTGAAGAAAACAAAACGATAAATTTTAGTAACATACTTGTCGTAGAAAAATGCAAAAGCATCACTATCTCCGGATCTTAGCTTTAAAAACACGATTTTCTCTTGTATGCTACTTTTTATGTTCTTCATATATATAGACGAAAAAGTATTAAAAATATTACATTTTTTAAACTATTATTTCTTTACCTAATATTAGGGTAATAAGTAATGATAATAATATTTTAGTTTATTTATTTATTATTTAATTAATGACTACTATATCATATTTAAGTATATTTGTAAAGGGTATACACCATTAAAATACAAAGAAGATTATATCACACTTTTTTAACTTTGTCTTGCTTTTTTAAGTAAAAAATATACTTTATCCACAACATTTATTGCCTAAAGGTATAGAATACTCTATACTTAAGTATATAATATATAAAAATATGGAAAATATCATTAGGGTATCAGTAAGTGAAGCTGCAAAACTATTTGGAGTTTCTACTAAAACTATACGACAAGCTATTAAAAAAGAAGAGCTTAAATACATTGTAGTTAAAGGAAGGTATAAGATAAACTTCACATCTTTAATACAATGGTCTCAACAGTCTACCAGAAGATCTAATCTTTTGCAAAAGCAAGGATTAGGACAATATATTGACAAGTGGAAAATAAATAATAAGAAGTATAGCCCTGATTCTAAGTTGGCTAAAAAATTAAATGAAAGTCATAAAGAAATAAAAGAAGACAAGGGAATAAAATTAAAATCGTTAAAGAATTTAAGATAATTTTATATATTTGCTTTCTCAGTTTAATTTTGATAATATATTATTATAATAAAGATATATGAAAAAAATAGACCTAAAATCAGTAGTTTATAAAGAAGGAGACTATTATATCTCTCAATGTTTAGATATTGACATTTCTAGCTTTGGGAAAACTAAAAAAGAAGCTATTGAAATGTTAAAAGATGCTTTAAAATTATATTTTGAAGACCATCCAATACCCAAAAAACCTCAAAGAATAAAAAATGCAAGTATAGCTTCCGTAGAATTACAATATGCCTAAACCTTATCCATTTCGATTTGTTTTAAGAATACTAAAAATAAAAGGTTTCTATTTTGTTTCACAAAGCGGCTCACATGCTAAGTATCGTAAAAAGGGAAATCCAACGCTTAGTGTTATTATACCAATTCATAAAAAAGAAATACCATATGGAACATTTAGATCGATATTAAGACAATCCAATTTAAAAGAAATGGATTTTAAAAAATAAACAAAAAAGAACTTCAGTAAAGAAGCTCTTTTTTTACTATTTGTTTATAGTACAACCTCTATATCTTGTTCTACTTCATTTCTTAATATCTTAAATACAATTGTATCCCCTATTCTATAATTCTGTAATATAGAAGTTAAAGTATTAGTACTAGATATTATTTCATTATTAACAGAAACTATTTGATCTCCTGCTTTTAATCCTGCTATGTAACCCACAGAATTGTATTCTACAGCTCTTAAACTAGAATGATAAACTAAATTACCTTTACGTATAAATCCAGAGTTATTCTCCATATCTAAGTATCTAATACCTAACTCTACTCTTTCTGTATTATCTAATAGATGTTTAACAGCTTGTTTTAAATACTCAGCTGGTATTAATATATTTTCTTGATTAAAATTATATGATAATCCTACTAAATTACCACTCATATTAAAGTAAGGTGAAGAAAGATATTCTTGAACATTATCAAGTTGAATATAGTAATCTAATTCATCTGTAGACAAGTATTGATTTATACTATAGTGATTATTGGATATAGTAGAAGGATAAAAAGAATGTTTAAAATTATTAGGAGTATCAATATTAGTAAATACAGCTTCTCCTACTTGTATATCACTAGTTAATTGAAAGTTAACTGGTTGTAAATAACTAGCATCTATTTTTATAAACAAAGTTTTAGAAAACTCATCTTCTTTTATTTCTTCAATATCATATATTTCATCTTCTAAAATGACTTTTAAAGATGTAGTTATATTAATTTGATCAGTGGTCATTAACCAACCATCAGATGTAACAACTATAGCTGAACCTAAGAATTTAGTTGTAGGAAACACAGCTTGATCTAAATCTATTCTTTTATTCTGAGCAGTATATATTCCTGCCGCACTATTCTTATACTTACTAGCTATATTAACAAAAGGTTGTTCTAAAGATACTTTTACTTCTTGTTGATTATTAATTAAGTTAAGATAGTCTATATCTTTTATTGGCCAAATAGACTTAGATAGTAAATATCCAAAACCACCTGCTAAAACACCAAATATTACAGCTAGGATGGTTAAATTAACTAAAGATGGTGGTCTATATGTACTTGGTCTTTCAAAATGTTTTTTTCTTTCTTCCATATTATATTATTAAAATTGATGATATTAGGATTATATAGCTTAATAGAAATAAAGCAAGGTATAGTTTAAATGTCTGTAATTTATGCATTGCACTGTCTATTAAGAAAAAGAACCATAGTGTTGCAATAGTACCTGCTATATAGAAATTGATAGGTAAAAGATATATAGTTAATAGTATTTGAATTAAAGAAAATAATACAAAAAGTATATATGTTTTAGGATATTCTTTAGTATAACTTATAATCTCTAAACCAAAGAATAAAGCAGCTAAAGATAATATTAAAATAGAGTAAAATAAAGATAAATTTAAAAAGATTATTAAAGCATAAACAGAAGTTGCTAAAAACCAAAAACTAAGATAATAGTAAAATTTATTAACTACAAGAAAATTCTTATTCTTCACATCAGTTATATTATCAAAGTATTGCTTTAATAAATACCAGATTAAAGCCCAGAATAAGGTTAAAATAAAAGCTAAGAAATATCTTAAACTAGATGAAGTTAATAATAATAAAAAGAATAATTGAGAAATATAAACTAAAGATAAATTAATCCAAAGTAATTTAAATTTTTTAAAGTATTCTCCTGCTAATATCTTAGCTGAAAAAAATATAGTTAATAATGAAAAGATAGATAAAAAAACTATACCTTTTTCATAATAAAAAAAGAAATAAAAACCAGTTAAAATAATAGCGGGATTTAAAAATAATACTATATATCTTATCATATTAAAATAAATTATCTCCTTCTATTTTCTTCCAATCACCTTCTACCCATGTAAATACTTCTAGATGATTAACTTCTTCTGTATCAGAAAACACATAATCAACTTTAACATCTGAACCAACACGATTAGAATATGTTGTCTTTTTATCCAACATTTTTGGTCTAGTAATAAATCTTACTTTTAATTTTCCTTGAGGACCATTAAATTCAATAACATCAGCTTGACCTGGATCTAAATCTTCTAAATATTCATCTTCTACTTCAAAGTTATTTTTAATCTTTTTGCTAATCTCCTCCCATTTTTCTTTATTCATAACTATATATTAATATATTTAATTATATCACCTTTTTCAATATTTAACATTTTAATTGTATTAACAGGTATTTCTAATACCATATTAATGTTTTGAGGAGAAATATATTTATCTAAATTAGTATGATCCATATTTTCTTCATAATCTATAACTATATTATCTTCTATCCATAATAAGTCAATTGGTATAAGCATATCCTTCATCCAGAATGATCTTTCTTGTTTATTTGGAAATATGAATAACATACCTTGATTATTATCTAAATAAGGTACATTAGATAATCCTTTAGCATACTCTTCTATACTATCAGCTATATCTACATATATTATTTGATTATTAATTACTACATATGGTCTATTAGTATATCTGTAATATACTATGAATATAATTATTAATAATATAAATACTAAACTATACTTCTTCATACTTCTTTAATTTAATATTTAACCATATAGTCAATAATATCATTAAAGATAATAGTAATAATAGTGCAGATATCTTAATTTTAGTAGTAAAGAATATAGATACTAATCCAAAACTTAAAGAAATAGTAGAAAAGAATAATACTATTTGTCTATGAGAAAAACCAGATCTTAATAATCTAAAGTGTAAATGCTCTTTATCACCTTTCCAAATAGGTTTTCTTAAACATATTCTTTTAACTATAACCACTAATATATCCAATAGTGGTAAACCCATAACTAGTAAAGCTGTAGCTATTTTACTACCAGATATAATTGATAATACTGCTAAAGAAAAACCAATGAATGTACTACCACCTTCTCCCAAGAATATTTTAGCTGGATGCCAGTTTAAAATTAAAAAACCAAATATAGATCCTGCTAAGATTAAAGATAGAATTGATGTTGTAGAACCAATAACATCCCAAGATAGACTTACCATGAATATAACTAAAGAAGCTATTAAACCTATACCAGAAGTTAAACCATCTATTCCATCTAAAAGTTTAGTTGTATATGTTAAAGACATTAACCATATGAAAGTTATAACCCCAGAAAGTAAAGAAAAAGATATATTACCAAATTGTAGAATATTATCTAAATACCATATACCACCATCAGGATGAGTAATATATGTTATTTTAAGACCAGCTAGAATAACTAGTAAAGAAGCTAAAATAGGGCCTAGTATACTAATATATGGTGGTAATGTATATTTATCGTCTAAAAAGCCGTTAAAGATTAAAATAAAGCCTGCTACAAGGAAATAAAATACTAAAGATATATTAATTCTTTGATCTAAAAGTAAATCTGCTTGCCAAAATATTAAAGTTAAGATTAAAAAAGAAAAATAAATAGCTGTACCACCTAATAATGGTATAGGTTGTTTATGAACTTTACGATCAACATTATTCGGATTATCTAGTATATTATATTTCTTAGCTAAAAAAATAACTATTTTAGTAAGAAAAAAAGAAAGAAAAGTTGATAATAAAAATATTAAAATGAATTGTGATATATTATTCATTATTTTGTTGTAAAAAAGTATCAAGAATAGCTGTAGCAGAATGTTTATCTATATCTTTTTTAATTCCTTGTTTTTTATATAATTGAGTAGTTAATTGTTCATCTACTGTATGTATTGGTATATCTAAGCTATTTTCTAAAGAAGTAATAAATTCTTTAGTAATACTTAATCTTTCATTTTCTTTTCCTGAAAAACTATGTGGTAAACCAATAACTACTATATCTATATTTTCTTTAATTATAATATTTTTTAAATTAGACAGAATATTACTATCATTATCTAAAATAGAATAAGGTACAGCAATGCTACCTTGTTCTGCTAAAGCTAAACCTATTCTTTTATCACCATAGTCTATTCCTAATATCTTTTTCATTCTGCTGTTATTATTTTATAACTATCTTCAGTTACAGCTACTGTGTGTTCAAAATGAGCTGTTAAACTATTATCTTTTGAAGATATATCCCATTTATTATCTGCTACTACAACTTCATGTGTTCCTCCCATTACAATCATTGGTTCTATAGCTATAACTAAACCTGAAAACATTTTTTCTAATTTACTTCCAGGATTATAGTTAGGAATATTAGGATCTTCATGAACTTTACGACCTACACCATGACCAGCTAAATCTCTTACAATACCATAACCATATGGTTTAATATATTTTTCTATAGCTTTACCTATATCTCCAATATATTTATCGGGACCAACTTCACTAATACCTATTTCTAAAGCTTTTTTAGTTACATCTAATAATTTCTTAGCTTGTTTATCTATTTCTCCTACTGGTACTGTTATAGCCATATCTGTAAATAATCCCTTATATTCCATACCTAAATCTAAACCAATTAAATCACCATTTTTAAAAGGTGTATTATTTGGTATTCCATGTACTACTGTTTGATTAATAGAAACACAAAGACCAGCAGGATAACCTTTGTAATTCTTAAAAGCAGGTTTACCACCAGCTTTTTTAATCATTTCTTCAGCTAAATTATTTAATTCAATACCAGTTATACCAATATCTACTTTTTTAGCTACAGTATGTAAAATATTATGTAATATTTTACCACCCTGTCTTAATATTTTAATTTCTTCTTTACTTTTTTTATCTAGCATTTTTCTTTAAATATTTTAAAATATCTCTAGTTACTATATCTATACTATTCTGACCATTAAATACAACTAATCTATCGTTATAGTAATCTAGAAGTTTTTCTGTCTTTTTTCTATATATTCCTAATCTTTTACTAACAGCTTTTTCATTATCATCTTTTCTTTGGTATAGCTCTTTATTACAAACATCACATTTATCTTTCTTTTTTGAAGGTTTATGCTTTATATGAAACACATGACCATTAGAACATATACGTCTACCTGTAATTCTTTTAATTGCTTCTTTATTTGTTATTTCAATATTAAATAGTTTATCTATTTTAAATTCTTTATCTAAAACTCTAGCTTGACCTAAATTACGAGGATAACCATCTAAAAGAAAACCTTTAGAATACTTAGGTCTTTTTAATTCTTCTAACATTAACCTATTCATCAAATCATTAGATACTAAAGATCCTTTTTGTACTAAAATAGCTATTTTCTTACCTAAGCCAGTATTTTTAGCAATAGCTTTGCGTAAGATATCTCCTGCTGATATAAATGAAATACCTAAAAAATCAGCTACTACCTTACTTTGTGTACTTTTACCAGATCCTTGAGGACCTATTAAAATTACCCTTTTTATATTATTCATATGTATAGATTATATCAAGATAATACAAATAATTCAATCAAAAAATAAAAAAAGGGGTCGTTGTTTAACAACCCCTATACATTACCCTATATGCTTTTCATATTCTAATGATCTTTCCTGAAATAAAAATGAATTTTCTGCAACAATCCACATAAGTTCAATTAAAGAATCATGACGATCTTTACAAGCTACATATGGAGCATTTATATTATTAGTAACATTATATGTTTCTCCTCTACAATCTCCACCACAGAAATAGCGAACATCACAACTACTGCATGTATTATTCATAGTATCTACATGTAATTTCCTAAAATTAACTAATACTGGATGATTAATATCAGAACATTCTTTAATAGACTGCTCTCTTGTATTGCCTAATAAAAATTCATTGCACTGGGTATTGGGGCATGGGTATACTTCACCAAGTTCAGTAATGTAAACACATGGACGATTACCAATCCCACAATTTTCACAAACAATGCCAGATAATAATGCTGCACCTAATGAAGAAAAAAGAGAAGAAAAAGAGAATAAATGTATTTGATTATGATTATTAACCAAATGCTTAGCTATCCTTTGAAAAACCTCAGTCTCTGATGCTCTGTTTAATTCAGAATCACAAGCTCTACCTAATTGAACTAGATTAATAGGATTAAATCCACTGCAACCTAATTCATATGTTAAATCTATAATTTTTTCAAGTTCGTGCATATTTTTATCATGCAACAAGCAATTTATAGCTACACGAACATTGGATTTAATTAATAATTTAATCTTAGAGATAGTTTTATCAAAATTACCACTACCACGAATCATATCATGAGTGAATGAAGTTGACCCATCTAATGAAATAGATAAAGCTACATTCATATCACTTAAAATAGACATATCTCTTTCTTTTATAAGCAAACCATTAGTACTCATAGTAACGTCAAAACCAACATTATGATATGCTTTTATAATATCAATAATATCCTTGTTTAAAAACGGTTCTCCCCCAGTCAAATTCACCTTATACTTTACTTTATTATCAACAGCTAAACTTTCAAAAAGTTGATTAGCTATTTTTTTGTGTTCTTCCAATGATAATTCTTCTTCACTTGAACCACAAGCATCAATATAACAATGAGGACATTTAAGGTTGCAATAACCCGTAACACTAATCATAGCAATTGTTGTACGTGAGGTTAATGCTCTTTCTATAATTTTAGAATCTTTAAACGGTTTATGATCTTTTGATATATCTACTAAATCATAATATGTTTCACTTAACTCATCTTTTGATATATTTGGGTATATTTCTAAAATATCTTCAAATGTTTTGCCATCTAAAACATGTGAAAAAACATTCAACCCAAACTTATCAACTATAAACCACTGCGGTATACTGGGAAGTACTACTAAATACTTACCATTTTTTTCATAAACTTTCATAATTATCTCCTTTGATAAATGAAAGATAAAGAAGGGGGTTAAAAGTTAACCCCCCTCAAGTGATTAAAATCACTGAGCCTTGTACTTCATAGCACCAATAGCTTCACGAGATGCTCGTATTTTATTACGATTACCTTTAAAAATAATGTGCTTTTTCTGCTTCTTTTTCATTTTACACCTCCTCTTTATTTTAGAGTTTTAAAGAACAAAATGATAATGCATTATAATATAAATTATATATAATGTCAATTAGCTATACTCATATATACCTCATCTTTAACTACTTTATCTTCTTTAAATCCTAATGATTTATATAAATGTATGGCTGGTAAATTATATTTATTTACCTCTAATTTAATTTTTTTAAAATTTAAAGTATTAAAAGCATAGTCTATTATATATTTACAAGCTTTTTTACCAATACCCTTACCATGATATTCCTTCTCTCCAATTACAATAAATAAGTTATTTTTAGTTAAACCAACCATACCTATCGGATTATTATTATCTAATATAGTAAAAAATATTTTATCCTTATTTTTCTCATAATTATTAAACCACTCTTCTTGTTCTTTGGTATTTGTTTTTTTATCAACATCATCAATAAAAAATCTATTAATTTCCTTATCATTTAACCATTTAATACGGTATGGAATATCTTCCCTATTATGTTTTCTAAAACTTATCATAATATTATATTAACAAAAATAAATAAAAAAATCTACTAAATGGTAGATCTTTCTGTATACAATGTATATTAATTAAAACCCCTCGTAATCTCTCATTACTAGTTGAGCATCTATTTGTTTAACTGTTTCAATAATTACAGCTACAACGATTAATAATGAAGTACCACCTAGAGATATTGTAGCTATACCTGTTATTGGAGCAACAACTAAAGGTAAAATTGCAATAACACCTAAGAATAATGCTCCAGCTAATAGTATTCTTACAGAAACTGAACTTAAATAATCAGAAGTATGTCTTCCTGGACGTATACCTGGTATAAATCCACCTTGTTTTTGTAAGTTTTCAGCAATTTGATCTGGTTTAAAGATAACTGAAGTATAGAAATATGCAAACATAACAACCATAAGGAAATAAAAGATACCGTAAAAAGTTTGATTTTTGAATATATCTATAATCCATTGTGAACTATTTGCTACAAAAGCTACATCTGAGTTTACAAAAAATTGAGCTACCATAGGTGGAAAAAGAATAACTGAAATAGCAAAGATAATAGGTATAACTCCAGCTTGATTAACTCTTAATGGTAAGTGAGTTTTAACACCACCCATACTTTTTTGACCAACCATATGTCTTGCATAAGAAACATGAATATTTCTTTGACCTTCTGTAATTAAAACTATAGCTGCAATAGTTACTAAAGCAATTAATACAAAGATTATTAAATTTAAAATCATTGTATTATCAATTGCTTGTGTAGTTTGTAATAGTGTTTGAGGTAAACGACTTACAATACCAGCAAAAATTAATAATGAAACACCATTACCTATTTTCTTTTCAGTAATTAATTCACCTAACCACATTAAAAATACTGTACCTGCAGTAATAATAACTAAAGTTGTTAATAATTGCATTCCAGAAACACTAGATAATAGTCTACCACCTGTTTGATTAGATAATAGTTTAATAAATCCATAACCTTGTATAAATGCTAAAGGTATAGTTAATAATCTAGTATATTGATTAATCTTTTGTTGACCATATTGTCCTTCTTTAGATAAAGCTTCTAATTTAGGAACTATCATTACTAATAGTTGGAATATAATAGAAGATGTAATATATGGACCTACACCTAACATTACAACAGAAAAGTTTTGCATAGCTCCACCAGAAAACATATTTAATAATCCCATAGCATCATCACCACCTTCAAATATACTTTTTACATCCTGAGCATTAATACCTGGTATAGGAATATGAGCAGCTATTCTAAAAACTATTAATAAAGCTAAAACATACATAATACTATTACGCACATCTTTAACCTTCCAAATTTGTCTTAATTTAGACAACATAATTATTTTTTATTTTCTTTTTTAACTTCTTCTTTACTAAAACCTACTACTTTAACTTCTCCTCCAGCTTTTTTTATTACTTCTTCAGCAGTTTTAGAAAAAGTATTAGCTTCAACAGTTAATTTTTTATTTAACTTACCATTGCCTAATATTTTAACTCCATGCTTAATTGTATTAATTAAACCTAATTTATGCAAAGCACGAGCATTAACAGTATTACCATCTTTAAAATTCTTAGCTAAATCTTCAATATTAACAACAGCCATTTTAGTATTTAAAGATTTAAATCCTCTTGTTTTTGGAATACGTAAAAGATAGCTTTTCATACTACGTAAAGCTAAACCTGATCTACCGCCAGATCTTGATCTTTGTCCTTTCATACCTCTAGTAGAATAATTACCTTTTCCAGAAGCATTACCACGTCCACGTCTTTTTCTATTACGTTTAACTGAACTATCTTTTTCTAAATTATGTAAACCTAACATATATTTTATTTACTTTTATTATCTTTTTTAACTTCTTTTTTCTTTGCTTTATCAAGTGCTTGAGGAACAAATGAATTTAAAGCTTTGATAGTAGCTTTAGCATTATTTACTTTATTATTTGTACCTAATATTTTAGCTACTACATCTTTAATACCTGCTAATTCTAAAACAATTCTTACTACACCACCAGCTTTAATACCAGCACCTTTTCTTCCTGGTTTAATTAATATCTTAGAAGCACCTAATTTAATATTTATTTCATGAGGAATAGTATCATTAACTATTGGTACATTAATAACATGTTTTTTAGCTTGAGTTACAGCTTTACCTACTGCTAAAGCAACATCTGCTCCCTTAGCAATACCAAGCCCTACTCTACCTTTTTTATCACCAATAACCATACAAGCTCTGAATCTCATTCTTTTACCACCAGCCATAACCCTAGTAACACGTGCTAAATCAACAATCTTTTGTTCAAACTCTTCAGCAGGTTTCTTAAAAGGCTTACCACCCTTACGAAATGGTTTACGCATTGGTTTTTTCTTAACCGCAGGTTTATTATTCACTTGTTTTTCCTTTGTATCACTCATTTATTTTAATTAAAATTTTATACCTTGTTTTCTAATACCTTCTGCTAAAGCTTTAACTCTACCATGGTATTTATATGCTCCTTTATCAAAAATAATTTCAGAAATCTTTTTTTCTTGTAATTTCTTACCAGCTAATTCTCCTACTTTATTAGCTATATCTACTTTATTACCCTTACCTTTTATTTCTTTATCACTAGCTGCAATTAAAGTAGTTTTATTTATATCATCAATAGCTTGAATATATATATGTGAAATACTTCTAAAAACAGAAAGACGAGGTCTTTTACTTGTACCAACTATTTTTGATCTAGACCTTTTTTGTCTACGAAAATATTTTTCTCTTTTGATTTTATTTATATCTTTCATATTTTTATATATTATTCTGATTTAACAACTTTACCAGCTTTTCTACGTATTACTTCATCTTCATACTTAATTCCTTTACCTTTATATGGTTCTGGTTTTTTTATTGCTCTTATTTCAGCTGATACTTGTCCTACTAATTGTTTATCAATACCTGAAATCTTAATCTTATTCTTTTCAACCTCTGCTTCAATTCCTTCTGGTAAATCATATTCTACAGGATGAGAAAATCCAACTTTTAATACTAATTTCTTACCTTGTAATTCTGCTTTAAATCCAACACCATTAATTTCTAATGTTTTACTATACCCTTCAGTGATACCTAGTATTGCATTATTTAATAATGATCTACTTAAACCCCACAAAGCTTTATCTGATTTACTTTCTAAATTTTTAACAGTTAGTATTAATTGATTATCTTTTTCTTCAACAGTAACCTTTTTATCTATATTCACTGTTAAAGATCCTTTTGATCCTTTAAAATCAACTACAAAATTATTCAATTCATCTTTATTGATTTTTACTTCTACACTATTAGGTATTTCAATTGGTTTTTTTCCTATTCTTGACATATGTTTATTTTACCAAATTTCACAAATTAATTCTCCGCCCATATTCTGTTTTACTGCTTCTTTACTTGTTAAAATTCCTTTAGAAGTAGATAGCACAGACACTCCGTAATGATTTAAAACAACAGGTATTTCTTTACCAGAAACATAAATTCTTTGCCCTGGAGTTGATATACGTTTTATATGATGAATTACTGGACCTTTAGCTGTATATTTTAAATTAATCTTTAATTCATCAAATTTACCAGCTTTAGTTTTTTCTACTTTTTCTACAAAGCCTTCTTTTTCTAAAACTTTAGCAATATTAAATTTAATTTTAGAAAAAGGTAAAACTACCTCTGGCTTTTTAACTGCCACAGCATTACGAATTCTTGTTAACATGTCTGCTATAGGATCTGTCATAAATATTTTATTACTTTACTTATTATTTTTACCAAGATGATTTAGTTACTCCTGGTATTTCACCTTTATCTGCTAATTCTCTGAAGCAAATACGGCATAAATTAAATTTTCTCATATGAGAACGGTTTTTACCACAACGCCAACATCTTCTAACTTTTCTTGTAGAAAATTTTGGTTTTTTATTTGATTTTGCTATTTGTGATTTTATTGCCATATTTATTTCTTATTCTTCTTAAAAGGAAAGCCTAATGCTTTTAATAATACTAAAGCTTGTTTATTATCTTTAGCTGTTGTTGCTATACTAATTTCTAAACCATGAATCTTTTCTAAACCTTCTGTACCTATTTCTGGAAAAACAATATGTTCTTTTAACCCCATAGTATAGTTACCATTACCATCAAAACCTTTTTTAGTATCTAAACCATAGAAATCTCTAAATCTAGGAATAGTTGAATTAATTAATTTATGTAAAAAATCATACATTCTATCTCCACGTAATGTTACTTTACAACCTATATTCATACCTTCACGAAGTTTAAAATTAGAAATTGATTTCTTAGCTTTAGTTATTACTGGTTTTTGTCCAGAAATCTTTTCTAAAATATCAGAAGCAAACTCTATCCATTTTTTATCTTGAGTAGCCTTACCTAAACCTATATTTAAAACAACCTTTTGCACTTTAGGAACTGCCATAATATTAGACAACTTTAACTCATCCTTTAATGAAGGTTTAATTTCTTTATTAAATTTTTCTTTAAATTTACTTTTCATAACTTTAATCAATTATCTCATTACATTTTTTACAAAATCT
>CAYZIE010000016.1:0-15875 GCA_964478385.1 uncultured Gammaproteobacteria bacterium
CTAAATTTAAAGATGATCTATACTGGACACAAGATAAGACTTGTTTAAATGCTACCAGTGAAATGATGTTAGGAAACTATCATAGAGATGAAATATTAGAAGAACTACCTATTAAGTATTATGCTTTTTCTCCTTGTTTCAGAAGAGAGGCAGGGGGATATGGTGCTAATGAAAAAGGAATGATTAGAGGACATCAGTTTAATAAAATAGAAATGTTTATCTTTTCTAAACCTGAGAATTCTTGGAATATGTTTGATGAGTTATTAAGTAATGCCAAAGAACTATTAGAAGGTTTAGGTTTACATTATAATACAGTACAATTAGCTGCTAAAGATTGTTCTGCAGCCATGGCTAAGACTATAGACTTAGAAGTATATATACCAAGTATGAATGGATATAAAGAAGTAAGTAGTATATCTAATGCTTTGGATTATCAAGCTAGAAGAGGTAATATTAAGTATAAAGAAGATGGAGTAAATAAATATTTGCATACTTTAAATGGATCTGGTTTAGCTACTTCTAGAATAATCCCAGCTATATTAGAACAATATCAACAAAAAGATGGTTTTGTTAAAATACCAAAGGTATTACAGAAATATATGAATAAAAAAGTAATTAAAAAATAATATGAAAAAAATATTAATAATACCAGTATTATTACTAATATTATCAGGATGTACTTTTGATAATAAAATTAATAATCAAGAGGTAAAAGAAGAAAATGTAGAAACTATTACTAAAGAAGTAATAGAAGAAGAAATAATTAATGAAGAAGAAGTAAATATGACAACAATTATAAAAACAACAAAAGGAGATATAACATTAGAGTTGTATGATACTCAAGCACCTAAAACAGTAGCTAACTTTATCAAACTATCAGAAGAAGGAATATATGATGGAGTATATTTCCATAGAGTAATAGATAATTTTATGATTCAAACTGGAGATCCTCAAGCTAAAGGAGAAGAGGGTGTTGATTTTAGTTATGAACCAAATAATAAAGGTATACATTATGCTGGCACAGGTGGCCCAGGGTATAAGTTTGAAGATGAATTTGTAGATGAACTAAAACATGATGTACCTGGTATATTATCAATGGCTAATTCAGGACCTAATACAAATGGATCTCAATTCTTCATAACACATGTAGCTACACCTTGGTTAGATGGTATACATACTGTATTTGGAAAAGTAATAAAAGGTATGGATGTTGTAAATAGTATTGTAAGAGGTGATAAGATAGAAGGTATTGTAATAAATAAATAATGTTAACTTGGATAGAGATAAATAAAAAAAATCTATACCATAATATAAGACAATTTAGTATACTAGCACCTAATTCAGAAATATGGCCTGTAATAAAATCTAATGCATATGGTCATGGTTTTTCTAACATAGCTAAATTATTAAATGAGAATGAATCTGTTTCTGGATTGATGGTAGTAAATCTAGATGAAGGTATAGAATTAAGAAAAATAACTGATAAACCAATTATGGTTTTAAGCTATTTTAATAAAGAAGATGATAGAATAAAAAATATAGATAATATTTCATTACCAATTTATGATATAGAAACTGCAGAGTATTTAAATAGTTTAGGTAAAGAAATAAATAAAAAATATATTGTAAATATAAAGATAGATACAGGTACTTCTAGATTAGGTTTTAGAGTAGAAGAAAGCGAAGAAAGTATTAAGAAAATAAAAGAATTAGAGTATTTAGAAATAAATAGTATATATACGCATTATGCAGAGTCAGAAGCTGAAGATCAAACTTTTACTAAAGCTCAATATAAGCTTTTTAAGGGTATTGTAAATAAGTTTGATATAAAGAGTCATTCTGTATGTTCAGCAGCTGCATTTAGCCAAATACAAGCCCATAGTGATATAGTTAGGTTGGGTATTTCTCTATACGGACTATGGCCTAGTGAATCTACAAGAAAAAGAGGATTTATGGCTAAAGCTTGTCTTAAACCAGTAATGACTTGGAAAACAAAAGTAATACAGGTTAAGGATATAAAAAAAGGTGAGAGTATAGGATATAATAGAACATATAAGTTAGAAAAAGATAGTAAGATAGCTGTAATACCAGTAGGATATAATGAAGGATATGATAGATCATTATCTAATAAATCCGAAGTAATAATCAATGATAAGAAATATTTTGTTAGAGGAAATGTTTGTATGAATTTAACTATGATAGAAGTAGATGATAATGTGAGGGTGGGGGATGAAGTAGTACTACTAGGTAATTCAGAAAGTAAGAATATTACAGCAGAAGAATTAGCA
The DNA here is from genome assembly GCA_964478385.1 of uncultured Gammaproteobacteria bacterium. Lineage (GTDB taxonomy): Bacteria > Patescibacteriota > Patescibacteriia > UBA1558 > GWA2-36-10 > UM-FILTER-36-13. Next base: position 2,289 of record CAYZIE010000016.1, read on the forward strand.
GAACATACTGATAGTATAAATTATGAAATAATAACAAGAATAAATAATAATATAAAAAGAATAAATGTATAATATATACATTTAACGACACTTAGTATTAGAGTAAGTAAAAAGAGTGGATGAGAGTAAAAAAGAAAAAACAACCATCTTGGAAAAAGTATATGCCAAATAAGGCAACTCGTATTCGTAAAGGATATTATGCTGAACATAAAAATAAACAAAAGAAAAAAATAAAATTAATTATTTTTATTATTTTAATATTACTTTTAATTCAAGCTTTTTTTCAAATTAAGTTTTTTGCTGTAAAAGAGATAGAACTATTAAATAATACAGATTTAACTATAGAAGAAGTTAAATTAAGCTTAGAAGATCATTTATATAAGTCTAAGTACCTTATTTTTCAAAAAAATAACTATTTTCTTTTAAGCACTAAAGGTATAAAAGAGATATTATTAAATAAATATAATTTAGATGATATACAGGTTAAGAAAAAGTTTCCTAACAGCTTAGAAATAACAGTTACTGAGAAGATTTCTCGTTTTATTTTACAAAAAGATGGCCTATTATACCTATTAGATGATAAAGGTGCCTTAAATCGCAAAATAGACGGTTTAGATGATAATCACCTTATAATACGGGACTTAACAGGATTTAGTACATCTAATAGTCAAATGATATCACCTGAAAATCTTGAAATAATCAATAATATATATTTATCATGGCAAGAAAAGATTTCTCGTAATATAGATATTAAAAAAATAGAAATAAATGAAGATCTTACATTAATTAAAGTATATTCAGGTATAGGATTTTACGTTAAATTAAATGGTTTAGAAGATATAGATAAACAAATGGATAATTTAAGTACAGTATTATCATCAAATACTATAGGAAATGGTGTAGAATATATAGATATAAGGTTTGGAGACCAGATATCAGTACAATATATTAACTGAGTATAATAACTCTTACACTCGGTTTGACAATTATATTTAAAACAAATATAATTAAGTTATGAAAAAGAAATATAGACTACCACTCCTCGATGAATTCTTGGAGAATATACAATCTAATAACTACTCTACTAAAACTGTATATAATTATGAAAGAGATTTAAATACTTTCGAAGATTTTTTAAATGATGATATTAATATATCTTTTGAGAAATTAAATAAAAAGTATATTATTAAATTTAAAGCATACCTCTCCTCTACTTCAAGATTAACAGCATCTCATGAAAAAGGAGAAAAACAATTATCAAGTTATTCTATTAACAGAATTTTATCTGCATTACGTTCTTATTTGAAATTTTTAGATGAGGTTGATCATACTACTCCTCTATCTGCTGATGCTATTAAATTATTAAAAACAGAAAAAAAATATGGTCAAGTTCCAGAGATGGAAGTCATTATTAAATTAATAGAATCTCCAAAAAGATTTGAAAAAGATAAAAAAGTAAGACTAAGAAATCAAGCAATGTTAGAAACATTGTTTGCTACTGGTATGAGGATATCAGAATTACTGTTTTTAAAAAGAGAGCAATTAGATCAATCTGGTAGAATATATATAGTTGGTAAGGGCAAAAAACAAAGATTTGTTTATTTAACACCTAGGGCAATGAATTCTTTAAAAGAATATTTAAAAACTAGAACTGATGATTCTGAGTATATGTTTATACCATATAGGGGTTTAAATAATTCTGATAAACATAAAAAAATATCAACTAATTATTTACAATCTAAAATTAAAAAATATAGAGAATTACTAGATATTAATATTCCTATATCAGCTCACTCTATTCGTCATAGTTTCGCTACTTATTTAGCAGAAAATGGCGCTAATGTAGCTGCTATACAAATATTATTAGGTCATGAATCATTAGATACTACTACTAGATATATTAATGCTTCTGATCGTTTTGCAGAAAAAGAACATACTGATTTTCATCCTTTAAGAAAATAAAAAAAACAGCTTAGGTTAATAAATCTGTTTTTTTTGTTTATTAAGGTAAATAATTTAAAGGATTAACTGGTACTCCATTTACTCTTACTTCAAAATGTAAATGAGGCCCTGTAGAAAAAGGTCCAGCTCCTCTTGTTCCTGGCATACCACCAGAATATCCAATAGTTTGTCCTTTACTTACAAATTGGTCTACACTAACCCCTATTTGATTAACATGACCATATACAGTAGATAATCCATTAGGATGAACAATCATAATATAACTATACCCTGTTTGTCCTCCATCTCTAGCTTTAGCAACATAACCAGATTCTGCTGCTCTAAGAGGTGTTCCTTGACTAACAGCAAGATCAATAGCATTATGTTCAAAAATATATCTATATGGATAAGTGGGATCATGAAAATATGCTGTTATAATTCTAGAAGAAACAGGCCACATTAAACCATCTGATTCTATAGCTTCTAATTCTAAGTGTCGGTTTAATTTTTCTCTAGCTATTTTTTCTAAATATACTAAATCACTATTTATTTGTGCTTGTTCTTTTTTAGCTTGATCTAATAATGTTTGAAATTTAGCTTCTTGACCATGTGTAATTTCTAAAAGATTGTTTTTAGCATACTTTTGACCATCTAAACTAGCTTTTTTACTATCAAGTATATCTTTTAATGTATCTAATTCTATTTTTTCATCATTTAATGAAGTTCTGTCACCTTCTAAAGCTATTTTAACTTCATGCAATTCTTCAACTTCTTCAACTAAACTATTTTGTATAGTTTCTAAACGATCTAGCTCAGATACAAAATCACTAAAACTTTCATTTAGTAATAGTATTTCTAAAACATTATTTCTTTGTTGTTGTTCATGTAGTGTTCTTATAATTTCAGAAACATTATCTTTTTGATCCCCTATTTCTCTTTCTTTAGCATTTATTTTTAACTCTGTATTTTCTATTTTTAAATCTAATGTTTCTATTTCTAATTCAACAGCTTGTTTTTCTAAATTAACTTGAGCTATACCATCATTTAATACATTGACTTGTTCTGCTAAATTATTTAACTCCCTTTGTTTAGCTGTTATATTCTTTTTATATACATCAACTTGTCTTCTTAATTCTTGTATTTCAGATCTTTTTTCATTAATGTCTTGATTAATTTGCCACACCTCTATATTATCCAAATTATTCATTTGATATTCAGTAGCATGAATATTTAAAGGACTAAAAAACCAACCTAAAATAAAAGTTAGAATTAAAAAATTAAATATTTTTTTCAAGTTTTTTTGCATGGGTATTTAATATATTATTATTATACCATAATATATATATTAAGACAAGTTTAATATTGCTTGTTCTATTCTCTTAATACTTTCTTCTTTTCCTAATACTTCTAATAGTTCAGAGGGGCTTGGACTTTTATCTAATCCAGATAATGCTACTCTAATTGGCCAGAATATATCACCTGGTTTTAAATTATTACTTTCTATTATTTCTTTAATATAGTTATTTAAACTTTCTTCTTCCCAATCTTCAATACTATTTAATTTATCTAAAGTTAATTTTAATGCTTTAACAGTTGTTTCTTTATTACTTTTTTTAAAAATTAATAATTTAGAATCATATTCTGGTAATTTAAATATAAAAGAAGATAATTCTTTTAATTCTTCTAAGTAATTAATTCTACTACCAAATAGTTTTAATGTATCCTCAGTTCTTTCTGGAATATATTCTTTAGTTAATTCTACTAAATTATTATATCTATCCCCTTTTTCTTCTACTATTTTTCTAATATATTCTGCATTAAACCAATTTAATTTATTAATATCGAATATAGCTCCAGATTTATTTACTTTCTCAATACTAAATTCTTTAATTAATTCTTCTAAAGTAAAGAATTCTCTGTCATCACCAGGATTCCAACCTAATAGAGCTATATAGTTTATTAAAGCTTCTGGAAGATATCCTTTTTTTATAAAATCCTCTATAGCTACATCACCCTGTCTTTTTGATAATTTACTTTTATCTGGGTTTAATAATAATGGAATATGTGCAAATAATGGAATATTATAATTAAATGCTTTATATAATAATATATGCTTAGGTAATGAAGGTATCCATTCTTCCCCTCTAATTACATGAGATATATTCATTCTATTATCATCTATTACTACAGCTAAATGATATGTTGGATATTTATCTGATTTTAGTATTACAAAATCATCTAAATCTTCTGTTTTAACTTTTATATCTCCATGTATTAAATCACTACACTCTATTACTTCATTTTCAGGTATCTTAAATCTAATTACATGATCTTCATTATCTTCTAATTTCTTTTCTACCTCTTCTTTTTTTAGATTTCTACAATATCCATCATATTTAGGTACTTGTTTATTATCTTGTTGTTCTTTTCTAACTTTATCTAATCTTTCTGAAGAACAAAAACAATAATATGCTTTATCATTTTTTACTAATTCTTTTGCTTTCTTTTTATACTCTTCTATATTTTTACTTTGAGTATATGGTTTGTATTTTCCTTCTTCTTCATCTTTTAATACACCTTCATCTGGATTAATACCTACTATATTTAAAGTATTTATTAAGTTATTAACAGCTCCTTCTACTAATCTATTTCTATCTGTATCTTCTATTCTTAATATAAAATTACCATTATTTTTTTTTGATAAAAGATAATTAAATAAAGCTGTTCTTAATCCTCCGATATGTAAATAGCCGGTAGGACTTGGTGCAAATCTTGTTCTTGTTTTCATATTATTTATTCTTATTCTTAATTACTAAATAAGGGAATACTATTATTGCTCTGAACATACGTTTAATACGAAGTGGTTGTCTTAATAATCTCCATAACCATTCTAAACCAAAACTTCTTAAAAACTTAGGTGCTCTTTTTACAGCTCCAGACATAAAGTCTAATGTACCACCTATACCTACCCCTATTTTAACACTAGGTATTTTAGATAAATTTTCATATATCCATAAATCTTGATATGGAGCTCCAAAACCTACTAATATTATATTAGGTTTAAATATAGTAGCTTTTTCTATACATGTTTCTTCATCAGCTACTTGAAAATCTAAATAAGGATATTTTTCTTTAATTTTCATAAATAGGTCTTCTGGATGTGTTAAACCTAACTTATGTAAACAAAATAGTATTTTATAGTTATTATCTACAGCAATATTAATTAATATTTTAGATAATTCTACTCCTGTTAATCTTTCATCTAAAGAAATATTATTACCTAAGTATTGTAAAGCTCTAATAATACCAGATCCATCTATAGTTGCTAAACTAGATTCATTAATTACTTTAAAAAATTCTTTATTACTCTGAGCTGATACTATGAATTCAGGATTAACAGTTGTAATTTGATGTTGTGTATCAGATTCTAAATAATTAATTAAAAGACTTTTAACCGTATGTTCTGGTATGCTGTGTACTTCTATTCCTAATAGTTTATATTTTTTCATATTAAATATTAAAACTTTGTAAAACCGTATGTTCTGGACCTTTTTTAGTTAAATTACTTTCTTTTAATTCAAATGAAGTTACAGTTATTATATTATTAATATTCCAATCTACAAATTCTTTAAATTCATTATATTCAGATTTCTTTTTAATTCTTCCTAATGTAATATGTGGTGTAAATTGCCTTATTTCTTTATGGGTTATACCATCTTCAAATAATTGATCTTCTACTTTTTTAAATACTTCATCTAATTCTTTACTTTTCTTTAATTTCAGAGATAATACTTTAGGGTATTTTTCATTAAAGATTATTGGTTTATCTATTTCTAAATCAATATATTCTTTTTTTAAATTTATTTTTTCTAAACTATTAACTATATCTGGTATCATATCAAAAGGAGTATCACCTAAAAACTTAAATGTTACATGCATTTGGTCTGTAGGAACAGTTTTAATTTTTTCCCAAGGTAAATTAAGTTTTAAAAACTTTTTTTCTATATCTTTAGCCATAGCTAAATCAATACCTGTGGATATAAATAATCTTTTCATTTCCATGACTATATTTTAGCTTAAAAACACTTAAAAATCAACATATTTATACATTTGGTTTATTTTATTTTTTTTGGTATAATATATTATACAAATAGTTTAAAATAAAATATGAATAAAATAATAATTACAATTTTTTCTTTACTTACTTTTATACTACCTTCAGTAGTTAAAGCTATTACTGTTGATTATAATAATCTATTATCTGATGCTGAAGCTACTAATTATACTTCTATGAATCAATCACAGATTCAAAGTTTTTTAGTAAGTAATAATAGTTATTTAAAACATGGTACATACTTTGGTAATAATCCTAATCCTAGTCAAATAAAAAATGATCCTGAAAAAGAATACTTTGATAGACGATCTGCTTCTGAAATTATATACAATGCATCTCAGGAAGCTAAGATTAATCCTCAGTTTCTTTTAACAATGTTACAAAAGGAAATGGGGTTAATAGAAGATAGTAGTCCAACAATCAGACAGTTAAATTATGCTATGGGATATTATTGTTATGATGGTCAACCATGTAATAGTGAAAAGAAAGGTTTTGGTAAACAGGTTAGAGCTACTGCACTACAATTTGAATATTACTTAGATAATATTCATAGCTACAGATTTCAACCCGGTAAATTATCATGTGTAGGAGATCCTAATGATTCTTTACCTTGCACATCTAATGGAACTAAAGTTACTCCAGAGAATAAAATAACAGCATCAATGTATGTATATACTCCACATATTCATGGTAATAAACTATTTGCTACTCTTTGGGATAATTATGGATTTAAAGCTTCTAGTGTTTCTACACCCATTGATGATATTGTAAAAGGTATATTTCCTCATAATTCTTTAGTAAAAGCTGTAGATAATAATGAAGAAGGAAATGTATATTTAATATACAATGAAAAGAAACTATTATTTGATTCATATAGTGCTTTAGTGTCTCGTTTTGATCCTCAGAAAATATTAAAAATTAGTAGTGAAGAATTAGAAAAATATGAAAATGGTTTTGATATAAAACATACTAACTATTCTGTATTAGAAGATAGTACTGGTCAAAAATATTTGATAGATGGTTTAGAAAAAAGAGCTTTATCTGACGATGTTTTTAAAGAATTAGGATATAATCCAGCTGAAGTTTTAGTAGTAGACAATGAAGAATTAAGTAATTTTTTTACTGGAGAAGCTATTGATTTAAATAATTCCTCCCCTTTAGAACAGCTATTAAAAGATATGAGTACTAATGGAGTATATTATGTTAAAAATGGTATTAAAGCACCAATAGTAGATCCATTAATTATTAAAATAAATTATCCTAATTTAACCATACAATCAGCTACTAGTGAATCTTTAGAAGAGTACAGAAAGGTAACTGCTGTTAAATTAAAAGATGGTAATTTAATTAAACAAGAAAATGATCCTAGGGTTTATGTTATATCTAATTCTAAACGTAGAGCTATACCAGATGAAGCAACATTTAATGGCTTGGGATATGATTGGAGTAATATATTAACAGTTCCAGAAAGAGTCTTAAAATTACATAAAGTAGGCAAACCATTAAGTATATAATATGATTATTTTTTCTTGTTTTGTTCCTCATTCTCCTCTTCTTATACCAGAGATTGGTAAAGAAAATTTAGATAAATTTAAAAAAACAATAGAAGCATATAAACAACTAGAACATGAATTATATTCTTCTAATCCAGATACTATTATATTAATATCTTCTCATGCTTCTACAGAAAATAAAGCTTTTACAATTAATCAACAACCTGGTTTAGAAGTTGATTTTAAAAACTTTGGTGATTTAATTACTAAATTAGAATTTACTAATGATTTTGCTTTAGGTTATAAAATAAAAGAAAGTAGTGAAACTACTCTACCTATTATACTAACTTCTAATAAAACATTAGATTATGGTACAGGCGTACCTCTTTTTCTTTTATCTAAAAAATTAAAAAATACTAAGATTATTAGTATTGGTTATGGTGATTTAAGTAGTGAACAACATATAGAATTTGGAAAGATAATTAAAGAAGAAATAAATAAATCAGATAAAAGAGTTGGTATAATAGCTAGTGGTGATTTATCTCATCGTTTACATCAAGATTCTCCTGATGGTTATTCTCCTAGAGCTCAAGAATTTGATCAAACTATTATTAAACTACTTCAAGAAAATAAAGTAGAAGATATTATTAATTTAGAAAAAGAATTAATTAAAGAAGCTGGAGAGTGTGGATATAGATCATTATTAATACTTTTAGGAATTATACAAAATATTAATTTTAAAGCAGAAAAGTTAAGTTATGAATCACCTTTTGGCATAGGTTATTTAGTTGAAAATTTTAGAATAGACTAATCTTTTTTTTCATTAGCTATTAATTTAAAAAAGTATCTCCATTTTTCTCCTGATTCACATAGTTCTTTAGTATCATCCATACATTTTTCAATAAAGTTTCTATCATATTTTTTACAAACCATAAATATAGAACTTCTTTTTTTTTCTGGAATACTTAATTCTTTTATAACTTTTAATGCTAAATCTTGCCACCTATACGCCGGTGGTTTTTTTCTTTGTGTATTTTGTTTAAATATATCTGATATTTGTTTCATATTTTTAGTATATCAGAAATATTTAATTTAGCTATATCCCTTTGACAAATTCCTTTAAATATATTATAACATACATATGTTAAAAATAGTTAAATATCCAAATAAAGTATTACATAAAAAAGCTAAAAAAGTTAGTGATTTTAATGCTGAATTAAAAGAAATAGCTGAGAATATGTATAAATCTATGCAAAATGATAAAGGTATAGGTTTAGCAGGCCCTCAAGTAGGTGTTGATAAACAAATTTTAGTAGTAGAAAGTAATGGAGAATATACAACATATATTAATCCTGAGATAACATATTTTTCTAAAAGTACTTTAAGTACAGAAGAAGGTTGTTTATCATTACCAGGTATATTTGGTTATGTTACTCGTGCTAAAAAAATACATATTAAATATAAAGATGTGGAAGGTAAAACTCATAAAGAAAAGTTAAAAGGTCTTTACAGCATAGTACTACAACATGAAGTAGATCATCTTAATGGTATACTATTCATAGATAGAGCTGAAGAAATAACTCAGGGTAAAGATATACTAGATAAATTAAATGAATAAAGAAAAGAAAATAATATTTTGGGGTACTCCTGAATTTAGTTTACCAAGTTTAAAAACTTTACATAATTTAAATTTAATTAAACTAGTAATTACTCAACCAGATAAAAAAGGAGGAAGGAATAGAAAATTAATTACTTCTCCTGTTAAAGAATATTCTTTAGATAATAATATTAAACTATTACAACCATATAAACTAGACTCCTCTTTTCTTAGAGAATTAGAACAATACTTACCAGCTACTTTTGTAATTATAGCTTATGGTAAAATAATACCTCAAGAAGTATTAAATTTATCAGAATTACAAAGTATTAATATACATCCTTCTGAGTTACCAGAATTAAGAGGTCCTTCCCCTATTCAAACTGCTCTTTTAAAAGGTTTTAATACTACAGCAGTATCTTTAATGCAAATTGATGAAAAAATGGATCATGGCCCTATTTTAGAGCAAATAAAGGTAGATATACTTAAAGAAGATAACTATATTTCTTTAAGTAATAGATTAAGTAAAGTAAGTAGTGAATTATTACAAAATAGTATATTAAAATATTTAAATAATGATTTGGAAGGAAAAGAACAAGATCATGATAAAGCTACATTTTGTGAAATGATAAAAAAGGAAGATGGTGATATAGATTGGAATAATACTGCAGAAAGTATAAATAATATGATAAGAGGTTTGAATCCATGGCCTTCTACATATACTAAGATAAATGAAATAGATTTAAAAATATTAAAAATTAATATTTCTGAAAAAGAATTAAAACCAAAAGAAATATTAATAGATAATGATAGATTATATATTGGTACAAGTACTAAAGCTTTAGAAATACTAGAAGTACAAGTATCAGGAAAAAGAAAAACAAAGATTAAAGAATTTTTAATGGGTTATAGTAAAAAACTACTCTAGATGAGTAGTTTTTAAATTATTTTAATAATTCTTTAGCTTTATTTAATTGATTATCTATACTAGTATTTTTAATTATATAATCTGGTTCTATACCAATATCTTGTATTGATTCTCCTTCAGGATCTAACCATTCAAATATAGTATATTTTAAAGCAGAACCATCAGAAAAAGATGAAAATCCTTGTCCTGTACCTTTACCAAATGTTTGTTCACCAATTATTTTGGTATCAGTATGTTTTTTTAATGCTAAGGTAAATATTTCACTAGCTGAAGCTGTACCACTATTTGTTAAAATAATAGTTGGTAAATTGATTTCTTTATCTAAACGAGAACTATATTTTTGTAAAAGTGTAGGATATTTTTCTTGAAATATTAATTCATTTGGATTTAACCAATAGTCTGCTAAATTAATAGCTGAAGAAGTATATCCTCCAGGATTATTTCTTAAATCTATAATAATACCTTTAGTAGAATCATTTATTAATTCTTTTTTTAAATTATTAAACTTTGATTTTAAATTATTACTAAAAAGATTAATCTTAAAGTAAGCTATATTATTATCTAATTCCTCCCCTGTTATTGTTGGAATTATTATTTTATCTCTAGTAACAGTTACTTCAAATATTTTATTTTCTAAAGGTCTGTATATTTCTAATACAACATCTGTTCCTTTAGGACCTTTTATTAATTCAACAGAATCTTCTAAACTATATCCAGTAATATCTATATTATCTACTTTTAATACTTGATCTTTAGGTAATAGTCCTGATTTTTCTGCAGGAGAATCATCTAAAGGAGATACTATTATTAATCTATTATCTTTAACTTCAACCATAGCGCCTATACCCTCTAATTCTCCTTGCATTTTATCATAAAAGCTTTTCTTTTTAACAGGGGTAAAGAATTCTGTATATGGATCATTTAAAGAATCTGCAATACCCTTTAATGAACCATAGAATAGGTCGGAACTATTAATAGTATCTGGTTTATAGTAATTATATTTTAAAATATCTTTAACTTTCCAATACATAGAAAAGTCTATTTCTTTTTCTTCTTGATTACTAAAGTTTAAGTTATTTGTTATTGGTATATTATTTATATCTTCAGAACTAATTAAAATAGCTAAAGATTGTAATGTTTTTAAACCTTCATTACCATTTTTAATTTTATATTTTTTATTATCCAATGGATTTATATACCAAGTAATACCATTATCTTCTACTTGTAAAAGAAATTTACCCCTTAGGTTGTGTAATAGTTTATAGTCTGTATTATCATCTAAGTTAAGTTTATTTAAATTAGTATTACTAATACCTAAAGAAAATGTTTTGAGTAGTCTAGAAATACTATTTCCATCTTTTAAAAGTAACTTAGTTTTACTTTCTGGTTCAATATACCAATAGTAATTATCAAAACCATTGGTTTCTAAAACTATACTACCAGAATATTTATCTTCATTAGCATGTGTAAATAATGGTAAGATAAAGAATATAATTGAGAGTAATATTATTTTTTTCATATATTTTATTTATTTTTTTCTGTTACCCAAAAACCTAGATATTTACCTAGCATTAATCTTGTTTGTGCGTCTATAGCTGGGATAGATCCAAAAAGTATCATAGTTACAGGAAATATAGCCCATTGTATAAACATTAAGATATAATTGTAGTATTTTTTTAAAGAAGCACTTTTCATTTCTTTTGGTATAGGAGGTAATACTACTACAGACATTAAAGCTATTATAAAAATACTAATCATACCAAATCTCATTAATCCCTCTAGTACAAAAGGAGCATTTTGAGTTAAAACATTAGTAGTAGAATATTTTTCAGCTAACAATAGTGGTAAATAACCCATAATTAATATTATTAAAGGAGCTGTAGCCCAAGAGTATACTCCTTCTGTTTGATTCCATGTGTATATAAATTTCTTTTTAAGTGGTATTTTTTTATTTTTCTTAAATAACCAAAACATATATGGAAAATGTTCTGCACCCCAAGCCCATCTTCTCATTTGTTTATATTGATTTTTAATACTTCTCCAAAAGTTACCCATATATACTGTATTCATTGATATTGGTATGTACATTGGTTCTACTCTATAGTCTCCATCATAATGCATTAAACATTGTAAAAATATACGAGAATCTTCTGTTACAATATTATTTTGCCAAAAGCCAATATCAACTAAAGCTTGCCAAGACATACTATGTGAAGAAAAAGTAAATAATCTATCTGGTCTAGCTAAATCTGTTAATAACCAAAAAGTTGTTGAATTAGCTACTACTCTGGTTATAATATCTGATTCCCAAATATTATTATGATAAAAAGCTAGTGGTTGAAAACTTGCTCTGTATGGATTATCATGTTTTAAAAATTTATATGTTAGGTATGAAAAATATTGAGGATGAGTAATAGTGTCAACATCAAAAGTAGATACTATTATTTTTTTATAATCCCAACCTTTTTCATCTACATACTTTTTAACCTCATATCCTGCATGGTATAGATTAGATCCCTTGCCAGGTATTTCACCTTTTAAATTAGCAGGGTGTATTGTTATTAATATTTCATGAAAAACATTATCATATTTTCTTTTTATTTTTCCAGATATTTCTTTAAAATCTTTTTTAAAGTTTTCTTCTCCTGCTAGAACTATAATCATTTTTTTATGATCATAATTTGTATTTTTTAGTTTAAGAAAAGTATTATTTACAACTTCCCATGGTTCTCCTGCTGTTGGTAAAAATATTATATGTTTATATTCTTTCCATTCTAAATACTCTTTTCTTAATTTTGTCCACCAATCTATTTTTATAGTTTTACGATATTTAAACCATGATATATTTAAGAATATAAAAAGGTAAAAGATTTTTAAAATCCAGTATAGGTCAAAAGCAATAGCAAAATATATTCCAGCTATTGGTGATATAAAAGAAAGCACTATAATACCAATTAATGTTAACCAAACCATAAAACCAGGGAATATTTCTAACAGTCTGTATAAATAGTATTGTTTATATTGTTTTTTCATAATGAATATTTATTAGCCTCAATTCCTATAGCTTGAGAAATATGTTTAAAATTATCTTTTTTTAATAAACTAACTAAACCTTTATTTATATTTTTAACAGTAAATGGTCCATTGTATATAAATCCTGTACCTATTTGTAATAAATTAGAACCAGCTTTTATTTTAATATACGCATCTTTAGCTGTAAATATACCACCTACCCCTATAATTTTATACTTATTTTCACTATTTTGAAATAAATAAGCTATTATTTTATTACTTTTATTAAACATTGGTTTTCCTGATATTCCACCAGGATGATCTTTATGTTTAGATTTTAATTCTAATTTAGATTTATCTTTACTTAAATTAGTAGCTATAATTCCATCTATTCTATATTTTTTAACTAAGTAAATAATATCATCTAATTCTTGTTTATTTAAATCAATACCTATTTTTAACCATATTGGTTTTTTATTTATATTATTTTCAGTAATTGATA
>CAYZIE010000017.1:0-15552 GCA_964478385.1 uncultured Gammaproteobacteria bacterium
ATAACTTTGACTGGGATAATGTTATCGTTGTTGAAGATTTAGACGACTACACAGACGGTGAAACTATCACTGGTGAAGAAACTGATTTATCAGGTTATATGCCAAGTGAAGGTGGTGATGATGGTGATGAACCTGCAGCAACAGAAGGTGCTGTAACAGTAGCTTTAGCTTCTGATACACCTGCTGCTAGCTATACTTATAAGAATGCTACACATGTTCCTTTTACTAAAATTAATTTTACTGCTGGAAGTGAAGCAGTAACTATTGATTCTTTAGTTGTAGAAAGAACAGGTGCTCCTGCTACAGATGCTGCTTTTACAGGAGTTAATATCCTTAATGGCGATGAATTATTAAGTTCATCTTATAAGTCATTTAACTCTAGTCATCAAGCTACATTTACTGATGATGTAGAAGTGCCTGCTAATTCAACAGTTAGTTTAATGTTAGTTGGTAAGATAGCTGATGTTGCTACTTATGCTGGTGAAACTCCAACATTATCACTAGTAACAGTAAATACAGATGCAGATGTTAGTTCTAATTTACCTATTGTTGGTAATGCTATGACTCTTAATGGCACTGTAAATGTTGCTGATGTAACTGTTACAGAAAATCCAGATTTGGGAACATTAACAGAGGAAGTTGGCACAGAAGATGTTGAATTCTTAAATGTTAAATTAGCCAATGATGCTTCTGAAGCTGATGTGCGTATTGATTCTATTAGATTCAATAATGCTGGTTCAGCTGATGATAGTGATATTGATAATGTAGAATTGGTAGTTGATAATAATGTTATTGCTACATCTGAAATGTTAAATAATTATATTTACTTTGATTTATCAGATTGTGGTGATGTATGTCTTATCGAAGATGGTAATAATGAAACATTTCAATTAAGAGGTGATATTACAGGTGGATCTGGAAGAACTCTTGATTTTGATATCAAGAAAGTTGATGATATTTTTGCTTACGATACTTTAAATAGTTCTTATGTAACTCCAGATGCTGAAATTGATTCAGGTAGAATTGTAACAATTAGCCGTGGACAATTAAATGTTAGTAAAACTAACACAATTCAAGCTGGTAATGTTTCAGAAGATACTAATGATTTAGAGCTTGGTTCTTGGAATTTTAAAGTTCAAGGTGAATCTATGACTATTGATACAATTTTATTTAATATCGATGTAACAGGAACTGTTGAAGCAGCTGATTTTACTAGTTTGAAATTAGTAGATGCTGATGGTAATTCATTAACTGGTGCTACAGATGGTTCTGGAACTGGGGATGGTACTGTTTCGTTTACAGATTCATTTACTTTACCTATTGGTGATAATGAAATTAAGATTGTTGGTAATTTAAATAGTGATCCAGCTAATAGTGACACAGTTCAATTTGCTGTAGATTTTTCAACAGTAAGTACATCTAATTTAGATGCTACTGGTGATATTACTGGTGATGCTATTACAATTGCTTCTTATGCATTCCCACAAGCAGAAGTTGATGCTAATTTAATAACTATTACAGATGCTTCATTGTCAGTAACTACATTACCAAATCCAGCTGCCCAAACAATTGCTGCTGGTATTACAGATCATTTATATTCAAAAGTTCGTTTTGATGCTACTGATTCTTCAGAAAGTATCAAAGTAACAGCTTTTGAATTTTATATAACTGCTAGTGCTACTGCTAAGACAAATGAAATTCAAAATATCACTTTCTTAGTTGATGGTGAAGAATTATCAGTAACAAAAGATGGTGGCGATTCTGATGTTGGTGATGATGAAGAAATTTCTGTTTCTTTATCTGGTGATGATCAATTCGTTGTAACTGCAGGAACTGCAGTTAATATGGATATTTACGCAGATTTATCTGCTGGAGCTACTGCTGCTGGAACACATACTATTGATATTACGTCTACTAATTCTAATGTTATTACAGCTCAAGGTGATATTTCAGGTAATAGCGTAACTCCTACATATAGTAGTGCTACTGCTAATGCTATGACAGTTGGTACTGCTGGTGGTACTGTAGAGGTTAGTTTAGCTGCTGATACTCCAAATTCAGCTTTAATGGCTGGTGGTACAGAAGTTGAATTAGCTAAATTTAAATTTTATGCTACTTCTACTGAAAATATAGAACTTGATTATCTATATTTAACACAAGTAGTTACTGATACTAATTCTTCATCTTACGTTGATTACAGTGAAATTTGGTTCGAAGATGAAGCTGGTGTAGAAATTACTGGTACAAGAATGACACCAACTAGTACAAAACCATACATTAATTTTGCTGCTGATGCATTTGTTGTAGATTATACAGATGTTGATGGTGAAGTATTAACATTAGTAGCAGATTTATCTCCTATTGGTACTGGACAAAATGGTACATCCGATCATTATCTTGGTTATAAGATTAATGCTGCAGCTGATGTAGTTGCTAAAGGTGATTTAACAGGTAGTGGAAGTACAGAATACTTATCAAGTGGTTCTGCTCCTACTGGTAAAACACATTATGTATATAAAGCTTATCCAACATTTGAAAGAGTTGCTTTAAATAGCAGCACATTAGGAAATGGTACTGTTGATTTATTCAAGTTTACTGTTTCTGCTGTAAATGGAGATATAGGTTTATATGGTCTTACATTTGATGTAGCTACAACAGGTTGTACTGCAACTGATTTATATCTATATAATCAAACAGATGGTGACTTAGTATTAAATGATACAGCTGGTACAGCTCCATTAGGAGTATGGCAAACAATTGGTACTAATTGGACTACAAATTATTCTAGTTCAGAAGTAATTGTTGCTAGTGGTACTACTGAGACTTTCTATTTACAAGGTCTTATTGCTGGTGCTAGTTCTGGTGATTCTATTTCAGTTAAGTTAGCTGGTGATTCAGCTCACGTTGCTGGTACTGATACTTTAATGCATACAGCTGCTGAAGTAGATACTGATTCTAATGATGACTTTATTTGGTCAGACAGAAATGCTGGTTCTCATGGAACTGGTACTGATGATTGGACAAATGGTTACTTAATTTCAGGTTTACCAAGCGCATCATCTACAGCTCAAGGACTTTCATTATAATTAGTTCTTAGAGAATAGATAAAACAGATTAGACCCTTAAACGGGTCTTTTCTGTTTTATTTTTTTATGTTAATATAATTGTATATTAAGTAATATTTTTATGAAAAAAACAATAAAAATCTTTTTATTTTTTAGTTTATTTATACTAGTTATTATGAGTATTTATTTTGTGTTTATAAAAAAAGAAAATAATATTCTTAATAATTCTGAAAGTATTTTTAGTATTACTATTCCTGAAGATTTTGATGAATATAAAATAGAAAGATTAGAAAATAAAATAGTTGAAGCTAGAAAAGCATATGAAGAAAATAAAGATGATAATTGGACGTGGATAATGATTGGTGATATTTATAAATTTGTTAAAGATTATGATAGAGCTATTTTAGCTTATGAAAAGTCTTTAGAATTACAACCAAAAGATATTGTTTCTACTTTAAACCTTGCTACAATTTATGAAAAATATAGTATAGATTATGATAAAGCAGAAAAATATTATAATAATGCTATTCAAATTTTACCACAATCACCAGATGTGTATAAACGTTTAGCTAAATTTTATTGGTTAAAAATGAATAGAATAGATGATGCAGAAATTATTTTTTTGGAAGGTTTAGATAAAACAAATAATCATTCTGATTTATTAACAGAAATTATTAGTTTTTATAAAAAGACAGATCAATTAGAAAAAGAAAGATTGTATATAGATAAATTATTAGAATTATATCCTGATAATGAATTATTTCAACAGGAATATGGTTATTAAATAGAATAAGAATATGAAAATTTTAGAAAGAATTTTATACTATGGTTTGTTATTATCTTTGTTTACTCCATTGGTTGCAAATGAAGGTTTAGTTTATCCTTTTATAACAACTAAAGTATACTTTTTTTATATTATAATAACTGTTTTATTCATATCTTATTTATTAATTTTAAATAAAAAACAATTATATCCAAAAAAAAGTAAATTATTATTTATTTTTTTAGGAATTACATTATTAACTTTTATTTTAGATTTATTTGGTATAGGTTTTAAAAATAGTTTTTGGGGTAATTATGAAAGAATGACAAGTATATATACTTCAATATATTTTTTAATATATTTATGGATTTTATTAAGTATATTTAATACAAAAGAAAAGTATTTAAAACTAATAAATATTAGTGTAATTGTAAGTTTTTTAGTTAGTATTTATGGTATTTTACAAAAATTTAATGTTAAATTTTCTTGGATTATAAATACTGAAGATAATCGTATTTCAGCAACATTAGGAAATCCAGCATTTTTAGCTGGTTTTTTATTATTATTTTTATTCATAATAATTTATTTATTTATTAATAATAAAAATAAATATTGGAGAATATTTTATTTAATAACATTTATTTTAAATTTTTCAGTTTTATTGTCCACAGCTACTAGAGGTGCTTTGGTTGGTTTAGTTTTTGCTTTATTTTTCATGTTATTTTATTTGATTTTGTTTTATAAAAATAGAAAGATAAAAATAATTAGTAGTACTTTACTATTACTATTAATTTTATCAACATCTTTTATTTTTATTTTTAAAGATTCATATTTAATACAAAATAACTTAGCATTAAGACGTATTAGTGAAATTAGTTTAAAAGATACTACTACAATATCTCGTTTAATGCTTTGGAAAATGAGTATTAATGCCTCTAAAGAAAGTCCAGTAGTTGGTTATGGTTTTAATAATATTAGAGTTCCACTTGATAAATACCATGATTATAATTTAAGAGAAGATTGGTTTGATAGTTCACATAATAAATTTTTAGATGAATTATTATCACATGGTATTATAGGTTTTGTTTTACAAATATTATTTTTTATATATTTATTTATTTTAATATTTAAATTAAAAAAGAAAGAATTTATTAATAGTTTGATATTATTTGGTTTATTAGTTGCTTATGTAACACAAGCTATGTTTATTTTCGATTCATTTATAATTAGTTGGTTACTTGTATTGATTATTGGTTTTTTAATTGTTAATAATTATAAAGATGAAGATTTGGTTTTTAGAAAGAGAATTTCATTATATTTTATAATACCCTTAATTATTTTCATTATTTATTCTTTTTCTTTTTTATATTCTCATAGTATTTCTCCAGCAAGAGATATAATTTCTGGTTATGGATCTTTAAACACAAATTTAAATACAACTATAGATTTACATAAATCTGCTAATGAGAAGTTGTTTTTTAATTATGATATTTTTGCTCCATCTATGGCTAAAGCGTTTGTATTTATTTTTGATAATGCAGATAAGTATACTGATGTTCAGATAAAGAAATATATTGATTTAATGACTAGTGTGTATAATAAAGCAATAAAGGATTCTGGTAATTATTCTAAGTTCTATGTAAATCTTGCTAAAGTATATCAAACAGCATCTCGTCTTCCTCGTTTTGATTATTTAGATCAATCTATGGAATTATTATATACAGCTTTGGAGTATTCTCCTAATAGAATAGATATTTACTATGCTTTAGCGCAAGGATATTATTTAAAAAATGATATTGAAAAATCAGAAGAGACATTACATAATTCTTTAAACCTAGGTGTTAGACATGCAGATATATATTTAAAATTAGCACAGGTTCAAGCTAAAAAAGGTGATCCAGAAAAAGCTATTATTAGTATTAATAAATCAGAAGAATTGGGGAAAGTCTTTCAGTTTAATGATTTAGAAGATTTTGCAATAACTTTTATAAATAGAAATAAGTTTGAATTAGCTATAGAAGTGTTTTTAAAGATGGATATTTTACAACCATATAATATTAACACATACAGTAATATAGCTTTAGCGTATAGTAAAATTGGAGAAAAAGAAAAAGCTATTGAATGGATGAGTAAAATTTTAGAAATAAATCCAACTATGCAAGATAGTGTTGATGAGTTTATAAACTCTCTATAACTAAAACATCTTCCCATACAACTCTTCAGTTTTCTGTAGAGTTGTATTTAAGTTAAAGTTATCTAATATGTTAGTATAGTTATTATCAATAAACTTATCACCATCTTTTACTATTTCTTTTATACCTTCCAACAAAGATAGGGGATTACCTGGTGTTACTATAACACCAGTTTTTCTATCTTCCAGTATCTCTGGTATTCCGCCCACTTTAGTAGTTAGAATAGGTAGTTTAGCTAAACCTGCTTCTAGAATAGTATATGGTAGACCTTCTTTAACTGAAGATAATATAAAGTAGTTAAAAGCTTTTAAATACTTCCAATCATTATCTTTAGATTTAATTATTTTAATATATTCTTCTAAAGAATATTGTTTAATTAAATCTTGTATATTCTTCTGTTCTGGTCCCGAACCTATGAATACAAATTTATGATTATTTAGTAAAGAATGTTTTTCTTTTTTAAGCAAGTTAATAGCTTCTACTAAATACTTATGACCTTTAGTAGTATAGAAACTAGCTATAGTACCAAAGTATTTAAAAGCTTTATCTAGTTTAAGTTTATTTAATGCTTTTTCTCTATCATAGAAAGTATACTTCTTAGGATCTATACCATTATGTACAGTAAACATTTTATTTCCAGAACATACCTTGTTATCTACAGCACTTTGTCTATCATAATCAGATACAGTTATTACTAAGTTCTGTAAATTAGTAGAAAACATTTCTGACATTTTATATACCTTTTTCTGTATTTTAGAAAGAGGTTCATTAAAAACAAAACCATGTGCTGTATATACTATACGTAAACGTATATTCATAGGGTTAGTACTATATAGCTTACCTGCTAGAGCTCCTAAAAGGCCTGCCTTAGAGCTATTTAAGTGTAAAAGGTTGTAATTACCCTTGTTAAGTATTTTTTTAATCTCAGACACAGCTGAGAAGTCTTGACTAGGATCTATATTTCTTACCAATCTAGTTATTGGTATAGTATGTATATTTAACTCTTTACATTTATCTATGAACTGTTGGTTAATATGTTTAGTTTCACCAAATGCTATATGTACTTCATTATGTTTACTAAAGTACTGTGCTAACTCTAAAACATACTTTTGAGCACCACCCCATTTTGTTTGAGTTATAATATACAGTATTTTCTTATCTTTTATCATAGTATTATGATATAATATATGTTGTAATAAAACAAGGTAGTGTTGCATTTATTGTTGCATTATGCTACACTAAAAGCAACAATAAATATATGAAAATAAATAAAAGACAATCTTTAATATTGAACTATATTAAAGAAAAAAAAGAAGTAAAAAACAAAGAAATAGTAGAATATTTTAATATTTCTAGATATACAGTAATTCGTGATTTTGATATTTTGTTAAAAAATAAATTAATAGAAAGAAGGGGTTCTGGAGCTTATATATACTATATACCAATAGAATATAGTAATATATTAGAATATATAAATATTGATGAATATTTCAATGAAGAAGTAGATAAAAGAAATTTAATATCTAATAGTTTTAATTTTAATATTTTTAATAATTTAAATAATATTTTTAATAAAAAAGAAATTAAAGATATTTTTAAATTAAATAATGATTATAAGGAAAGGGTTAATAAATTAAGTAAAACTATATTTAAAAAAGAATTAGAAAAACTGACCATAGATTTAAGTTGGAAATCTTCCAAAATAGAAGGCAATACCTATTCTTTAATAGATACAGAAATATTATTAAAAGAAAATAAAGAAGCTAAGGGTCACAATAAAGAGGAAGCTATTATGCTTTTGAATCATAAAAAGACATTAGATTATATATTTAATAATAAAAAAGAGTTTCAAAAATTAACATTAAAGAAAGTAGAAAATTTGCATTATTTATTAACTGAAGGATTAAAAATAAAAAAAGGTTTAAGAAATAGTTTAGTGGGTATTACTGGAACTAAATATAGACCACTAGATAATCAATATCAAATTAAAGAAGCTTTAGAAAAAACTATAAAGCTAGTTAATAATACAAAAGAACCTTTTGAGAAAGCACTTATTTTAGCTTTGATGATTTCATATATACAACCCTTTGAAGATGGTAATAAAAGAACATCTAGACTTTTAAGTGATGCAGTATTAATAGCATATGATTATTGCCCACTATCATTTCGTAGTATAGAGGTTTCTGATTATAAAAAAGCTGTACTTCTTTTTTATGAACAAAATAATATTACTTATTTTAAAAAATTATATATTGAACAATTTAAGTTTGCTGTAAATAATTATTTTCTGTAATATGAATAAAATACTAATATTTTCTTTAGCATACTATCCTTTTGTAGGTGGTGCTGAAGTAGCTATAAAAGAAATAACAGATCGTTTATCAAATAACGAATACTATTTAATTACAAATAAATTCAATAAAGAATGGAAAGATAAAGAAACAATAGGTAATATTAAAGTAATTAGATTAGGTGAAGGTAAAAAACTAGATAAATATAAATATCCATTTAGAGCTTTTAAATATGCTGTAGAATTAAATAAAGAAAAGAAGTTTGATTTTTCTTGGTCTATGATGGCATTCTATGCAGGCTTATCCTCTCTATTACTTAAATATAAAAGTAAACTACCATATCTCTTAACATTACAAAGTGGAGATAGTGATGAGTTTTTAAGAAAAAGAACATGGTTCTGGTCTTTTTTCTATAAAAGAATATATCGTAAAGCTAAAATAACTCAAGTTATTAGTAAATTTTTAGGTAAAAGATCTAGAAAAATGGGTAATAAAGGAAAGGTATTATTAGTACCTAATGGAGTAGATTTAGATATTTTTAAACCTAGCTCATCTGAACAAGATAAAGAAGAATTAAAAAAAGACTTAGGTATTAAAAAAGATGAAGTTGTTTTAATAACTACATCTCGTTTAGCTTTAAAGAATGGTATAGATTACCTAATTAAATCTGTTAACTTTCTTTTATTTAAACTAGGTATAAACGTTAAATTAATAATCTTAGGTACTGGACCAGATGAAAAGAAGTTAAAGAGCTTATCAGAGAGTTTAGGTATATCTAAAAATATACTATTCTTAGGATTTAAGGAGTATAAAGAATTACCTAAATATGTAGAAATGGCTGATATATTTATTAGACCATCGTTATCTGAAGGTTTTGGTAACTCTTTTGTAGAATCTATGGCTGTTAATACACCTATTATAGCTACAGAAGTAGGGGGAATACCTGATTTCTTGAAAGATGAAGAAACTGGATTGTTTTGTAAGGTAAAAGATTATATAAGTATAGCTAAGGCCGTAGAAAGATATACTAAAGATATACAACTATACTCAAGAATACAAACTAAAGGAAGAGAATTAGTTTTAGAAAAATATTCTTGGGATAAAGTAAGTAAAGATATGGAAAGAGTATTTAATAATATGAAAGAGTAGTATGAAGATATTAATTGCTACAGGAATATATATACCAGAAATAGGTGGTCCAGCTACATATATTCCTAATTTAGTTAAAGAATTAACTAAATTAGGTCATAAAGTTAAAATAGTAACATATTCTGATATATTTAAATATGAAGGTGATGATGATGTAATAAGAGTTAAAAGGGGTAATAAATTATTAAACTATTTTAACTATTACAAAACATTAAAGAAAGAAGTTAAGGGATATGATGTAATATATTCTTTTGATCATTTTAGTGCTGGTATTCCTTCTGTATTGATTAGTAAGAAATATAATATACCTTTATATATTAGAGTTGGAGGAGACTTTATTTGGGAAAGGTATTTAGATAGAACTAAAGATTTAGTTACTTTAAAAGATTTTTATAATAAAAACATACATCAAAAAGAAGAGAACTTAAGATTTAAAATAATTAAATGGGTATTTAAAAATACTAAAGGTATTATATTTACAACTAAGTTTCAACAAGATATCTTTAAACAATACTATGGTTTAAATAATGATAAATTATATATAGTTAATAATCCAATAAACATAGCTAAAGAAGAAAAAAAAGAAAGTAATAAAGAAATAATATTTGCAGGTAGATTTATTAATAAAAACAATGTAATTAATTTAATAAAAGCTTTTAATAAATTAAATAATAAAGAATTTAAATTAATATTAATTGGAGAGGGTTATTTAGAAAAAGAAATTAAAACTTCAGATAATGTAATTATACAAAGCAGATTATCTAGAGAAGAATTAAAACAAAGAATATCTAAAGCATATTTAGTAGTATTTCCTAGTTTAACAGATATTAGTCCTAATACTATGTTAGAATGTTTAAGTGTTAATACACCACTTATATCTTCTACAGAAATAGGTTTTGATTGGATTAAAGATAAAATTAGACTATTTAATCCTTTAGATATAGATAGTATATTTAAAGAGATTAATAAACTACTTAATAAAGAAGAGTATAATAACTATTTAGAAATAATTAAGAATATAGATTATACATATACATATAATCAAGCTAGTAAAGATACAATTAAGATATTTAGTAATGAAAGTAATTAGTTTAGGTTTAGATAGTAAAATATTAGATAAAGACTCTGCTGTAAGTAAAAGAGCTTTGATTTATGGTAATTTATTAGAAAAATATCATATAATAGTACCAGGTCAAGATAAGGAAATTAAATTATTAGATAATATTATAGTTAAAGGTATAGGTGGTAATAAATTAATTGTACTATATAAAATATACAAGTATTTAATAAAACTATTAAAAAAAGAGAAATTTGATTTAATAACTATACAGGATAATTATTATTTAGCTTTTGTAGGTATTTTAATAGCTAAAATATTTAAAATAAAAGTAGAAATACAAGTACATGGTTTTGAAAAGTTTAAAGGTTTAAGAAAATTAATATTTAAATATAATATTTATAATGTAGATATTATTAGAGTAGTAAGTAAAAGATTAAAAAAACAATTAAGAGAAGAATATAATATACAAGATAGTAAAATATACAATGTTCCTGTATACGTAGATATTAAAAAAATACAAGATAGTAGTATAACAATTAATTTAAAAGAAGAGTATAAAGATCATTTTATATTCTTAACAGTAGGAAGATTAGTTAAAGTAAAGAATATAGAATTACAATTAGATGTTTTAAAACAAATAAAAGGAAAGGTTAAATTAATAGTAATAGGTGATGGTACAGAAAAAGAAAGTTTAGAAAAAAAAGCTTCAGATAATGTAGAATTCTTAGGTTGGAAACAAGATTTAGCTAGTTATTATAAAACAGCAGACTGTCTATTATTAACATCAGACAGTGAAGGGTATGGTATGGTAGTAGCAGAAGCTATTTCAGTTGATCTACCTGTTATAATGACAGATGTAGGATCTGCTGGAGAATTAGTAGAAGATAATGTAAATGGATTTGTATTAAATAATAAAGAAGAATTAAAAGAAAAGATGGAATTGATTATAGATAATAAAGGATTATTAAATAAATTTAAAGAGAATAATAAAAAGTATAAAGAAAGGATATTAAATAAAGAGGATTTAGTTAATAACATTATAAGTAAGTGGAAGAGTGTTGTATGAAACTTTTAATACTAACACAAAAAGTAAATAAAAATGATGCTATATTAGGTTTTTTTCATCGTTGGATTGAAGAATTTTCTAAACATTGTTATAAATTAACAGTTATTTGTTTAGAGAAAGGTGAGTATGATTTACCAGATAATGTTAAAGTATTATCCTTAGGAAAAGAAGATGGTGTTTCTCGTTTAAAATATATTTTTAGATTATATAAATATATTTGGCAAGAAAGAAAAAACTATGATTTTGTTTTTGTGCATATGAATGTTGAATATGTGGTATTATGTGGCATAATATGGAAGTTATTAAGAAAAAAAATAGGTTTGTGGTATATGCATAAAAATGTAAATTGGAAACTTAGATTTGCAGAAAAATTATCAAACACTATCTTTACAGCTACAAAAGAAAGTTTTAGATTAAAAAGTGATAAATTAAAAATATTACACCATGGTATAGATTCAAATCTTTTTTCTTTTAAAAAGAAAAAAGATAATCAAGAATTAATATTATTATCTGTTAGTCGTATTTCTGAAATAAAAAATATTCATTTAATGATAGATTTAGTGTTAAGTTTAAAAAAAGATTTGAATAAAAAAGTTACACTTAAAATAGTTGGTGAAGCCATTACAGAAAAAGATAAAAAATACTTGCAAGAATTAAAAAATAAAGTTAAAGAATTAAATATAAAAGAGAATATTAAATTTTTAGGAGTAATACCAAATTATATATTACCAGAAGAATATAAAACATCAGATATATTTTTAAATTTTTCAGAAACTGGTAGTTTAGATAAAGCTATTTTAGAAGCTATGAGTTGTGGAACTTTAATTTTAACATCAAATGATTCATCTGAAGAATTATTACCAAAAGAATTATTTATTGATGATATGGATAATATTAAAGATATGATTATTGATTTATTGAATAAAGATATAGATAAATTAAGAAAAGATTTAAGTAATATAGTTAAAAATAGACATAGTTTAGATAGCTTGGTTATAAAAATTATTGATTATATAGGATAATTATGTGTGGAATTAATGGATTTAATTTTTCAGATGAAAGGTTAATTCAAAAAATGAATAAGAAAGTAAAACATAGAGGTCCAGATGATTTGGGTTATTTTGTAGATAATGGAATTTCTTTGGGTCATACTAGATTATCTATTATTGATTTATCTGAAAAAGCACATCAACCAATGTTTAGTTTAGATAATAATTATGTAATTACATATAATGGTGAATTATATAATTTTAAAGAAATAAGAAAAGAATTAAAAAATAAAGGTTTTAAATTTATTTCTAATTCAGATACAGAAGTAGTTTTAAATTCATATATTGCTTATGGAAAAGATTGTTTACAGAAATTTAATGGTATTTTTTCTTTTGCAATATGGGATAAAAAGAAAAAACAACTTTTTGCAGCTAGAGATTATTTTGGTGTTAAACCATTTTTTTATTATTTTAAAAATAATAAATTTATATTTTCTTCTGAGATAAAGAGTATTTTAGAATATAACATTGATAAAGAACTTGATTATCAATCTTTAAATACATATTTTAGATTTTTATACATACCAGGACCTCAAACAATTTTTAAAAATGTTAAAAAATTATTACCAGGTAATTATCTTATTTTTAAAGATAATAAATTAGAAATAAGTAAATATTATAATTTATCCAATGAAAAGAAAAATTATTCTTTTATTAAAGCAAAAGAGTTAGTAAAGGATAAATTTGATAAAGCTGTTAAAAGGCAATTGGTTTCTGATAGGCCATTGGGGGTATTTTTAAGTGGTGGCATTGATTCTACAGCAATATTAGGATCAATGTCTAAACTTGTTGATCATAAAATAAAAACATTTACAGTAAAATTTGATATTGATATAGAAAAAGATAAGTTTAATATTGATAGTGAATTAGCAAAAAAGACAAGTAAATATTATAATACCGATCATAATGAACTATTGGTTACTGCAAAAGATGTAGTAAATAATTTAGAAAAAGTTGTTTATCATATGGATGATTTAGTTTCTAATCATACTCAAATAGCTACATATTTATTAGCTAAAATGTCTAAAAATAAAGTTGATGTTGTACTAGGTGGTGATGGTGCTGATGAAATATTTGGTGGTTATAGTCGTCATTATTATTACAATTTAGTTGATAGATTTTTAAAAATACCTAAATTTTTAAGAAAAAACTACTTAACTAAAAATATATCTAATGTATTACATAAAAATGATATATATAATAAATTAAATCCAGATAATTCTTTAGATTTATTTTGGAGTTTAAATGCACAATCTGAAAAAATGATTAATCGTTTTTTAAAACCAGAGATTAACAATCAAATAAAAAGCAAAGAATTATTTAAAAAACATTATTTTAATGAATTAGATGGTAATTATACAGACCAGTTGATGCAGTTAGATTTAAAATCTTGGTTAGTAGATGAATCTTTGATTAAAACAGATAAATTAACAATGGCTCATGGTCTAGAAGAAAGAGTTCCAATATTAGATAAAGAATTAGTAGAATTAGCTATGAGTATACCTAATAAATATAAAATTAATAAAAAAGATCAAGGAAAATATATTTTTAAAGAATCAGTAAAAGGATATTTACCAGATTATATATATAATAAACCAAAAACTGGTTGGTTTTCTCCCGCTGCTAAATGGTTACGTACTGATTTAAAAGATATGGCTTATGATATATTATCAGAAGATTATAATTCTGATACTAAAGATATTTTTGATTTTAATGAAATTAGAAAAATATTAGATAATCATATAAATAAAAAAGAGTATGCTTTAAATGCTATCTGGCCATTGATTACTTTTCAAATATGGTATAAGTTATTTAAATAGTATGAGTAATAAAAAGAAAATATTATATATAGTCAATGTTCGTATCCCAACAGAAAAAGCACATGGAATTCAGATAATAAAAATGTGCGAATCTTTTAGTGATAATGGGATGGATTTAGAATTATTACTTCCAAAAAGAATTAATAATATCAAAGAAAATCCATTTAATTATTATAATATAAATAACAAGTTTAAAATAAAGAAATTATTTATTTTAGATACTATTAATATTATTAAAAATAAATTTGGTTTTATAATACAAAGCGTTTCTTTTATGATAAGTATTTCTTTTTATTTATTATTTAAAAAAAATAAAAAAGGTTATGTTTTTTATACTCGTGATGAATATTTATTACCAATATTACAATTATTTTCTAAAAAAGTAGTTTGGGAGGGGCACTCTTTATCTAAAAATAAAAAGATTTATACAAAATATTTTAAAAAGTGTTATAAACTTATAGTTTTAACTACTTATATTAAAAATGAGTTAATAGATTTAGGAGTAGATAAGAATAATATTTTAGTATCTCCAGATGGAGTTGATTTGGATATTTTTGATATTGATATTACAAAAAAAGAAGCTAGAGAAAAATTAAATTTACCAGAAGATAAGATTATTATTGGATATACTGGAACATTTAAAACAAAAAATATGGATAAAGGTATTGATAATATTTTAAAGACATTAGATATTCTTAAAAAACAAAAAAATAATATTTTATTTGTAGCTGTTGGTGGTGGTAAAGATGATATAAATTACTATAGTAAAAAAGCTAATAAAATAGGAGTTTTAAATAATATATTATTTTTTGAAAAAGTTAGTCAAAAGAGATTAGCTATTTTTCAAAAATCATTTGATGTATTATTAATGCCATTTCCAAATAAAAAACATTATGCTTATTATATGTCTCCATTAAAAATGTTTGAGTATATGGCCTCTAAAAGACCTATAGTTGCTTCAAATTTACCTAGTATTAGAGAAATTTTAAATAATAATTCTATATTAGTGGAACCAGATAATCCTTTTTTATTAAGTAAAGGAATAAAGAAATTATTAAAAGATGAAAAGTTAATTACTAATATATCTCAGAAAGCGT
>CAYZIE010000018.1:0-15192 GCA_964478385.1 uncultured Gammaproteobacteria bacterium
TCTTACCTGTATCATCATTTATAGTTACATATACTTTATGATGACCATCTGTTAAAGGGTTTTTAATAGCATATGACCAATTACCACTTTCATCTGTTTTAGTTGTCATAACTAATGGTAAAGAACTATATAGATAAATATTAATCCAAGTATTAGGTTCTGCTTTACCGGTTAATATTGTTCCTTCTTCTATATTGTCTACCTCTTGTATTATAAAATCTTCATTTATCTTATCTGATAATATTTTTGGTTGTTCTAAAGAAGTATTAGAAAGTATAATTTTATCTAAATTAGATCTTTCTTTTTCTAAGATACCTGTATTTAATGGATCATAGTTATTCTTTACCTCTTCAGAATCATTATATCCATCATTATCTGAATCTGAATTATATATATCAGTTCCATAATATTCTTCTACATCATTTGGTAAACCATCTAAATCACTATCTAACATTAATATACCAGGATTAATCATACTTAAAGTATCTTTATCTTCTAAAATAATTTCTTTTTGAGAATTAATAATTAAAACATTATCTTCTGATTCTAAAGGTAAAACTTTTGTACTAATACCTTGATCTCTTAATAGATTAGATAATTCTGTTAAAGATATAGCTTCTCCTTTTAGTGGTTCTATTATTTCTGTAATAATATCTTGTTCTTGTTTTCTTAATACCAAATGACTTAAATGATTCTCTCTTATTACTGTATTACATTCTTCTAAATCATCTAATTGACAATCAACAGTACTACTATATGTTTCTAACATATATTCTTCACATTCTTCTGGATTAATAATATCTACTTCCTGACATTCTAAAGCAATATATAGTCTATTTAAATAGTCTTCACAAGAGATTAAATCATATATACTTTGTTCTAAACATCTATCGTCTATATTATTTATAATAGCTTGAAACTGTATACATTCTTGTTCGTCTGTAATACCTGCTTCTATACAACTATCATCTAAATTAAATGTTATATCACTAGGTATAGTTTCTTCTTCCTCTTCTGGTGGAATACCACCTTCTTCTTCAGAGCTTTCTTCTTCCTCTTCTGGTGGAATACCACCTTCTTCTTCAGAGCTTTCTTCTTCCTCTTCTGGTGGAATACCACCTTCTTCTTCAGAGCTTTCTTCATCTTCTGGAATAGTTTCTTCTTCCTCTTCTTCTATTTCATTAAAAACTGTTACTAAAACTCTATCTGTTAAAATTAAAGTACCGTCAATTTGAGAACTAGCATAGATATAGTAATTAGAATTTTCAAAATCAGCAGTTTCCCAATATGCTCTATATTGTCTATCAACCTCTATACTAGGTAATCTTTCTATTTCTTCTTCGTCAGTACTATTTAAAATAACAAAATAGACTTCTAAATCGTAAGAGTTACTATTTGCTAATAAAATAACTGAATCTGATAAATTAGAACCTGGATTATCTAATATTAAAGTAACTTCTTCTGGGGAAAACTCAGACCAATCATCATTTAAACGTATTTCAAAATAAAATTCATTTGTAATTGTTTCTTGATTAGCTTGATGAACTGCGCTAGTTATTAATTTATACTCGTCGTTTATAAAAATATCTGGATCTAAGGTTAAAACTTTAGACCAAGTACTTCCATCTGTACGAGTAATAGGTAATATACCAGTAGTAATAGCTGGATTAGATATATTAATTAATTCAATATTAAAATTATCTGCATCAAAATTAGTTTCTAATGATACTTCAAATGAATATGTTAATATAATACTATTTTCAGAAGGAGTTATTAAATTTATTTCTGATACAGGAAACTCTAAATTATTAAATTCAAATATTCTTGTAGAAAAGTTTGTTGTATCACCAACTTCATCAGCATAAAAAACAAAAGTGTATTCACCATTATCATATTCTGTAGTGTCTAAACTATTAGAATATATTAAATCATTTACTTGCTCTAAATCAACTCTTTCTACTTCATTGTTATTAAATAATATATTAAAATACACATCACTATCTTCACTTAAGTCTCTACTAACTTGAACTGTAATATCTACTTCACCAGTTAATCTATTACTAGTAGGTGAAATAATATCAAATATCAATGATTCTGATTCTTCTAGTGGAGTACTACTTTCTTCTTCAGGAGTATTATTTAAAACAAAAGAAACATCATCTCCAATATTAAAATTATCCATATTATCAGCAATAATACTTAAAGATATAGTATAGCTACCATTTGTTAAACTTGCTAAATCTAAATCATTTCTCCATGATAATCTATCTTCTTCTAACTTTTCTGCAATAATAGTTTCTTCATAATTACCAGTATCTGAAACTATATTAAAAAATAATGCATTTATTGGTGCTTGACTAATAGCTGATAATAGTAAAGTATCTCCTGTAACTTCTTGATTATTTGAAGGACTTATTATATCTACATTATATGTAATTACTTCAAACATTGAATTTATTATAATAAATGCTTGAGGATTAGATTCATAATGTTCTAATAGATTACCATCAGCATCAAAACTATCAGCTAATGTTGTTATATAGTAAGTTCCAGCAGTTAAATTACTTGTATCCCAAGAAGAAGGTGATAAATAACTACTATCTTCTTGTTCTTGTGCTTCAAAATTTTCAATATAACTAGAATCAGATTGCTCAACTTTAAATGTAACGCTAGAAACATTAACTTCATCATCTAAAGATAGTAATGCTTGTATATTAATCCTATCTCCTATGGTAATAGTTTGATTAACAACGGGATTTATATACTGAACTTGTAAGTTGTTATGGTCAGCTTTAACAGCAATGAAAATTAAAGACTGAAGAAGTGCTAAAAGAGTTATAAATAACAAAGATAAGTAGTGTTGAATTTTATCTATCATATATTTTTTATTTCTTTTATTATACCATAAATAAAGGAAATAAAAAAACTTAATTTATTATTAAATTAAGTTTGTAATTATACTATTAAATTAATTATCTTTTATAGTTAAATTGTATGTAATTTCTGTATTTTCATAATCACAAGAACCTATTATTAAATAATCTGAAGAATCTTTGGTAATATAGTAACCTGTATCTGTATCATCAGTTTTTTCTGGATCTACAGGTAACACAGGTAAGTTATTAGTAAAAAAAGTACTATCAGGTACTAAACATGTTTCTGTATCTGTATCGCAAGTTAAAGAAGAAGCTGATGAACATAATACCTTCTTATCTGTTGTAATACCTGATACAGGTAATGTCCCTTGATTTTCATTACTATATTCTGTAAAAGCATTAGATAGCATTAAAACATCTTGTGTTCTTCTTTTGTCTCTAGAATCTTTGATTATAGCAGCAGGATCTATCCATAGATAAACTACTGTTGAAAGGATTATAAAAACAGTTATTGTAATAATCAACATTATTAAAGTTAAACCTTTATTATCTTTAATTAACATTTTAAGCAAATTCTTTTAGTAATTTATTTAAATTACGAGTTTTTATTATTCTCTTAGCTAAAGCTTTATTTTTTAACTGAGGTAAATTACTTCCATAGGTTGTTCTTGAAGATTTATAGAATATACCATAAGGAATTTTATCTCCCCATACTAAACTTTCTCTTAAAGCTTTTTCTTTATCTTTATTATTATATTTTTTATTTTTATCTAAATTATATAATCTATCAAAATACCATTTAAATGTATTTACCTTATTAAAGGTAACACAAGGTTGAAATACATCTACTAAAGAAAAACCTTTATGTTTTATAGCTTTTTTAAGTAATTGTTTTAAATGTTCAGCATCTCCTGAAAAACCTTTTGAAACAAATGTTCCTCCAGCAGATATAGCTAAAGACACAGGATTAGCAGCTTCTTCTATTATACCTTCTGGTGTAGATTTTGATTTATAACCACGACTAGAAGTAGGAGCAGCTTGACCAGTTGTTAAACCATATACTTTATTATCATGAGTTATATATGTAATATCTGCATTTCCTCTTATAGAATGTATAAAATGTCCCATACCTTCTCCATATGAATCACCATCTCCTGCCATTACAATAACAGTTAAATATTTATTGGCTAATTTAGCACCTACTGCACTGGGAACACTTCTACCATGTAGACTATGCCATGAATATGTTTTTATAAAATTAGCACCATTACCAGAACAACCAATACCATAGAGTATAAGAGTATTTTCTGGTTTTAAGTTTAATTCTACTAAAGCTTGTCTTAAAGCCAACCAAATAGCATAGTTTCCACAACCAGGACACCATGTTGGTTTATAACTTGTTTCTAAATCTTTTGCTTTCATATAAATTGTTTTAATGCTTTTATTATTTCCTCTCTAAAGAAAGGCCTACCATCATATTTTAATAATTTATTCTTAATAATAATTCCTGTTTCTTGAGCTATTAAATCTCCCAAGTGAGAAGTACTATTATTTTCTATAAGTAAAACATTATTAGATTTACTTAAAGTATCAAGAACAAATTTATCAGGAAAAGGCCACATATATTTAATATGCATAATCTTAATTTTCTTTTGTTCTTTTTTACTTAAAAGATTATATGCATCTAAAAGAGGCCCTTTGTTTGATCCCCATATAACCACAGTATTTTTAGCCTTAGGATTACCATATATTATAGGTAAAGGCATTTTCTTTTTAAATGTTTCTAGTTTTCTAGCTCTTTTATTTACTTGGTCTATCCTATTCTTACTACTTTCTTCGGAAAAACCATAAGCATTATGTTCATCACTATTTGCTATATATAAACCATTCTTCATGCCAGGAACAGTTCTAGGAGAAATACCATCTTTAACTAATTTATATCTTTCGTATTTTTTTATTTTATTCAATTCTGCTTGAGTTAATAATTTACCTCTATTTATTTTAATATTCTTTGTTTTAAATTTATCAACTGTAGTATTACCTTCAGCTATATATTTATCAGATAATATAATAACTGGAGTTTGATATATCTCTGCTAAATTCATTGCCTCTGCTCCTAATTCAAAAGCTTCTTGTACATCTCCTGGTGTTAAAATAATTCTAGGAAAATCTCCTTGAGCTGCTCTTAACATAAATTGTAGATCTCCTTGCTCTGTCCAAGTAGGTAATCCTGTAGCAGGTCCTCCTCTTTGCACATTAACTAAAACCAAAGGTGTTTCTGTTAATCCTGTTAAACCTAAAGCTTCTGTCATTAAAGCAAACCCTCCACCGGATGTTCCTACCATAGCTCTAGCTCCAACATGTGCAGCACCTAATGCCATGTTTATAACTCCAATTTCATCTTCAGCATGTTTAACTACAGTATTTGTTTCTACTGCTACTTTTGCTAAATAATGTAGTATAGACGAAGAAGGTGTCATAGGATAAGCAACGTAAAAATTTAAACCTCCTGCTAAAGCTCCCAAGGCCAAAGCCTGATTAGCTTCTAATAGTATTTTATCTTTAGCTTTAAGTTTAGGAAGATGACATATAAATTGTTTTTTATAATTATCTTTAATATATTGAAAACCTTTTTTTAATGCTTTTTTATTATTCTTAACAACTTCATCTCCTTTACTCTTAAAATTATCTTTTACAACATTATTAGCTATAGTTAAATCTTCTCCTATCAAAGCTAATGTAGCACCTAAAGCAATAACGTTTCTCATTAATTCATTGCCAGATTCTTTAGCTAAATCTGTTAAAGGTATTCCAATAGCTTTTGGATTGTTTAATTTAATAACATTACTATCAAATATAATTATACCTTTAGAACTTACTTCTTCTTTGTGTTTTTTAATAGCATTCTTGTTTAAAGCAATTAAAATATCTATTTCTTTAGTAATACTATTTACAGATCTAGTGTCAATCATTAATTGAAAAGCATTATGGCCACCCCTAATTAAAGACGGATATTCTGTATAGTCAAATATTTCATAACCACTTCTCATAAATATTTTACCAAGCATCATGCCTGCAGATTTAATACCAAAACCTGCTTCACCACCTATTTTCCAGCTTAATTTATTTTTCTTTTTCATATATTTTATTATACTCTTTAATTGATTTTTTTAATGTATTATCTATGAAAACATTTTTAATTTTTTGATATGTTTCTTTATCACCATTAGCTTGTCTTACAGCTTCTTTCTTTATCTCAGAATATGCTAAAGCTTTACGAGGATTCTTAAGTAAATAATTTCTAAAAGCTAATTTACTAATCCACTCTTCACTGTTTAAAACTACTAAATGTAAGTGTACTTTGCGAGAATTATTACTATTATATGTATATTCATAGAATAGTCTGTCTTTACTACCTCCTTGAGGTATATATTCATATTCATTTTCTTGTAATAATTTAGAAATTTCTTTTAAATTATTGTTTACTGTACCTAAAACAATATCAAGTATTCCTTTACCACCAAGACCAGGTATAGAAGTGCTGCCACAATGTTGTATATTAACTTCTTTTCCTAAAATATTTTCTAATTTTTCTTTTTCTTCTTGGTACAACTTGATATATATTGGATCATATGGTCTCCATATATATTTCTGATATTCCATATATGATATTATATCATTTTTAGAGATAAAATAAAATAACCTGAGTTAAACTCAGGTTATTATCATGGAGAGTCTTTATTATACAATCCATCTTCTTTTTTGTCTTTGATGATCATTAGATCATCAGGAGGTGCTTTCGCTAAATCGTGCGCTTCTTGTTTTATTATTTGTTCATCTTTTTTTACAGGCTTGTTTTTATTAAAAAATCCCAACAATTTTTTAATAACTTTCATAATTTTTATTTTAATGATCTTGTATATACTGTTAACAATATACAGTATATGTAGTCCAGCTAAATAATATTAACATAATAGCTGGTAAGTAAATTTTTGTTTTTGTTTTCATTAGCGTATATATTAAATATTTTAATTATACAGAAGATCCTACTGCCATTAGGAGTGCAAAAGCTCCTACAGCACAGAGAATAAGTATAGCCCAATAATCACTAGATCTAAGCTTTTTATCACCAGGTCTAATAACTAATTTAAATGATTCTATTTTATTATCATATAACATAAATTTATTGTAAAAACATGGTTGTTTTTAATGTAAGTTATATAATTGGGGCATACTATTCAATAACTACAGAAAATTGAATAATAATAAAAAATTGGCTACCCAGTTAAGGATAGGCCAATTTCAACTTACATATACATCATATCATAAAAAAAGACTTTTGTCAACTTGACTTAATAATAATATTCATATACTATTAGGAATGATTATCAATAATATATGAAAGATAATAACTTACCATATAAAAGAAGATTAACAAAACAAAGAAAGATTATTCTCGATATTTTAAGTAAAGACTATACTCATCCTACTGCTGAACAAGTATATATTAAAGTAAAGAAAATACTCCCCCATATTTCTCTAGGAACAATATATCGTAATCTTAATTTTTTAAGTAATATAAACTTAATTCAAGAATTAAAATTTCCTGGACAAATATCTAAATTTGATGGACAAAAAAAAGAACATGATCATTTTACATGTAATATTTGTAAAAACATATATGATATACCTAAATATCCTTTAAAGGATAGGCATATAAAAAAGTATGGGGAATATAGTATAGGTAACTTTACATTAAACTATTCTGGTATATGTAAAAAGTGTCAGAATAAAAAACCTTGCCTTAAAATTAAAAAATAACAATATGAAAATTGAAGTAAAAAAAGATCTTTGCGTAAGTGTAGCAACATGTGTAGCTATAGCATCAAATACCTTTGAATTAGATGGTGAAGGTATAGCTGTAGTAAAAAAAGGAGAACATGATAATGAAGAAACAATTCTTCAAGCTGCTAAAAGCTGTCCTGTCAACGCTATTATCATAAAAGATGATAGTGGAAAACAAATTCATCCACCAAAATAATGGAAAATATATATTTAGATTATGCTGCTACTACCCCTACTGATCCTAGGGTGGTTAAAGCTATGGATAAATATTGGAATATAGAATTTGGTAATCCTTCTAGTCTTTACTCTTTAGGACAAAAAGCTAAAGATAGTATTTATAATTCTAGAAAAAGTATATCTAAAATACTTAATTGTAATCCTGAAGAAATAATATTTACAGGAGGAGGTACAGCTAGTATTAATTTAGGTATAAAAGGGTTAGTAAACAGTCTTAATCCTAACTCACATATTATAACATCAAGTATAGAACATCATGCTGTAATGCATAGTATAGAAAAATTAAACAAAAAAGGAATAAAAGTAAGTATACTTCCAGTAAATAAATATGGATTAGTAAATATACAAGATCTAAAAAAAAGTATACAAAGTAATACTGTTTTAGTAAGTATAATGATAGCAAATAATGAAATAGGTACTATACAACCTATACAAAAAATAGGTGCTTACTTAGAAAAGATAAATAAAACAAGAAAAAATAAAATATATTTTCATACAGATGCTTGCCAAGCTGCTGGTGCTTTAGATCTTAATGTTAAAAAACTACATGTTGACCTTTTAACTTTAAATGGAAGTAAAATCTATGGTCCTAAAGGTATAGGTGTACTATATGTTAAAAAAGGAACTCCTCTTACTTCATTAATAGATGGAGGTGGTCAAGAAAAAAATCTTTACTCAGGAACAGAAAATGTACCAGCAATTATTGGTTTAACCAAAGCATTAGAATTAGTTGAGAAAAATAAAGAAAAAGAAAATAAAAGATTAATTAAATTAAGAGACTATTTAATAAATAAAATATTAAAAACAATTCCTAAGACAAGATTAAATGGAGATTCAAAAGAAAGACTACCAAATAATATAAATATATCTATCATGGATATTGAGGGAGAAGCTATCTTACTCTATCTTGATGAAATAGGTATTCAAGCTTCTACTGGTTCTGCTTGTACTTCTACTAGTTTAGAACCTTCTCATGTAATACGAGCTTTAGGTGCTCCATATGAAGTTGCACATGGTTCTAT
The DNA here is from genome assembly GCA_964478385.1 of uncultured Gammaproteobacteria bacterium. Classification (GTDB taxonomy): domain Bacteria; phylum Patescibacteriota; class Patescibacteriia; order UBA1558; family GWA2-36-10; genus UM-FILTER-36-13. The sequence continues at coordinate 8,981 of CAYZIE010000018.1, forward strand.
GAGATTTACATTAGGAAAACACACAAAGAAAAAAGATTTAGAATACTTAATGAATAAATTACCAAATATTGTTAAAACTTTAAGGAAGATTTCTCCTACAAAATCAAATATGAAAGAAGTAGAAAAAGAAATAGATAATTTTAAAAGAAAAATAATTAAAATATAGTATGAAAAATACATCTAAAGATCCTTGGGTATATACAAAAACAGTAAAAGATCATTTCTTTAACCCTAAGAATATAGTTTTAGATGAAAAAGAAATTAAAAGCTATGATGGCTTGGGTATGGTTGGTTCTCCAGCTTGTGGAGATATGATGAAAGTTTGGATTAAAGTAGATAAAAAAACTGATAGTATAACAGATATGAAGTGGCAAACATTTGGTTGTGCTTCAGCTATTGGAGCAACCTCTATGCTATCTACTATGGTTAAAGGAATTAAAATAGATAAAGCTTTAAAACTTAAACCTCAAGATATTACTGAAGAATTAGGTGGTTTACCTACACGTAAAATTCATTGCTCTGTTCTAGGAGATCAAGCTTTAAGAGCTGCAATAAACGATTACTTTAAAAAAAGTAAACAAGAAAAAAGAATAATTAAATAAAAAAATATGGAAAAATTTACAACACCTTCTTTGCCATATGAATATAATGCTTTAGAACCATATATGGATGAAGAAACAATAAAAGTGCATCATGATAAACATCATGTAGCCTATACAACAAATTTTAATAAAGCTTTAGAAAATAATCCTGAATTATTTGATAAAACAGCAGAAGCAATACTACAAGATATAGATAGTGTTCCTGAAGAAATTAAAACTGCAATAAAGAATCATGGTGGTGGTCATGTACATCATAGTATTCTTTGGGAAACTATTAGACCTGGAAAGGAAAATAATTTACCAGAAGGTGAATTATTAGAAGCAATTAATGATACTTTTGAAAGTTTTGATAATTTTAAAGAAGAATTAACCAAAGCTAGTATGACTGTATTTGGTTCTGGTTGGGCTTGGTTATCATTAGATAATGGTAAACTAATAATTGAAAAAACATTAAATCAAGATAGTCCATATTCTTTAAATCATACCCCTTTATTTGGTATAGACGTATGGGAACATGCATATTATCTAAAATATCAAAATAGAAGAAATAAATTTATAGAAAACTTCTTTAAGATTATAAACTGGGATAAAGTACAAGAAAAATATTTAAATAATAAGTAATAAAAACTATGGAAAAAGAAACATGTTTATGTTGTGAAGATATTTGCAACTGTACACCAACAATTGGTAAACAAGCTCCTCAATTTGAAGCTGAAGCATATCATGAAGAGGATATTAAAAAAATAAGTCTTGATAAATATAAAGGTAAGTGGGTAATACTACTCTTTTATCCTGCTGACTTTACTTTTGTATGCCCTACTGAATTAGGAGACTTAGCAGATAATTATGAAGAAATTAAAAAATTAAATGCTGAAGTATTATCAGTAAGTACTGATACGGTATTTGTTCATAAAGCTTGGCATGATGAATCAGAAGAAATTAAAAAAATAAACTTCCCTATGGTAGCAGACCCTACAGGAAGTATTAGTAGATCATATGGAGTTATGATAGAAAAAGAAGGATTAGCACTTCGTGGAACATTTATAATAGACCCTGAAGGTAATTTAAAAACTATAGAAGTACATGATAATGGTATTGGTAGATCTAGCAAAGAATTACTAAGAAAATTACAAGCAGCTCAATTTACTCATAAGTATGGTGATAAAGTATGCCCTGCTAATTGGGAACCAGGAAAAGATACGTTAAAACCTGGATTAGATTTAGTTGGTAAGATATAAATAAGAAGCCTGGTACTATACCAGGTTTTTTATTTACCTAAAAAATGATATAATCCTAATATGGAAATAGAATACGAAGCTACATTTATAAAACAAAAATGAAAAATATTAAACTAACATCATATGGGGCTACAGAAGAAGTAACTGGTTCTTGTCATCTATTAAATATAAATGGATATAAAATATTAATAGACTGTGGTTTTTTTCAAGGAGGGCAAGAAAACTATTTTAAAAATTGGGATAAATTAGATTTTAATCCTAAGGATCTTAATGCAGTAATACTTACACATGCTCATTTAGATCATTGTGGTAGATTACCAATACTATTTGCTGGAAAGTATAATGGTAATGTATATACTACTAGACCAACTATAGAATTAGCTCAAATAGTTCTAGAAGATAATCTAGAAATAATGCAACAAAAAGCAAGACAAAATAAATTAGAATTACTCTATTCTTCTAAAAATCTTTCTGATTTAAATAAGTCTTGGAAAAGTGTTGAATACTATAATAAACAAAAATTACATAAAAATATAAGTTTTAAACTACATAATGCTGGTCATATCTTAGGATCAGCTATTGTAGAAATTAAAGTTAATGATAAAACAATAATTTTTAGTGGAGATCTAGGACAAGAAGAAATGCCTTTAATAAAAAATATAGATTATCTTGATAGAGCAGACTATATTGTAATGGAAGGAACATATGGAGATAGACTACATGAAGAAAGAGGAGAAAGAGAAAGAAAATTAATAAAAGTAACACAGAGAACAGCTTTAAATAATTCTGTAATGATTGTTTCTAGCTTTGCTATTGAAAGAGCTCAAGATATTTTAGAAATATTAAATAATTACTATGAAAAACATATAGATTTTAATATGCCTGTTTTCTTAGATAGCCCTATGGCAACTGCAGTAACTAAAATATATAGACAACACTTAGACCTATTAAATGAAAAAGCTCAAGATATTTTAAAACATGATAATGATTTATTTAATTTTCCTCATTTAAAAGTAACTAATACTGTTGATAAATCTAAAAATATAAATACAAGTTCTAAACCAAAGATGATTATAGCAGGAAGTGGAATGATGGAGGGTGGCAGAATATTACATCATCTAGCTAGATATGTTTCTGATTATAAAAATAATGTAGTATTTACTGGTTTCCAAGTACCAGGAACATTAGGGCATAAAATATTAACTGGTAGTTTTGACTTTCATTATAATGATAGAATAATACCAATAAAAGCTAATGTAGAAAAAATAGATGGTTTTTCTGCTCATGGAGATATGAATGCACTATTAAATTGGTTAAATAACTATAAAGAAAAGCCAAAGAAAGTATTATTAGTACATGGAAATAAAGAAGTATTAGAAAGTTTTTCTAATACTATAAAAAATAAGCTAAATATAGACTCTGAATTAGTTAAATACAACAAAACTATAACATTAGATTAATTTATCTCTTGTTAAGAGGATTTTCTACCTCTGTAGACTCATCCTCTTTTTTTTCTTGAGAAAGATAAGGAAATTTTTCTGTATCTAAATCACCAATATATAAAACAGGGTCCATTAAATCTTCCTTTTTCTTTTTAAAAGGTTTTTTCTTTGTTCCTTTCTTGTTTTTATTGAAGAAACTAGTCATATAGACCATAATAACAGAAAGATTAGGGGTATGCAAATTATAAAATTAGACATTTTTTAAATAAACATATATAATGATAACGCTGTAAAATAAAATAAAAATCAAAAATTTGTCATTACTGTATATTGTGTGCTATAATAATTTAGAACACTACATATAGTAGTAGACACATTAAAATCATAGCTAATTACATTTATTTAGCTTTTTATTTTACTTAACATAACCCCATGCAGAAAAAAAATATCAAAAAAAGAAATCAAGAAAAAGAAACATTTGATCAAAATAAAATAAGTAACTCTATAAAACAAGCTTTAATAACAGCTGGAGTTAAAGATAACCCTATTACAGAGAAATTATCCTCTCAAGTTATCGAATACTTAGAATCTCAATACAAAAATGAAGATACTATCACTACAGATGATATACGTAGTGCTGTTAATGTAATACTTTTAGAAAATAATCTAGCTCAAGTTTCTAAAGTTTACTTTAAAACAAGAGGGTTAAAAATAGATAATCAAACAACCATATTCTCTTCTGTAAAAAAGATTAAAAAACGTGATGGTAGAATAGTAGACTTTGATGAGAATAAAATATTTAAAACAATTAGTAAGGCTGGAAATGCTACAGGTGAATTTGATGATAAGGAAGCTGTAAAACTAAGTAATATTGTTAAATCTGTTTTAAAACATAAATATAATGATAATAACATACCTACTGTTGAACAAATACAAGATATTATAGAAATAATATTAATACAATCTAATTGGGCTAAAACAGCTAAAGCATTCATAATATACAGAGAAGAAAGAAAAAAACTAAGGCTTACTAAAAGTAAAACTATAACCTGTGCTGAAGTTAAAAAAATAGAAGAGTTAAATGTAAAATTAAGTGATCAAGCTAAACATATACTTAATAATTCAACTCGGTTTGATGAATTAGGAAGAATAATATTTTTAGATAGGTATTCAATGAAAGATAAAAAAAGTACCCTATCTATTGGAGATTTAGCAGTGGTAATATCTAAAGAAGATCCTAAATATCCTAAAAAAGATCTTGGTGTAATAAAACAAATAATTGATGGTGATAAAGCTATTTTTCATATGATAACTGGTATTTATTCTGATGAAAAAAATGATTTTGAATATATACAAGATATACATAAATGTGATAAACCATTAGAATCTATTGATGATGCACAAAGAAGAATAGCTAGAGCTGTTGCTTCTGTAGAAAAAGAAGATAGTGATAAAGAAAAATACTTTGAAATATTTTTTAAACAATTACGTAAAAAGCATATTCAACCAGCAGGAAGAATAATGACTGGCGCTAATACAAACACTGATACAAACTATACATCTAATTTAACATTATTCAACTGTTATGTTTTACCATCTCCTAGAGATTCTCGTGAAAACATTGTAAGAGATACATTACATCAAATGGTAGAAGTAATGTCTCGAGGTGGTGGTGTTGGTATGTCTTTAAGTGCTTTAAGGCCAAGATATGCTTATGTTAGAGGTGTACATGGTAAGTCTTCTGGCTCTGTTTCTTGGGGTGGACTATTTTCTTATATAACAGGATTAATAGAACAAGGAGGATCAAGAAGGGGAGCTTTAATGCTTACTCAATGGGATTGGCATCCTGATATCTTAGAATTTATTGGTTCTAAAAAAGCTGCTGGAAATATAGAAAATGCTAATATATCTATTATGATATCAGATAAATTTATGGAAGCTGTTAAACATGATAAAGAATGGAATTTAGAATTCCCTGATTATGAAAATCCTGCATATAGTGATATATATAATCAAATATGGAATGGTGATCTTCTTGCTTGGAAAGAAGCTAATTTACCTACTAAAGTATACAAAACAATCAGAGCTAGAGATTTATGGAATAAAATAATAACCTCTGCTCATGCTAGTGCTGAACCAGGAGTTATATTCATGGAAAGATACAATAAATTAAGTAATTCATATTACTTTAATAAAATAATATGTACAAATCCTTGCGGAGAACAAGGTTTACCTGGTTGGGGTGTATGTAATTTAGGTCATCTTTACTTAGCATCTTTTACTAAAGAAGTAGGAGAAGATGAATTAGGACCTATATACCAAGTAGATTGGGATGAATTAAAACAATCTGCTCGTGTTTTAACTCGTTTCTTAGATAATATTATTGATTTAACACCTTATCATTTTAAAGAAAATAAAGATAATCAAAAAAACGAAAGAAGAGTTGGTGGTGGAACATTAGGATTAGGAGAATTATTAATTAAATTACGTATTAAATATGGTTCTGATGAATCTCTTGAATTTATTGATAAACTATACAAAACAATAACTAGTGAAATGTATAAAGAATCTAGTAATATAGCTAAAGAAAAAGGATCTTTCCCTAAGTTTGAGAAAGAAAAACTTCTAGATTCTTTGTTTATAAAACAATTACCAGAAGATGTAAAAGATATGATAGCTAAAAATGGTTTACGTAATATAACATTAACTACTCAAGCACCAACAGGAACAGTTGGTTCTATGTTGGGAACATCTACTGGAGTAGAACCATATTATGCTTTTAAATTTTTTAGACAATCTCGTTTAGGTTTTCATGAAGTATTTATACCATTAGCAGAACAATATAAAAATAATGGTAGTTTACCTGATTTCTTTGTTAGTGCTATGCAATTAAATCCTTTAGAACATATTAAAGTACAAGCTGCTGTACA
>CAYZIE010000019.1:0-14859 GCA_964478385.1 uncultured Gammaproteobacteria bacterium
AAATTTACTTTTCATAACTTTAATCAATTATCTCATTACATTTTTTACAAAATCTTGCTTTTTGTTTACTTTCTAATACTTTAATACCTAAACGACTAACTTTATTGCATTTAGGGCATAATAGTACAACATTACTAATATTAACAGGACCATTAAATTGAATTCTTTGTCCTTTTTCACCTTTTTTTTGTGATTTAATATGTTTATACATTGTATTAATACCCTCAACAACAACTTTATTCATATCAGGTAATACTTGAATAACTTTACCGGTTTTACCTTTATCTTTACCAGCTGTAATACTAACTTGATCATTTACTTTTATCTTTTGTTTCATATTATAATACCTCCGGTGCTAAGGATACTATTTTAGTATATCCCCTAGCTCTTAATTCTCTAGCTACTGGCCCAAAAATACGAGTACCTTTAGGTTCTTTCTTTTCTTTATCTACTATAACTACAGCATTTTCATCAAAACGAATATATGTACCATTTTTTCTTCTTGTTTCTTTTTTTTGTCTAACAATAACAGCGTGTAAAACTTGTCCTTTCTTTACTTGAGAATGTGGTTGTGCTGATTTAACAGTAATTGTAATCATATCACCTATACGTGCATATCTTTTTTTGTAACCACCTAAAACTCTAATGCATTGAACTAATTTAGCACCAGAATTATCAGCAATTTTTAACATTGATCTATGTTGAATCATATGATTACTTTATTTTTTTAATTACTCTAAATCTTTTATCTGCAGATAATGGACGACATTCTTGAATTACAACCATATCTCCTACATTATATTCATTCTTTTCATCATGAACTTTATATTTCTTTGAAGATTTATATCTTTTTTTATACTTAGAATGCATTTTAATATTAGTAACTTTAACTACAATGGTTTTATCCATTTTAGTACTTACTACTTCTCCTTCTAATTTTCTTTTAATTACTTTCTTATCCATTGTTCTTTATTTATCTTTTTTATTTTCTGCTTTAATCCTTTTTTCATTTAAAACAGTTAATATTTTAGCTATATCTTTTTTAACCATTCTAACATCTCTAATATTTTTCATTTGATTATTAGCAATACTAAATCTATGCTCTCTAGCTTTATTTCTTAACTTAGACAGTTTTTCATTTAACTTTTCAATATCTAATTTTCTAATTTCTTTTATCTGCATATCTTATATTAATTCTTTTGTTATAAATTTAGTTTTAACAGGTAATTTATATGCTGCTAATTCCATAGCTCTTTTAGCTACTTTTACATCTATATCTTTCATCTCAAATAGTACAGTACCAGGTTTAACAACAGCAACATAATGATCTACAGCACCTTTACCTTTACCCATAGGCATTTCACTTCCTTTAGCTGTAATTGGTTTATCTGGAAATATACGAATAAATACTTCAGCTCCTCTTTGTACATGACCAACCATAGCTCTACGAGCTGACTCTATTTGTCTAGCTGTAATCCAACCAGCTTGTAAACTTTTCAAACCATAATCACCAAAACTAATTTTGGTCATTCTTGTGGCTTTACCTTTAATTTTATCTCCTCTATGCCACTTTCTATGTTTTACTTTCTTTGGTGCTAACATATTTATTTATTTTCTTTCTTATTATCTACTTTTTCTAAATCTTTTCCAGAAAAAAGTTTAACAGTTTTTTTAGGAACTTCTTTCTTTTTTTCTTCTTTTTCTTTTTTATCAAAGTATTCACCTTTGTATATCCATACTTTTATTCCTATAGCTCCGTATATAGTACTTGCTACTCCTCTACTATAGTCAATATTTGATCTTAAAGTATGTAATGGTATTTTACCTTTTGTTAATTTTTCTGAACGAGCAATATCTACACCATTTAATCTTCCAGCTACTATAATCTTAACTCCTTTAGCCCCAGCTTTCATTACTTTAGTAATATTTTGTTTCATTACTCTTCTGAAAGGCATTCTTTTTTCAATATCTTCAGCAATAGCTTGTACTATAACATTAGCAGAAAGATTAGGATTAGATACTTCAGTAATATTAATTTTTAACTTAGTATCTTTAGCTAAAAATTTCTTTTGTATTTTCTTTTGTAAATCTTCAATACCAGCACCACCTCTACCAATGATTAAACCTGGCTTAGCAGCACTAATATTTACATTAATTTCACCTCTACTTCTTTCAATATCTACTCTATCAATACTAGCTTCTTTTAAAGTTGTTTTTAAGAATTTTCTAATAGATACATCTTCTTGTAATAATTTTGCAAAATTCTTACTAGAAAACCAGCGAGATCTCCAATTCTCACTTAAACCTATACGAAATATTCTTGGATTTACTTTTTTTCCCATATGTTTAACCTGTTTTAACTCTTCCTCTTTCTTTAGTCTTAGAAGCTACTTGTGTAACAGCTTGTTTAGACTTATCTTGTTTAAATTTTGTATCTTCTTTTCCTTTTCCAGAAACTTTTTTATCTGTTTTTGTTAAATCAACAGTTTCAATTTCTTTCTTATCTTTTTGTTTTAATTCAGCTTTAACACCTTCTTTAACAGTTAATTCTATTGCTATATGTGAAGAATGTTTTTTAAAAGGATGCGCTCTACCAAAAGCAGCTGGTTTCCATCTTTTTAAAGCCATTCCTTTATTAACTACAATACTTTTTATTATTAAATCTTCTTCTTTTACATTATATCTATCTATAGCATTAGCTATTGCAGATTTAAGTAATTTTTCTATTACAGGAGAAGACTTCTTAAAAAGAACTTGTAACCTATGCAAAGCAGAAACAACATCTAAACCTCTTATAGCGTCTGCTACTAAATTAACTTTCTTAGATGAAATTCTTATATTATTTAATTTTGCTTTTACAATAATCATATTTTATGCTTTAGCTTGTTTCTTTGCCATTTTACCACCATGACTAATAAATTTACGTGTTGGAGAAAACTCTCCTAAACGATGTCCTACCATATTTTCAACTACATTAACTGGAATATGATCTTTTCCATTATGTACTCCAAATATAAAACCAACCATTTCTGGGGTAATAACTGAAGATCTAGACCATGTTTTTATAATCTTATTATCTTCTTTTCTTAAATTACTAATTTTCTTTAGTAATTTAGGATCTGTGTATGGACCTTTTTTTAAACTTCTTGACATATTATTTATTTACTTGTTTGTCTACTTTTACGACGTTTAATTATATATTTATTTGATGGTTTATTTTTCTTACGAGTTTTAATACCATATGCTGGTTTACCTTTGTATGTTTTAGGATGTTTCATACCTATAGGTGTTGAACCTTCACCACCACCATGAGGATGATCTACTGGATTCATAGCTTTACCACGAACAGTTGGTCTAATACCCATATGTCTTTTTCTACCAGCTTTACCAACACGAATATTTCTAAACTCAGGATTACTTGGTGAACCAATAGTAGCAGCACATTTTTCATTAACTAAACGAATTTCTCCACTAGGTAATTTTAATTGAGCCTTACCATCTGATATAGCCATAAGTACCAATCCATTACCAGCTGATCTAGCTAATTGTCCACCTTTACTAGGCATCATTTCTACATTATATACTTCAGTACCTGTAGGAATATTTTTTAATAATAATCTATTACCAACTTTAATACTTATTTTCTTTTCTGAAGATACTACTTTATCACCAGCTTTTAATTTATCTGGAGCTAATATATATCTTCTTTCACCGTCAGCATATAGTAATAGTGCGATATTAGCATTACGATTAGGATCATATTCAATAGCTTCAACTTTAGCAGGAATATCAAATTTATTTCTTATAAAATCAACTATTCTTATATATCTTTTAGCTCCACCACCTTTATGTCTAACTGTAATTCTACCTTTATTATTTCTACCAGCTTTTCTTTTTTTAATCACTCTTAAAGACTTTTGAGGACGTTTCTTACTCAAAGTCTTATCGACTAATACGCTGGTCTTACGACGAGCTGGTGTTGTTGGTTTGTATACTTTAATTGGCATAATATTCTTTAAATACCTTCATATAATTTAATTGAATCACCTTTTTTAAGGGTTACAATTGCTCTTTTACTATCTTTTGTTCTTCCTGATGTTTTACCAAAACGAACATTTTTACCTTTTCTTTTTATAATATTAATCTGTATTGGTTTAACTTTGTATAATTCTTCAATTGCTTTTTTAATCTCTACTTTATTAGTTTTACCAAAAACTTCAAAAACATACTTATTCAAAGAAGCAAAGTTAGTTGTTTTTTCTGATATTACAGGTTTAATTAAAACCTTATATGCTACATCTTGTTTAATTCCTGTTTCTTTTTTCTCTACTTTCTTTTCTTCTTTCTTAACTACTTTCTTCTTATCATCTTTTTTAGTAACAGAAACATCAGATGTTTTAACATCTTTCTTTTTATCTTCTTCTTTTTTCTTTCCAAAAATACGCATAATTATGAATATATTTCTTCTACTCTTTTAATTAACTCTTTACTAATTAATATATATTTATATTTCAAAATATCTACTATATTTAAACTATTATATGCAATAGTTTCTACTTTAGGTAAATTATTTGATGCTTGTATAATATTATCTTTAGCAGTTTTGGTAACTATTAATACTTTTTGATCTTTTATTGGTAATTTATCTAAAGTTGTTTGTAATATTTTAGTTTTAGCTGTAGGTAAATTATATGAGTCTACTAATACTAGCTTATCTTCTTTAACTTTATCAGTTAAAACCATTCTTAATCCTTGTTTTTTTAATTTTTTATTAACTCTAACACTAAAATTACGTTTTGATGTTGGACCAAAAGTAACACCACCACCAGCCCATAATGGAGAACGAATAGATCCATGACGAGCTCTACCAGTACCTTTTTGACGCCATGGTTTTTTACCACCACCTCTTTTTTCAGAACGTCCTTTAGTATGTGCTAAAACTTGTCTTGAATTAGCTTGTTGAGCTAAAACTAATTCTTGAACTATTTCTGGTTTAATCTCAACATTAAAAACATCAGGATTTAATTTTTCTTCTCCAATCTTTTCTCCGTTAAAATTATATAATTTTACTTTTGTATCAGCCATATCTATTTTTTATCTTCTTCTTTTTTAACCTCTTCTTTTTTAACCTCTTCTTTTTTTTCTACTTTCTTTTCTTCTTTCTTAGGTTCTTCTTTTTTCTTTTCTACAAATACTATATCTCCATCGGTTATAATACTAACTAAACTATTTCTTGCTCCTGGTACTGCTCCTTTTATATAAAGTAAATTATTTTCTTTATCAATATCAATAATTTCTAAATTCTTAACTGTAGTCATATCAGTACCCATTCTTCCTCCCATACGAGTACCTTTAAATACTCTAGCAGGTCCTGTAGAACCAATTGAACCGGGCATTCTATGTTGATCTTTATGACCATGGGTAGCAGGAGAGCCTTTAAAACCATGTCTCTTTACTACACCTTGAAAACCCTTACCTTTTGAAATGGCTGAAATAGTAATAATATCTCCTATTTCAAATGTAGAAACATCAAATACCTTACCAACTTCAAAATTATCAGTATTATCTAATCTAAATTCACGTAAATAACGGAAATTTTCTAATTTCTTTAAATGACCTTTTAATGGTTTATTGATTTTTTTTCTAAAACCAAAACCAACTTGTACAGCACTATATCCCTCTTTATCACCTTTTACTTGGGTAACAGTACAAGGACCAGCATTAACAATAGTTACAGGAGCAACGTCACCGTTTTCCATGAACTTTTGGGTCATTTCTACTTTTTTTCCTAATATAAACTTTGACATACTATTTCTTTTCTTAAAAAAATCGTGAATTATACTCAAAATAATCTTAAGTACAATTCACGACTACCAGTATTTACTAGTAAAATTGTTTTGATTATTTCTTGATTTTTTTATTTCCTTGTTAAATTATTTCTCTTTCTATACACTTCCCTAAAAGGGGTTGCATAAATTGATAAATATTTATTACATTTTTATTTCTATATCCACTCCAGCAGGTAAATTAAGATTCATTAAAGCATCAATAGTTTGTGGAGTTATTTCCACTATATCAATTAATCTTTTATGAATTCTCATTTCATATTGATCTCTAGCATCTTTATGCACAAAAGTAGACCTTAAAACAGTAAACTTCTTTTTGTCTGTAGGTAAAGGTATTGGACCTATAACCTTAGCTCCTGTACGATGAGCTGTGTCAATTATAGTCTTAGTAGATTGATCAATAATCTTATGATCATAAGCTCTGATCTTAATTCTTACTCTTGACTGTATTTCTTCTTTTACTTTGTCTGACATGGATATTAAATATTGTTAATTTACTTATATATATTTTAACCCCGCCCTTAGACAAGAGCGGGGGAAAAATTTATTTTGTTATTTTAGTTACTACACCAGCACCTACTGTTCTTCCACCTTCACGAATAGCAAATCTTGATTTTTCTTCTAAAGCAACTGGATTAATTAATTTAATATTTAAATTAATAGTATCTCCAGGCATCACCATTTCTGTACCTTCTGGTAAAATAACTTCACCTGTTACATCAGTAGTTCTAATATAGAATTGTGGTTTATATCCTTTAAAGAAAGGAGTATGACGACCACCTTCATCTTTACTTAAGATGTATACTTCTGCTTCAAATTCAGTATGAGGTGTAATACTACCTGGTTTAGCTAATACTTGACCACGTTCTACGTCTTCTTTCTTAGTACCTCTTAAAAGGATTCCAGCGTTATCACCAGCAAAACCTTCTTCTAATTGTTTATTAAACATTTCAATACCAGTTACTACTGTTTTAGTAGTATCTTTAATACCAACCATTTCTACTTCTTCGTTTAATTTAATAACACCTCTTTCAATACGACCTGTTACTACTGTTCCACGACCTTCAATAGAAAAGATATCTTCTATTGGCATTAAGAAAGGTTGATCTTTATCACGTTTTGGTTCTGGAATATATTCATCTAAAGATTTCATTAATTCCAAGATAGCTTTACCATCATCACCTTCTGGATTTTCTATAGCTTTTAAAGCTGAACCTCTAATTATTGGAGTTTTATCACCAGGAAATTCATATTTATTTAATAAATCTCTGATTTCTTCTTCAACTAAATCAACTAATTCCGGATCATCTACTTGATCCATTTTGTTTAAAAATACCACAATATATGGAACACCAACTTGACGAGCAAGTAAGATATGTTCTCTTGTTTGAGGCATTGGACCATCAGCAGCTGAAACTACTAAGATAGCTCCATCCATTTGAGCAGCTCCTGTGATCATGTTTTTTACATAATCAGCATGACCTGGACAATCAACGTGAGCATAATGTCTATTTTCTGTTTCGTATTCTACATGAGCTGTAGCAATTGTAATACCACGCTCTTTTTCTTCAGGTGCAGCATCAATTTGATCTACATTCTTTTCTGATGCTTGATGACCCTTAGCTTTTAATACTTGTAAAATAGCTGCAGTTAAAGTAGTTTTACCATGATCTACATGACCAATAGTACCTACATTAACGTGAGGTTTTTCTCTTTTAAAAACTTCTGCCATTTTTTTCTTTCTCCTATGATAGCAGCCCTTGTTTAAAGGACTTTTGTTATCCAACTATCTTTAATTACTTATTAATAAAACAAAAAGATTATAGCATGGATTTTTAGTTTTGGCAAGTCTTATTACCAATATATTATATAATCCATACATTTTAGCTAATATTAGCTAAAAACTAATCAACTGGTTCAATATAGTACTTATCTTCTTCAACTTCTACTTTTTCTTCCGGTTTTTCTTCCTTTTTTTCAGTATCAGCCTTAAACTGATCTAGATTATATTCAGATAAATCTTCTTGTGAAGATCTCCATACTGAAATATCTCTATTAATTTTATCTAATAACTGTTCTTCAGTAAGATTATTTAATTCAGAAGAACTATGTAATAATGATTCATATTCACTAGTACTCATTATTACATATGGATCATGTTTATCAGATACTACTATTACTCTATCCCCTGTTTTAGCAACTAAGTCTAAAACCTGATCTATTTTTTTGTAATCACTCATATTTATTTACTTAAAAGTGTTAATATCTTAGTTTAAAAACATACTTTTGTCAAACAAAAAAATCACTGATTACTCAGTGATTTTCTTTATATTCATTATTCTTTTTTCATTATTTCTTCAGCAATATTCTTTGGCACTTCTCTATATTCTTTAAATTCCATACTATAGCTAGCTCTACCTTGAGTCATACCACGTAAACTAGTTGCATAACCAAACATAGAAGATAAAGGAACTGTAGCTGTTATTACTTTATTATTAACTCTATCTACCATTTCTGAAACTTGTCCTCTTTTAGCATTTAAATCACCAATAACATCTCCCATATATTGTTCTGGTGTAACAACTTCTACAGCCATGATAGGTTCTAAAATAATTGGATCAGCTTGTTTAAAAGCATCTTTAAAAGCTATACTACCAGCTACTTTAAAAGCAGCTTCAGATGAATCAACTTCATGATAACTACCATCATATACAGTAACTTTAATATCTTGTATCTTATACCCTGCTAATATTCCATTATCCATACTTTCTTTAACACCTTTTTGTATAGCTGGAATATATTCTTTTGGTATAACTCCACCTTTAATTTCATCAACAAAATCAAGTTCTTTGCCTGGCTCTGAAGGTTCTAATCTTAACCAACAATGTCCATATTGACCACGACCACCAGATTGTTTAACATATTTAGATTCTGCTTCAGCAGTACCCTTAATTGTTTCTTTGTATGCTACTTGAGGAGCACCAACATTAGCTTCTACAGAGAACTCTCTTTTCATACGATCTACTATAATATCAAGATGTAATTCTCCCATACCACCTATTATAGTTTGATTAGTTTCTTCATCACTTCTAACTGTAAATGTAGGATCTTCTTCAGCTAATTTAGTTAAAGCTAATCCCATTTTTTCCTGATCTGCTTTAGTTTTAGGTTCTACAGCAACGAAAATAACTGGTTCTGGGAATTCCATACTTTCTAAAGTAACTAAACGATCAGGATCAGTTAATGTTTGTCCTGTAGTAGTATTTTTTAAACCTACTATAGCTACAATATCTCCAGTATATATTTCTTCTACTTCTTCTCTAGAATTAGCATGCATTCTTAAAATACGACCAATTCTTTCTTTTTTATCACTATTACTATTATATACATAAGATCCTGATTTTAATGTACCAGAATATACTCTTATGAATGTTAATTTACCTACATAGGGATCAGTAGCTACTTTAAATGCTAAAGCTGCAAAAGGTTCTTCATCAGCTGGTTTAATAGCTATTTTCTTTTCTTCTTCACGAGGATCATTACCTTCTATAGCTGGAACATCAAGTGGAGAAGGTAAATATGCTGTAATAGCATCTAGTAGGAACTGAACACCTTTATTCTTTAAAGCAGAACCTACAAATATTGGTACAATTTTGTTATCAATAACTGCTTTACGTAATACTTTTTTAATTTCAATTATATCTAATTCTTCACCAGCAAGATATTTTTCCATCAAAGCTTCATCATTTTCAACTATAGCTTCAATTAATTTATTACGATATTCTTCTACTTTATCTTTCATATCATCAGGAATATCTCTTTTTTCAAATTCTTTACCATCTTCATCAAGATAATACCAAGCTTCTAATTCTAATAGATTAATAATACCAGTAAAATTCTCTGCTGCACCTATTGGTAATTGCATAGGATGAGCAAGTTTAGTTAATCTTTCATGAATAGTATCTAAATCATAATAGAAGTCAGCTCCCATTCTATCCATTTTATTAATAAATCCTAATCTTGGTACATTGTATTTATCAGCTTGTCTCCAAACTGTTTCTGATTGAGGTTCTACACCTGCAACACCATCAAACACAATAACACCACCATCTAAAACACGTAATGATCTTTCTACTTCTACAGTAAAATCTACGTGACCTGGGGTATCAATAATATTAATATTAGCTTCTGAATCATCTAACCATTCTGGTAATTTCCAAAAACAAGTAGTAGCAGCTGAGGTAATTGTAATACCTCTTTCTTTTTCTTGCTCCATCCAGTCCATTTCAGCTTCACCTTCATGAACTTCCCCTATTTTATGTTTCTTACCAGTATAGAAAAGAATACGCTCAGTTACTGTTGTTTTACCAGCATCTATATGAGCTATAATTCCGATATTTCTTACTTTTTCTAAAGAATGAGTTCTTGACATATTATTATTTTATTTAACAAAAGCAGAATGATAACATTCTGCATTTAATATATATTTTAAGCAAAGTGAGCAAATGCTTTATTAGCTTCTGCCATTCTTTGTACATCTTCACGTTTTTTCATAGCTTCACCTTCACCTTTTGAAGCTAAAATTAATTCATCACCCAAACATACTGGCATAGAAGCTCCTTTACGCGAACGAGCAGCTTCTAAAATCCAACGATGAGCCAAAGTTAATTTTCTATCACCCATTACTACTATTGGCACTTGATAATTAGCTCCACCTATTCTTTTACCCTTAACTTCTAAATTAGGAGATATATTTCTAATAGCTGAATCATATATTTCTAAAGGGTCTTGTTTTGTTTTATTAGAAATATAGTCAAAAGCTTTGTAAACAATATTTTGAGCTACAGTTTTCTTACCATTTTTAATTATTAGATTAATTAATCTAGATAAATCAACCCTATTAAACTTAGGATCAGGTGTAATTTTCCTTTTTGGTGCTTGTTTTCCTCTCATATTTATTTCTTTTCTTTCTTAGTTCCATATTTTGATCTACCTTGCTTACGTCCCTCAACTCCTTGAGTATCATATACTCCTCTTACTACATGATAACGTACACCTGGCAAATCTTTAACTCTTCCACCACGAATCAATACAATACTATGTTCTTGTAAATTATGTCCTTCTCCTGGAATGTAAGCAGTAACTTCCATACCATTAGAAAGTCTTACCCTAGCAATTTTACGTAAAGCAGAGTTAGGTTTCTTAGGAGTAACTGTAGTTACCTTTAAACATACTCCTCTTTTAAATGGAGCACCTTTTGGTAATTGTTTCTTTACTCTTTTCTTACTATTTAAAACAGTATGTAAAGCACCAGACTTACTCTTAGCCTTTACAGTTTTTCTTGGTTTTTTTAACAATTGATTGATTGTTGGCATATTTAATTTAATTAATAAATAAATTAAAGCTTTATTGCTTTAAAGTCTTCAATAAAATAGCATAAAAAAGTATATAAGTCAACTATTACATAAAGAATAGTATCTTATTAAAGAAAAAAGTAAAAATACTAGTAAATATATTTAAATTAGAGAAACGATCTAATATAATTAAACCTATTAATATATATGGTCCATATATAGTTAAATTCTTTTTAAAATCTTCCATATTAGAAGGTAATATAGAGAATAATACTTTAGAACCATCTAGTGGTGGTATTGGAATTAAGTTAAATACTCCTAGTATAAGGTTAATAAAAATTAAATAAAAAAAGAAAAGATTTAATAAATTATCTTCTCCTAAATATGGAAATACGATTTTCCATAGGAATATAAACAAAGCTACACTTAAAAAATTAGACAAAGGACCAGCAAAGGAAACTAGGGCAGAACCAAAACGTTTTACTTTTAAATTATATGGATTAACAGGAACAGGTTTGCCCCATCCAAATCCAGCCATTAATAACATTAAAGTACCAAAAATATCTAAATGTGCCATTGGATTTAAGGTTAATCTACCACTTAACTTAGAGGTATTATCACCTAATGTAGTAGCCATTAAAGAATGGGAAAACTCATGAATTGTTAAAGCATAAACTATAGCTAAAACTATAACTAAAAATTGTTGTTGATTTTCAAATAATAAATTTAAAAGCATATACCCTTTACAAAATTAATTAATTATGCTAACATAATGCAATGTTATGTAGATAATTATAGCTTAATTAACTAAAAAAGCAACTATATGGCTAAAGTATGTGAAATATGTAATCGTAGAGCAATGACTGGAAATACTCGTAGTCACTCTAAGATTGCTAGTAAAAGAAAAATGAGCATTAATTTGCAAAGTAAAAAAATAAATGGCAAGAAAACTACAATTTGTGCTTCTTGCATTAAAACATTTAATAAAATACAAAGACAAACCACTATTTAAATAAAAAGACACTGTTATTAATTAGCAGTGTTTTTTATTTACTCAAAACAAAAAGACGTTTCTATCGCTATTATACAAATAAAACGCCTTTTCGTAAGTCATCGATTTGATGCATATTTTTTCTATTAGACGACTTAAAGAGTTAATACCTTTAAATAATTCTTAATTCCTATAAAATAGGTGGGTATTCTCACATTAGAACCACGATTCTAATAAATATTGAACTCCCTTTACATTAAGATTGTAGAATTATATTTTTATTTAAAGTACTTAACTCTATTATTATTGTATCATTTATATATAAATCTAGCAAATGTGTATAATTATTCCTTTTTTAAAACTGTATGTTTAGTATAATGAGGATCATAATTATAAAGTTCAAAATCTTGAAACCAAACACTTATTTCTTGTTCTGCTTCTTCTAAATTAGCTGAAGCATGAATTAAATTAAATACAGCCATTTCATTCTCATCAGCATGTTTAAATGATAAATGAGCATAATCACCCCTAATTGTTCCTGGAGCAGCACTCTTAGGTTCTGTTTCTCCAACCATTTTACGAACTACTTCTACAGCTTCTGATCCTTCTATAACCATAGCAACAATGGGTCCAGAAGTAATCATATCTATCATTAAATCTCTAACCTTTTGTCCTCTTCTTTCAGCTAAATCCTCTGTATAATGTTTAAGAGCTGTATCTTTATCAGACCAAACTAATTTTAATCCAGCTAATTTTAATCCTGTACGTTCGAAACGTTGTATAATTTCACCAACAACACCTCTGTTTATAGCATCTAGTTTTAATAATACTAAACTTCTTTCAATGTTTCCTGACATAAATTTTATTATATTAATTCTTTTTTAACTCTTTCTACTACTTCTGCTGGAGTAGTGTTTGCTTTAACTAAATAACTAATAGCTCCATGTTCTTTACCTCTTTTAATATCTTCTTCTTGGCCTAAATTAGTTAATAGTATAACTGGAATATTTTTTGTTTTATCATTCTCCTTCAATTCTTTCAAAACAGAAAAACCATCCATTTTAGGCATTATAATATCAAGAAGTATAAAGTCTGGATTTACTTCTTCACTTAATTTTAATCCTTCAGCACCATCTAAAGCTTTAACAATTTCAAAACCTTCATTTTGAAACTTAGTTTCATACATGTTAGCTAACATCTCTTCATCTTCAATGAGAAGAATTTTCTTTTTTTTGTTTGCCATAATATTATATTAATAATATATACAGTATACTTTATTATAGTCTAAAAATCAAGAAAAAAGAGAGTTATTTTACTAAACTCTCTTTTATTTTTCATCTTCTGATTTTTCTTTAATAAATCTATTATATATCTCTAATGAAATTGCCATTAAAAAAACAAATAATACAAATACTAAAGATACTTTTACCATCATCGAGATCAAAGGATTACTACCCATAATATACCTCCTATTATTTAAAGAACTAAGTATATACATACTAGCAAGATAATATCAAAAGTCAATAAAATACTCGTCACCATCACTAATCAAAGTAATAGTACCATTAAATTGATTGTTATACACTTCACAACCTATATTTTCTAATCTTTCTATAGCTTCTTTATGAGGATGACCAAAACTATTATCCCTACCAGACTGTATAATACATACTTTAGGTTGTATAGCTTCAAGAAACTCTTTAGAAGAAGACCATCTACTACCATGATGCCCTACTTTAAGTATTTCAGATTCTAAATCTTGATCTAATATATTTACTTCCTGTAAAGATGTTAAATCTCCAGTAAATAATATATCTGTATTATAGTATTTAAACTTTAATACTATAGAATTATCATTATAATCTTCATGAACACAATCAGCTAGAATAATATCAAAATATACACCTTCAGATATTATATATCTATCCCCTTTATTGATTATATTAATTTTTAAATTTTTTTCTTTTAACTTGTTCATAAAAATATGATAAAGGAAATCATCTGGTTCATGACAAGTAACCAATACTTCCACTATTTCATATTTATCAATTAGTTCTATAAATCCAACAAAATGATCTGCATGATAATGAGATATAACTAAATAGTCTATTTTTCTTTCATACCAAGGCAATACTTCACCCAATCTATGTAATAATATATTATCTGGACCTCCATCTATTAATATATTTATATCATTAACAGATAATAATATACTATCTCCTTGACCTATATCTAAAAAATTAACCTTTAAACTATTATCATCTTCTAAAGAAAAAAGAAGAAAAGATAATATTAATAATATAATAATTATATACTTATTCATAATTATATGGTTTTAATAATATTGTTAAAAGAATCATAAAAGAGAAACTAAAAAATAGATAAAAAGAATTAAAATTATTTAATTCAAGAAAAGAAAAAGGAATAGATATTAAAAACTTAGATATTACAACCATAGTTTTTAATAATACAAATAAAGACCAAGATATAATATTTAAAGGGAAAAAAGAATAAAGAAAACTTAAAACTATAATAAAAGGTAAAATAGGTAATATTAAAATATTACTAAGAGGAGAGACTAAAGATAATATATTAAAGTGATAAACTATTAAGGGCCAAGTAAAAACTTGAGCAGATAAAGTTACAGATACTACTTCTCGTATATGAA
>CAYZIE010000020.1:0-12948 GCA_964478385.1 uncultured Gammaproteobacteria bacterium
AAACCTCGTTTTTTTAAGAAATAATATATAGCTTGTGAATATTTTTTCACTTTTAAATTTTGATAAAAAAAAGATTAATATTAAAATAGTTTTAGTATTACTATCTTTTATTATATTTATATTTCTATCAATTATAATACCTAATACATCTAAGGTGAAAATGATAGATTTTTTACCAGAAGATTCTTCTTTTTATTATCATTGGACAAATAAAGATAGTTTTTTTAATTCTTTTAATAATCCATTTTTAGATAAACAAGTTTCTCAAGAAAAAATAGATAATTTGGATAATATATTTAATGAATCTTTTGATAATGCTCAAGAAATTATTTGGTTTAGAGTAAATAATAGTAAAGAAGATCATTTCTTAGTTCTTTTTTCTAGATTACCATATAATTTTTTTGATGAATTAAATAGTGATAAATATTTATTTAAAAGATTAGATAAAAGAATCGTTTTAGTAACAAAATCAAAAGAATTACTAGGTAATATTTCTTTACTTAGTGATTCTAAATTTAAAATTAATGATTTTAATAGTGGAATTAATATATACTGGCAATTTGATACAGCTGAAGATATATTAAGTAATACTTTTCCATTGTTATCTAGTAAAAATACTTTTGTAAATATATCAGAAAAGAAAAATAAGCAAGTAATTAATATATTTCAAAAAAATAATGAAGAGTTTATAAAAAAAGATATTTCATTATTACAAATTCCAAAAGATTTTGATTCTATCATTGGTTTTAGTTCAAGTTCAACAATTAATTTTTCTAATTTTGTGTATAATAATATTCTTTTATCTCAATTTTATTCTTTACCAATATATTATTCCAATGATGAAGAGTTAAAAGATTATTTTTTGAGAGATAATATAATTATTCAAGATGAAAATAATTATTTAGTTATAAATAAATATAATAAATATGATTTAACAAACTTTTTTACCTCTTTTTCTTTAACTGAAGTTAAAAAAACTCTTCTTGATGGTACATTGTATACAGAATTAGTTTTTAATGAAGAAGAAAAAAAGATAAATCATAGTTTTAAGGAATATAATTACTGGCAAATGGATAATTTATTTGGAATTGAGTTAAATGGATATAATTATTTAAGTAATAGGCAGTATTTAATAGAGGATATGTTAAGTGATTATATATATTTAGATGAACTATGGAAAGAATATATTAATAATGAAGGTAGTGTAGAAGATTTTGTTTATTTAAAGACTAATAAACTGCCAGATGGAGAGTTAAAGGAATATTTAAAGGAAAATAGTATTAACAGTTTAGACATTTTGTCATATACCAATAATATTAGTAAAGGTTATATAATTATTTTTTAATAATAATATACCTGTGGATAACTTGTTGGTATTCTTTGCTACTTTTTGTCTACTTTGTCAACAAATAAAAATATAGTATTAGATTTTATCTAAAATTAGCTAAGATTTACCTTTGACTTTTGGGTTGATATATGATATACTTAATGTATACAAAGTTCATTACCATTATTTGAAGATTTGCATATCAATATATTTGGTATATAAATCTTCCTACTCTACTGTTTTTTAAATATTAAGGAATGACCTGACCATTCCTAACTAAAAACAAAAAATAAAAATATAAAAAGGATCATCCTGTATTAAAATATGAGATCGATACCATAAAATGGTAGAATAGTTGTTGCTCTAGAGTCAGAACGAGCATTATGATATTTTTACAAATAAAAATCTTCGCCAATTTTAACTTACAAAAAGTTTGCAAAGTGATTTGTAAAAATAACAAGGGCGCATGTCCACCCACAAAATAACAAAAACGGGGCACGGTATGCGCCTTTTACATTTGTTTAAAATATTGATTTATTTATTATAATTTGCTAAGATATATTAGTTAAAATAAAAGATAAATATATGAAAATTGATAAAAAATTCATAGAAAAAAGAAAGGTAGATTTAGAGAAAAGAAAAGAAGAGTTAATAAAAGAGTTAGATAATGATGCTATACAAGTAGCAGAGCATGATTATTCTGCAAAGTTTGTTGATTATGGTAATAAGGATGAT
Source organism: uncultured Gammaproteobacteria bacterium (assembly GCA_964478385.1). Classification (GTDB taxonomy): domain Bacteria; phylum Patescibacteriota; class Patescibacteriia; order UBA1558; family GWA2-36-10; genus UM-FILTER-36-13. Next base: position 2,063 of record CAYZIE010000020.1, read on the forward strand.
GAAAACGCTGCTGAAGTAGCTACTTTTGAAAAGAATTTATCTTTGGAAAAAACTTTAGAAGTTTCTTTATATAATGTAGATAAAGCTTTAAAGAAAATTAAAGAAGGAAATTATGGTTTGTGTGAAAAATGTGATGGTCCAATTGATTTGAAAAGATTAGAAGCCTTTCCTTCAGCTACTGCATGTATGGATTGTAAGAAAAAACATTTATAATGTTTAGATATTTTTTAAGCTTAATATTATTAATTCTTGTAGATAGATTTACTAAGCTATATTTCTTAAAAGAACCATCTTTGAATGGTTTTTTTGATTTACATTTTAATAATGGGATAGCTTTTTCTTTACAATTACCTTCTTCTTTAATTTATATTTTTATTATTTTAATACTTTTTATTTTATTGTTTATTTGGTTAAAATATTTTTATTTAAAAAGTATTTTAATGTGGCCTTTGGGGTTTATAATCTTAGGAGCTTTTAGTAACCTATTAGATAGAATACAATATGGTGGCGTTATAGACTTTATTGATATACCATATTTTACAGTTTTTAATTTAGCAGATGTGTACATAACCACAGGTGTTGTTTGGTTAATATACTATCAGTTAAAAAATAATTTGACAAAAGATTAATTAAAGTTTAATATCAAATTGTTCAAGAAAAGCGATTGAAGAGAGGCATGGGTTAGTCTTCTTTCTTAAGCATATTTAAGCTGGCGGGCATTAAATATGTAGAGAGATTAAATAAAAATAAAAACTTCGCTTTTCTTGAACTATACTGTAATGTATAGTTTTATTATCCGTCTTACTATATATAGGACATTAACAATGTATTATTCTCTTTAGGGGATTGTATTTAATGAATATAGTCTCCTGAAGAGAATTTCTTGGATACTTTATGTGTCTTAGGATGAAAGTCGATCATTCTATTTTCTCTTAAGGCCTTGAAGTTTAATAATAAAAATATGTTTAAAGCATTATATGGTTTTTTCAACATGATATTTTTATTAATCTTATTCAAGATATTCGCTCCAGGATTGTTCGTTTTAGTTATTGATTTATTAACTACAATTGTAGTTTTGATCAATTGAGCAATCAACTCCTTGAGTTCTGGGAGTTATTATTACTAAATCAAGCTTTACTTGATTTAGTAAAATATTATAAAGGACTGGTTTATCCGGTCCTTTTCCTTTTGTTAAATTATTGTTAAAATTAATATATGAAAAAATATTATGCATTATTTTTAATATCTTTTGCTTTATGGGTATATAAATCATATTTACACAAAGATGAATTAAAAATTGATTTACCTAAAACATTAGATTATATAGAAATAAAAGAATACAAAGAAGATAATAGTACAAGTACTGAGGAGGTTATAGAGAAAAGTATAAATTTAGATATTCCCTTTACTTCTCAAGCTCCTACAGCTAATTGGGATGAACCTTTTCAAAATGCTTGTGAAGAAGCTAGTATTCTTATGGTTGATTATTATTATAACAATAAAGAATTACCAAGTAATGAGGAAATAGAAAATATTTTTTTAGATATGGTTAAATGGCAAGAAGATAATTGGGGTGAACATTCTAATCTGCCCATTTTAGAAGTATCTAATTTAGTTAAAGAATTATTTGGATATAATACAGAAATTGTAAATGATTTAAATGAAGAAAAAATAGAAAGTTATTTAGATAATGGTTATCCTATTACCATTCCAGCTAATGGTAAACTTTTAGATAATCCTAATTTTAATAATGGTGGTCCTGAATATCATATGTTGGTTATAAAAGGATATGTGGATGATAAATATATAACAAATGATCCAGGCACAAGAAATGGTGCAGATTTTATTTATACTAAAGAAAATTTATTAGAATCTATAGCTGATTGGGATAATGAAAAATCCCATACTGATATGGGATTGAAGAATGGTTTAATTATATACTTTGATTAAGATAAAATAGTATTATTTATTTTTAATTTAAATTTATAATTTAAATAATTAACTGCTATTTGACAGTAGTTCATTCTTTCTACAAAAATAGAAAAGTAATCCATTAAATCTGTTATCTTAGTATCAAGAGTTAATACTAGACTTATTGTTTTATTTTTATTGTTTACTATTAGTTTATTATCAGTTACAGCATAATTAACTCTATCATGAATATCTTTTTTAATATTTTCTTTACTTTTATTTACTACTCTAGAACGATGTACATCTGATTTATCAGCTATAATTAAACAAGCAGTTATTTTATTAGCTATTTTTAAATCATCTTTATCATGAGAAACAATAGCTTGTGATATTTTAGAAACATCTTCTGGATTGTCTATATTATTAATATAACATTGAGAAAATAACATTGCACCCCAATAATGATGTTGTGTTCTTCCTAAAAAATTACCCATATCATGACACCAACCAGAGATAGCCGCTAGTTCTTGGTCCTTTTTACTTAAATTTATTTTTCTAGCTATCTTCTTAGCTCTATCACTAACAATATCTGAATGTCTTTTACCATGATCAGTATATTTTAATATTGTAAGATATTTTTCCGTTTGTGATATAAAAGAATTAATCCTAGGATCTTTTTTTATTTTTGTTAAATTTAATTCCATACTTATTCATTATTATTTTCTTTTTTCTTTAAAGAATCTTTTAATGTTTTACCAGCTTTAAATTTAGGTACTATAACTTCTGGTATTTGTATTCTTTTACTTGGATCTCTTGGATCTACACCTGCCCTTGAATATCTTTTTTTTGCTGAGAATGTACCAAAACCAGTTAATGTTACCCTTCCTCCATTTTGTAATGTTTCTATTGTAAAATCCATGAAAGCTTGTAGAACATCTTCAGTATCTTTTCTACTTAGTCCTGCTTTTATAGATACTGCCTCTATTAATTGTGATTTTTTCATAAATTTATTTAATTTATAATTTCTCTTAAAAGTTTAATACTTTCTGTTTTATTATTACTTATCTCTAATAATACAGCATTTATCTCAATTTTGCCAGTAGTTGGTAATTCATGTTTTATTTTTTCTTCAGTTAAGAATTTTTTAATAATTATTTCTGGCTCTATACCTAGAACAGAATTATATGGTCCAGTCATACCAATATCAGTAATATACCCTGTTCCTTTTTCTAAAATTTGTGCATCAGCAGTAGGTATATGAGTATGTGTGCCAATTAATGTTGCGACTTTACCATCTAAGTAAAATCCTAAAGCTCTTTTTTCTGAACTTGCTTCGGCATGTAGGTCAATAATTATGTTACTATTTTCAGGTATTTTTTTTAATAGTTTGTCTATAGTAAAAAATGGATTTTCTATATTATCTTCATCCATATACACACGGCCCATTAAATTTATTATAACAAGTTTTTGTCCATTGATTTCTTTTTCTTGGTAGATAAATTTTTTAGGTGTTCTGTAATCATTAGCAGGACAAGCTAAAGCAAAATCTGTGTTTCTAGCTAGATTATTAAGATCTTCTTTATCCCATATATGATTACCTCCAGTAAATATTTCTACACCTGCTTTTTCTATAGCTCTTAATGTTTTTTCTGTTACTCCTTTTCCATGAGCTAAGTTTTCTACATTAGCTAAAATAATATCAGGTTGATATTCTTTTTTCCATTTAGGAATAATTTCTTGTATTGCTTTTCTTCCTAGAGATCCTGTGATATCTCCAAAGAAAATTATTTTTATTTTATCTTGCATATTCTGTTATTCTTTTTTCTCTTATAACTGTTACCCTTATTTCTCCAGGGTATTTTAATTCATCTTCTATTTTATTAGCTATTTTTTTAGCTAGTTTATTTGCTTTATAATCATCTAATTCTTCTGGTGAAACAAATACTCTTATTTCTCTACCAGCTTGTATAGCATAAGCTTTTTCTACGCCAGCAAAAGATTTAGCAGTATCTTCTAATTCTGTTAATCTTTGAATGTATTCTTCTAAAGAATCTCTTCTAGCACCAGGACGTGAACCAGATATAGCGTCAGCTATTTTAACAATTACACCCTCTAATGTTTTTGGTTCATCTTCATGGTGAGCAGTAGACATATATGCTACTTCTTCACTTAAACCAAATTTTTTCATTAAATCATAACCTATATCAGGATGAGAACCTTGTATTTCATGATCTAATGCTTTACCTATATCATGTAAAAGACCACCTTTTTTACAAACATTAATATCAGCACCTAGTTCTCCTGCTAAAAGAGAGGATAGGTGAGATACTTCTAAAGCATGTTGTAATTGATTTTGTCCATAACTTGTACGAAACTTTAGTCTTCCTAGTATTTGTAATAGTTTATTATCTAAACCAACTACACCTGCTTTATATGCAGCTTCTTCTCCAGCTTTTTTAATATCTAAAGCTAATTCTTTTTTAACAATATTAATTGTTTCTTCAATTCTACCAGGATGAATACGTCCATCAGACATTAATTTTTGTAATGTTAATTTAGCTAATTGACGCCTTATTGGATTAAAGGCTGAGATTAAAATAGATTCTGGAGTATCGTCTATGATTATTTCAGCGCCAGTTAATTGTTCTATCACTTTTATATTTCTACCTTCTCTACCAATTATTCTTCCTTTCATTTCTTCATTAGGAAGATCAACAGCAGTAGTTGTAGTTTCTACTGTATGAGATGCCCCACATCTTTCTATAACTGTAGTTAAAAGTTTTTTAGCTCTTTCATCCATTTCTTCAGTAGCTCTTTCTTCTAACTTTCTAATACGATGTAGTAATTCATCTTTCATGCTTTCTTCAGTATTCTTGATTAAAATATCTTTAGCTTCATCTTTTGTTAGTTTAGCTATTTTTTCTAGTTTTTCTAATTGTTCTACTTTAATTTTTTCAATATCTTTTTTTACAGCATTGATTTGATTTTTTGTATTTTCTAAACCTTGTTTTCTATCTTCAAATTCAGATATTTTTTTATCAAAAAAACTCTCTCTTTTTGTAAGATGTTTTTCTAGATCATTTAATTGTTTACGTCTCTCTTTTTCTTCTTTTTTAGCTTCTTCAATAATTGATATGCCTTTATCTTTAGCTTCTAATAAAGCATCTTTATACTTTTGTTTAGCTTCTGTAAGTATATTTTCAGCTTTTTGTTGAGATGAACTAATCTTTTTAGAAGTACTAACTTTTTTAATAATATAACCTAAAAATATACCAATTAATAAAGAGGTTAATAGGATTAATATTTCCATTTTTTAAAAACTTTCCGTTTTACTGTTTTTGTTTTAGAGAATATGAATAATTCTAATCAATTGATTAGATAAGTGATTTAATTTCAGTTGTTGTGAGTTAAATTTCATTATTATTTTCTCTATATCTTACAATTATAACTATATCGGTTTATTTAAGTGTATAATTATTGTTAAAACAGTAAATTACTATTTAAAACCTTATTTGAAGATATATAATCTTCAAATATGATAATAACATAAAGTGCTTTAAAAATCAAGATACTAGTAAACTATACTTGACTAAAGTGATAAAATATGTTAAAGTAAGCTTTCTTAAGAGAAAGGGAGGCAAAATGAATAATTTTGAAATAACCTTAAGAAAGGATAGTGTTTTAGCTGATTTAGCCTCTAATATAGTTGTTAAAATAGCAAAAAACTCTATCGGAACATTGAAAAAAAAGGAGACATAGGTATTGCTTTTTCTCTTTTTAGAGAGAAAACAAAAAAAAGAGATATTGTTATACCTAATTCAAACACTGAACTTTATTTCAGTTTTATTCGACCATGGTACTTTAAATGCGTTGAAAAAGCTAAATAAAAAAATAAAAGCTCTGCATATTATGCAGAGCTTTTTCTTTTATTTACTTGATTCTTTTACTAATCTTATAGCCCAATCTTTTACAGTGTCTCTATTATCTGTATCAACATCTATTGGTTTAGATTTAAATTTATCAAGCTCATTTAAAGCCCTTTGCTTTTCTTCTTTGACATTGGCTGAGTCTATATCATTATCAAATAAAAATTGATCTAGGTCATCTACTAGATCTTTTTTTATTTCTAGAATATCTGATTTTGTATTTTGTGTTTTTTCCTTAGCCATAGCTATTATCAAGATATATTATACCAGAATTTTTGTAAAAAACAAAGACATTTTTATTTAGTGTAGTAGGGAAATAAAACAAATGTATTATCTATAGGAATATACGAATGATCTTCCATTTTTAAGTTCTCTACAAACAGCTCTGCGTCTCTAGAAAATACATAAATAGTATCTTCATCTAAATGACCAGCTTGTATTTTTTCTATCTGATTAGCTAAATACTCCTCTTGTCCAGCTATTAGTCTAGCAAAGTGTCCATTATTAACACTAATATCATTTTGAGCAGCAAAGATAGCAAAAATCATATAATTTTTATGTGGAATAACTGGATAAAAAGCTAAATGCTGATAATTTTGACTAGCTTCTTTAAATTCTTCACTTAAAATACTATCTAAAAAGACCTGTTGTTCAAATACCTGCCCTCTTTGTTTTAATATACTATTCAGATCATAAAATTGAACACTTAAAGTAATTATTAGAATTAATAAAACTAATTTATATTTTAAAGTCTTTAGAACGTAAAAAGATACTAAAAGCAAAATATAAAACACTGGCCAAAAAAATCTACCAGAAGATCTAAATAATCCCAATACATCTTCACTTAAAAATTTACCCAGAGGCAAAGAAAATAATATATAAGAATTAAAAGCTACAACATTACTAATAGAAATAAATATTAAAACTAGACTAATCAAAATCAATGGCCATTGTTTATAAATAAATTGTTTCAAATCGATTTTTACAAAAAATCTAATAGCTGAAGTGAATAATAAAATTAAAATACCAAAACCTAAATAATTAAATCCCTCAGCTTGATAACGAATAATATCTAAATCTGGCAAAATATTTGACCAGCCCATGGGATTAAATATGGCATTGAGATTCATAGAAAAATCTCCATAACCAGGTGCTTTAGCGCTACCCGTTAAAAACAAACCTAAACTATAAGCTAATAAAATAATAAAACTTATTTCAAATATCAAAAAATATGCAACATCTTTTAAACTTACTTTTTTTCTAACCAAGTATAGATTTAATAAATCTATTAATAATAAAAATAAATTAATAAAGAATAAATATGGATGTACTAATAAAGACATACCTAAAACTAAAGTCCATTTCAACCAAGTTATTTTTTGATACTGACTTAAAATAATCCACAGAGCTGCTAGTATTAAAAAATGACCACCTAAAGCAAAGTGACCACCTAAACGAAAAAGCATTATAGGACTAAGTATAAAAAATAAAGATGCTAGTATAGCTGCTAATCTTTTTTTAAAAAATAAATAAGACAATAAATATCCAAAAATACCCTGCATTACAAAACAGAAGCTAATCCACAAGCCAAAATACTGAAATGTTTGTGGTAATATAGAACGGAATAATTTAAAAAATACAGCTAATAACGGGATAGAGTCTGTAAAACTAATTGCGACCCCAAATGGATAGCCATAATTATTAGCTAAGGCTATCGGCCAGGACCAATCAGCATTACGATACATAATCCAGCCTAAATATTGCTGCACAGGATCTGGTCCAGCGGTTAAGAGCCAAGCATCATAACGAGGATCTAAAACTTCACTATAAAGCAAAAGAAAAGCTACAAAAGCTAAGATAGCTACTATTGTTATGCTTAAAATGTTTTTTGTTTATCTGGCACTCTTAATAAATATTAGTAAGTAAAATATTTTTAGCAATTAATAAATATAAAAGCCATGGTCCAAAAGCTAAAATAATCCACCAAATTTTATTTTTTAATATCTGCTGCCATTGACGATAAGCCATCAAAGTCAAAATTGGATAAGTAAAATATATAAAATGCGCTTTTAAAACACCAACCTCTAAATATGGTAAACGTAAATTATGATATAAAGATGCTGACCAACCGCCAACTAATACAACTAATAAAAATAAATCATTATCCTCTATCTTCTGTTTTTTTATAGCTTTCCATAAAAAGCTTAAAAAGCCTACAAACCAAATAAAGAAAATACCTAAAGCTAGACGATTAGTATTAAGCATTGATTGCCATAATTTAGCTGTTGTATAACGACCATTGCCTACTAATATTTTTTGATCTTCTGAATGATTTTCTATACCTGGATAATTAAATAAATTATAGTAATCACCAAAACTATCACTAAGTAAGATAGAAAAATATGAATCTGGCTTAGAAAACCAATATGGATAGTCTGTAAAAATATGTGTATTTATATTAAATATATATTTCCAGCCCTCACTTTTTATAATATTTTGTTTAGGTTTGTCATCATAAATGTTTATAGAAAAATAAGTATTATAATTTTGTTGTTTGTAAGCTATCCAAGGAATATTTACAAACAACACTACAAAAAAGATAATAAAAATATATTTCAAAAAATACTTTTGCTGGCTAAAAATATATTTCAAAAAATAAAATACAATAATAGCTAGTAAAATTATTAAGGCACTTATTTTTACTAAAGATGCTAAAGCTAAAATTAACGCCCAATAAACAATTTTTAATTCTTTATCTTTAGTTGCTAATTTAAATTTATAAAATAAAAGTAATAATAAAATTATTAAAGTGTGTAAAAGTAATTCATTATTTATATACGCTGATAATTTAACACCAACAAATAATATAGAAAATATAAACGTATTAAGTAATGCCAGTCATTTATTTTTATCGGAATAAAAATATGTAAAATACCAAATTAAAACTATAAAAGCAAAGTATATTAAAACATTGAATGCCTCCCACCAATTAAGTCCTTCCATACCTAGAAGCTGCCCAAATTTGATCCAGCTAGTTAAAATATAGTAATAAAGAGGTTCGTGCCAAGCTAAATATGTCTCATCTAAACTAGCTAAGCGGTTTTCATAAAGAATTGTTTCAGTATAGGTGATGTGTCCTCCGCCATCATCAGCCCAATAAGTATTATATGACTTTATATTTTGTAAACGAATAAAAAAAGCTATTGCTAATATTAATAACAAAGCTAAGCAGTAAAGTTTGTTTTTTCTAATTAATTCAAATATTATCTAATTTTTTATAAATCTCCAAAATCCCTTCTGACATTTTACGCCATGAATATTTATCTATCTGTTTATAGCCCGCTCTAATTAAATTATTACGTAAGTCATTATCATTTATAACTTCAAACATTTTCTTTTTAAGGTCTTCTCTATCCTTAGGATCAAAATACAGTGCACTGTGCCCCAATATTTCTGGCAAAGAACTAGCATTACTAGATAAAACTGGCAAGCCATAACTCATAGCCTCTAATGGTGGCAAGCCAAAACCTTCATATAAAGATGGAAAAATATAAGCCTTAGCATTTTTATAATAACTATCTAACTTATCATCTGACATGTAACCAGTAAAAATAATATTAGGACAATTAATGTCTTTAGCTAATCTTTCATAAAAATAATTTTTTTGTCCTACCAATATTAAATAATACTCTGGATGCTTCTGCCAAAATTCTTTAAAAACTTCAATTAAAAACTCTAAATTTTTATGAGGATAAGCATTGCCAATATAAAGAAAATAGTTTTGTGGTAAATTAAAAGGTTCTGCTTGACTACTACTATCAGTACTAACTCCTTCATAAACTACTTCAATCTTTTTAGCTTCTGTGTCATCTAATTTAAAATGTTCTTTTATATCTTTGGCTGTAAATTTAGAAACTGCTATTATTTTTTTAGAATTTTTAACAGCATTTCTAATCACTTGTTTATAAAACCAGTATTTTATCTTAAACCAAGCAGTATTTAAAGTGCTAGCTTTACGACTTGGAAATTTAGTCATTATCAAATCATGGATAGTCACTACAAAATTACCAGTGTAAAGTATTGGCACATTAAAATGTGGAAAATGAACTAAATCTGGTTTTAATTGATATAAAACCCAAGGTAGAACAATTTGCTCTTTTATTCCATACCAATGACAGTCGCAAATTTTAATTTCGAAATTATCTGGTAAATTAATTTCAGGAGCCTCTTTGAAAAGTAAAATATAATGATTCGATTTATCTAATTTTTTAAGTTCATTTAAAAACTCTTGATTATAACGACCAAGTCCACCAGGTTTTGTACCAAAAATTCTAAAATCAATTACTATTCTCATTTTTTTGATATATTCCCTAGTTGTCTTATTATATCTACATACTCTATTGCATAATTACAAACATCATTGATTAACTCTAATGTATTTTCTTTTATATCCTCTGGACAATTTTCTTCTTTTATTTCTTTTTTTAATTTATTTATTTCTAGAGTGTCTTCTTTAATGTGTTCTGTTTCAAGGTATTCCACCCACTTTAAATATTCATCATGACTATTAAACATACTTGGCGTTGGTTTGTCCCAATTAGGTCTAAATTCTTCTACCCCCATATTTTTTTATTAAAATTATATATTATATCAAAAATTATTTAAAAAGACCATCAGTATATTGCACAACATCAGCCAAAAGTTTTTCAACTATGAGTGGTGCTATGCACTGACGGTCTTACGGTAAGTTAGTCTTCTTGAGATTTAATAACCTCTATAACTTACTCTTAGAAAATATTAACATATTTTTAAAATTTTGTAAAAGATTATTTACTTATTCTATAATTTTATCAACTAAATTATATTCTTTAGCTTCTTTTGCAGTTAAATAATAATCCCTATCAGTATCTTTTTCAATTTTTTTTAAATTTTTTCCAGTATGTTTATGTAGTATTTTATTTAATCTATCTTTTAATTTTAATATTTGTTCTGCTTTTATTTTTATATCACTAGCTTGTCCTGTAGCACCACCCATTACTTGATGAATTA
>CAYZIE010000021.1:0-11868 GCA_964478385.1 uncultured Gammaproteobacteria bacterium
AAAAAACAGCTTTAAGCTGTATTAAACTGGAGCCGTCACGCAGACTTGAACTGCGGACCCCTTCCTTACCATGGAAGTGCTCTACCACTGAGCTATGACGGCATAGTGGTGGGCCGGGAGGGATTCGAACCCCCGAAGGCATGTGCCAGCAGATTTACAGTCTGCCCCGTTTGACCGCTTCGGTACCGACCCTTAAAAAAATAAAGCTGAAAATATCAGCTATAGATATTATAATTTATCAATCTTTTCTGTAAATTCTTCAATTTTATAATTCTCTGGATTAACTTGTTTTAACTTATCTAAATACTTTAAAGATAAATCCTTATCCTGCATAATTATACTAATATTAATCAAAAAGTCAAGAACCTTAGGGTTATTGGGTGATAATATTAAAGCTTTTTGAGCTACTTCTAAAGATTTTTCTTTTTCTTCTAATTCTAAATACACTTCTGCTAATGAAATAAAATGTAAATAATTATCTTCTGCTAAAGAAATAGATTTTAAATAATCTTCTTCTGCTTGTTTTAAATTACCTCTTTCTTTAGCAACATCTGCCAAGGAAGAATATACAGCTGAATCTTCATTATGTGTTAATTTTAATAAATATTCTAATGTTTCTTTAGCTTGTTTATATTCTTTACGATATCTATATACTTCTGCCAATAGCTTATACCCCTCTACACTATGATTATTTAAAGCTAATACATCTAGCAAACAATCTTCTGCTTGTTTGTATTCTTCTCTATTAATTAATTGTTTAGATTGTGTTATTAATTCATTAACAGCTTGTGATTTATCTACTGCTGAAGTTAACCTTTTCTGTCTTTTAATTCTAATATCTTTTTCTAATTCTTTTAATTTTTTATAATAATCTTTGAACAAAAAATTTATTTGTTCATACAAGGGTTTAATTAATTCAAATACTTTTAATCCTAAAACTTGAGTATTCCTTTGTAATCTTTTTTTAAGAATTAAATCCTTTTGTCTTTGCGTTCTTACTTCAGGAAGATTATCAACATTAATATTAGCTAAGAGAGGAAGTTTTTTTAATATTAACCAAAGTAAAAATAATACGCAAAGGATTATTATTATAATGAAAATAGTATTTAACATATTTATACTTTATTATTACTACCAAATATTTTAATCATTTTTTCTACTTCTTTTTGTACTGCATCTGTAGATGGTTTTAATATCTTACGAGGATCAATAATATTACTATTCTTATTTACATTCTTAATTAAAGCTTTTTTAAAAGCTAAACGCAAGTTTGTATCTATGTTTATAACAGAAATACCATTTTTAATTACTTTCTTATAGCTAGAACTGTTTAAACCAGATCCACCATGTAATACTAAAGGATTTTTAATTAAAGAAGATATTTGTTTTAATCTGTTATAATCTATTTTACTATCATTCTTAAAGTAACCATGTGCTGTACCTATAGAAATAGCTAAAGTGTCTACTTTGGTTTTTTCAACATATTCTTTAGCTTTTACAGGATCTGTATAATAGTCTTGTATATTTAACTTACCTTTTTTAACATTAACCATTCCTTCTTTACCTAGTATAGCTCCAAGTTCTCCCTGTACCCATATATTCTTCTTATGAGCCATTTTAACTACTTTCTTAGTTAAAGATACATTCTTAGAAAAAGATTGCTCTGAAGCATCTATATGCACTGAAGGATAATTAATATCAATACATTGTTTAATAATATTTATATCCTTACCATGATCTAAATGTATAGCTATTGGAACTTTCTTACCAATAGTATCAGATATATTAGTTATGATATTAAAAAGAGTTTCAAGATTAGAATAATGTATAGCTGACTCAGATGTTTGTATAATCACAGGAGATTTTAATTTAACCGCAGCTTTAACTATAGCTAGGGTTACTTCTAAACTAGAAGTATTAAAAGCTCCCACAGCATATTTACCTTTCTTAGCTTTATTAAGAATTTGTTTAATAGGTACTATCATATATTTTTAATTAATTGTATAAATGTTTTAGCTTTAAGACTAGCTCCACCAACTAAAACTCCTGAAATATTATTTAAACTAGTAAACTTATTAATATTGTCTGGTTCTACACTGCCACCATATAGTATTTTTAAATTTATCTCATCATAGTTACTTACAACATCTAAAACACTTTGATTTATAACTGAAGCAGTTAAAGAAGCTTCTTTAGGATCAATTATCTGTCCTGAGCCTATAACCCAGACAGGTTCATATGCTATTATAATAGTTTGATCTTTTTCAAACTCAATATCTTGTAAAGCTTGATAGACTTGATGAGTTATAATCAAATCTTTATTACCACCCTTTCTTTCATCAAATGTTTCTCCAACACAAATTATTGGTATTAAATCATTATCTAAAGCAGACTTAACCTTAGCATTAACCTCTTTATCTGTTTCTCCCATTTCTCTTCTTTCAGAATGACCCAATATAACATAATCACAACCAGCTTGTTTTAAATGTTTTAATGATTCTTCACCTGTATATGATCCTTTATCTTCTTGAAAACCATCTTGAGCACCTAAAAATACCCTAGTATTTTCTAATATTTCTTTAACTTCAGTAAAAGAAAGAAAATCAGGACATATAACCATTTCAATATTATTATCAGGTGTATATTCTTCTAATAATTTCTTTAATTTAAAAGCTTGATCTTCAGCTTCTTTTACACTTAACTGCATTTTCCAATTACCAATTACTATTTTATCAAAATATTTCATAAAGATATATTAAATAAATTAAAGATTCCTAATGATATTAATGTTGTTAATATCCCAGCTATTATAACACCAAAGAATATATATATTAATGATTGTTTTTTATCTATACCAAATAACCATGCAGCTATAGCTCCTGTCCATGCACCTGTACCAGGTAATGGTATAGAAACAAAAAACATTAAAGCTATCTTACCCCAAAGAACATACTTATGATTAAATCTATTTCTTGTTCTTTTAAATACCCAGTCAAATATCTTTCTAACCCATTTCCAATATTTACTTACATATCTATATACAGGTCCTAAAAAGTAAACAAGAAAAATAGCTGGTATAAAATCTCCAATAATAGAATATGTAAAAGCTTCCCAAACTGGTAAAGAAAAAGTATGTAAAGCTATTGGTATAGAAGCACGTAATTCAGTAACTGGTAACATAGCTAAAAGAAATGTAGCTAATTGTGGTGATAAATCATTAAAATCCATAATAATATTATATTATAAAAAGTAAGTTAAGACCAGTTAAAATTATCTAAAATCCAAGCAGATAATACTTTTAAATCATAAAATCTACCATCATGAGTATCTGAACCTAATACTACTGTTATTATATCCTCATTAGTATTACCTAATACTTCACTTACTAAACAATAACCAGATGCAGTAATATATCCAGTTTTACCAGCTTGTATATTTAAATAACTATCTAATAATTTATTAGTAGAATATACTTTTTTAAACTTTCCTTCAGATGTATAGAATGAATATACCCTATGAGATGTCACTTCTTTAATATCTTCATTAGAAAAAGCTTTTCTAGCTAATTTTAATATATCTAAAGCTGTAGATATATTATTATTATTTAAACCAGTTACTCCTACAAAAGAAGTATTTTCTAAACCTAATTCTCTAGCTTTTTTATTCATTAAAGATATAAACTGATTTTTTTCTAAACCAGTACTTCTTACTAAAGCATTTGTAGCATTATTATCAGAAGCAATTAAAGAAGTATAGAATAGATTTTTAACTTTAACTGTTTCCCCCCTTAAAATATTTACATTACCACCATTAACTTCATCTTTTTTAATCATAGTTATGCTAGTATTCCAACCAGGATTATTCTCTAAAAACACTAAAGCAGTCATTAACTTAGTAATACTAGCTAAAGATCTTTGCTCTTCAGCGTTCTTTTGCCACAATATTAAACCTGTTTTTTTATCAATCACTCCAGCAGACTTAGCTTGTATATCAACACCCCAAGAATTATTATTAATCTTCTGTGGTAATATCTCAACATTGTTTATAACCCTATCTTGTAAAGTAACCTGATTATCGTTAAAAGAAATTAAAGGAACATGACTTATAGGTGATAAAGTCAAACCTAATGATGTTACTATACTAGAAATTAAAAACCACAAATTCATATAATATCACTTCTTTTTATTTTCTTAAACTTACCTAATGGTAAATCATTTAATTTTAATTTACCTTCAGATATTCTTGTTAAATTAATTACTCCATAACCTAAATGTCCCAACATTCTTCTTATCTGTCTATTCCAACCTTGATGAATAGTAATTAATAGTTTTTTATTACTTTCTTTTTTTAATTTATCTACTTTAGCTAAACCTTCATCAAGTAATACTCCTTTTCTTAATTTATTAATCAAATCTTTATCAATCACTTTATCTAGTTCTACTAAATATGTTTTTTTAACTTCAAACTTAGGATGTGTTAATTTATATACTAAGTCTCCATCATTTGTTAATAATATTAAACCCTGAGAATCTTTATCTAATCTACCCACTGGAACTATCTTTTTATCACTTTTAATTAAAGATATAACTGTTTTTTTATTATATGAATCAGAAACAGAACATATATAATCTTTAGGTTTATTTAAAATATAGTATTCTTTATCTTCTTTTTTAATTAATTTATTATTTACTTTAATATTATCACTATTAATATCTACATTAGTACTAACATCTTTTATTATCTTATCACCAATTTTAACTTTACCAGATATTACTAATTCTTCTGATTTTCTACGAGAAGCTATACCACAATCTGCTAAAAATTTTGCTATTCTTACTTTATTCTTCATCTGTATTATTAATAACTGATTGTAAATTATCATCACTATTTAATTTTTCATAATCAGGTAAATCTTTAACAGAATCTATACCTAAATGTCTTAAAAAATCAGTTGTTACAGAATAGTTTGTTAAAAGACCACCTTTACTACTTTTACTTTCAACAAAACCTCTAATTAAAAGATTACGTAAGATTAAACTACAATTCACACCTCTAATTTGTTCTAATTCTTCTTTAGATATTGGTTGTCTATATGAAATAATAGTTAAGGTTTCTAGAGCAGGCCTACTTAATTCTCCTGTTATTTCATCAACAAAATATTCTTGCATTACTTTTCCATTATCTGGATTAGTAACTAATTGTAATTTATTATTATTATCTAATATATGAACACCACTTTCATTAGTATTATATTTTTCTTTTAAATCACTAATTATTTCTTTTAACCCTTTTTCTTTTATCTTAACAAAAGATATTATTTCTTTATACTTCACTGGTTTACCAGTAGCAAATAATATACTTTCTACAATACTTAAGTTATTTTTACTCATATCATTCTTTATTACTATATATATTTAAATCTCCAAACATTTTATCTTGAGATACTGCTATCTCTTTTTGTTTAACTAATTCTAACATAGCTAAAAAACTAACTAGAATCTCTGTTCTATCTTTATTATTTAATATATTATTGAAATTAATATTCTTACTTTTTTTAATAATATCTTGTATATGTTTTATTTTTTCTTTAATTGAAACGGCTTTGGCTATAGCTATTTTAGGGATATTAACAACTTTCTCTATTTTACCAATAATATCTTTAAATATAGAATGTAATAATGAAGAAGATATTTTCTTTGGTGCTACAAACTTTTCTAATTGATATACTTTGTAATTAAGTTTTTTAGTATATGAATACTTCTTTTTATTTAAAAACAAAGTATTAATATATTTACTAGCATCATAATATTGTCTATATATTTTTAATTGATCTTCTAAGGATATACCATCATCATCTAAAGAAGTATCTGGTAATAGGTCTTTAGATTTAATATATATTAACTTAGAGGCAATTAAAAGAAAATCAGCTACTTCTTCAGAAGCTAAATCATCAATATTTTCAATATATTCTAAATATTGATCAGTTATATCTGCTAATGATATTTCTGTTATTTTTAATTTATTTTTCTCTATTAACTGAAGTAAAAGATCTAAAGGACCTTCAAACTTTTCTAAACTTATCTTATGCATTTCTTTGCCTTCTTCTATCTTTAATTATTACTCCCCGGTGGTATAGATATACTGGTAAACCAACTATTATTTGAGCTATAGCTCTTGAAGCATCTTCTTGTCTTCTTACTATTCTCATATCTATATCACTATCTTCTTCATATTCTCTTAACCATTTAGATATTGCTTCTTTATCTTCTTCAGATAATTCACATCTTTGTATAGCTATCATTTGTTCATCAGGAGTCATACTATATCCTAAATGTATTGGTTCTTTGTATAGGTCTAAATCAGCTTTTGTAAAAATAAAAGTTTTTAAACCTAAGTTAACTAAAGACCCTATACCAAATAATAATACTATTAATCCTACTAAAGAAAAAAGATATAGGTAAATTGTACGAATAACTGGATTTTTCATATATTTTTATTTAATAATTATGTATGTATTATATCATTTATTTATATTTTTACCAAAAAGAAAAAGCCCCATCAAAATAATGACAGGGCTTGCGGTTGTTTATCCCTTGAATATTTTTTGAAAAAAACTTTTTTTAATCCAAGAGTCTTTTTCAACAGTGTAAAGAAGACGAATTTCTTCAGAGTTAAGACATGCTGCATAAGCACGAGCTTCTACAGAAGCTGATTGTATTGCTACACTCAAACCAAGCGCTTTTCCATTTCCTTTTATATACACAGTATCATCAATAGAATACCATTCCAATAACCATTGATTGTGTTCTACAGGAACACTGAGAATAACCTCAGCAGTATAAACGCCATCTTCTTCAGTTATATCATTATGAATAACCATGGTGTAATACAAGGTTCTATCACAACTTGTCATATGCACTGTTTGCGCATTTACTGTTGAAAACAAGAAAACCGTTAAAATCAAAGGTAAATATCTCATGCCTTAATCTCCTATATTAGTTAATGAACAAGTTAAAGTACCATTACTTTAACATTCATATATTGCCATATTTTAGCTATTTTGTCAATAGGATATAAGAAAAATAAAGGGTGCCTTAATAGCAGGCACCCTGTTTAAATTATGAGGATAAAATTCAATATATTATCAGGAGGTGAAAAAATTCAAATAATACGGTAAATAATCCTCAGATATAATGAACATATAATTCAATATAATTCTATTCTAGAATATCATAAATAAGTAAAAAAGAAAACCCCCATAGTAAAACTACGGGGGCTTGTTTTTATGAAATCAACTTCTCATTTATCCAACCTAAGAGTTGTGTTTTAATTGCTTGATATTCATACTTCAGTCTTTTCATTCCCATAACTTGTTCAATAACAAGTTCAAAGAAAGTATCAATCATCTTCTTGTCACTTTCCCCAACCTGCCTATACAAGCTAATCATCCTTCTTTCATTAAATGAAAGTTCCCTGATAACAACCTCTTCAAAATTATTAGTACTTTTGTACTGTATAATAGCTTCAATGCTATCATTTAGAAGTTGTTCTGGGGAAAGACTGATGGAAATGAATTCTTTATCAAGAATTAAATCTGAAATTAACATAGCCAGTTCTTGTAATCTTTTCTTGCCAGGCCTTGATCCACTTCTCCATTGAATATATGTAGCCCCTGCAATAGAGTAACCAAGAGCTTCCATCAACTTTCTTTGGCTAAATTTTTTCTTTGTCTTTAGCCTGAAATACCTATAACCTAAGAAGTTAATATTCTTCATAAAATTGTCCATTTTTTTTCCTCCATGTGTTAATGAACTATTACATTAAGCAGAATTGCTTAATAATATATACTACCATATTTTAACTATTTTGTCAATAATAAAAGCCCTATTAAATTAATAACAGGGCTTTGTATGGTTACTTTGTCCAAGTAGAATCAAATTTTGTTGTATACATCATTCGAATCTCTTCAGACCAAAGATTTATTATATTTACAAAAGCATCTCTTTCTGCGTTTTGATATGCCTCTTTTTCATCTTTTTCATCTAATTTTAAAGGATCAAAAGATTGATCTTTATATGATGATCTACCAATACCTCTTATATACAAAGTATCTTCTAGTGCATATCCATATTTTTCTTTAGTAAGCCATTTATTATCTTTTACAATAACTTCTACTATAACTTCACATTCTATAGCGCCATGACCAAGAAAATATTCAACATTTACGATCTTATGTATTTTAACATCAACATCTTTATTTATTTCTTCAGCTAATACTACTGTAGAAAAAATAACTACCATACTTAAAATGAAATATCTCATTTCATCCTCCTATTTATTATTAATCAACCATACCAATCAAAGTGATTGATAATTAGAATAATACCATATTTTAACTATTTTGTCAATAATAATAACCCTATCAAATTAATGATAGGGTTATTTTATTTACACTTCTGTTATATTTAAATGATAACCAGAAATATTAATATCTTTTGAGAGAGCAGTATCCCCTCTTATTTCAACTTTACCTTCAATTCTAACATTATCTTCTACAAATGCATCTTCAAAGATAGATACATTACCTGCTAGTTTAACATTTTGACCAATAATTGCCTTTCCGAAAATTTTAGTATCTCCTTTAATAGAACTTCCATTACAAATAACAGCTTGTCCATAAATAGCTACATTGTCATATAATGCTACATTAGCATCAACATATGCAAAATCTCCTACAATTACTTTTGAATCAATAAATACTGATTCATGAACTTCTGCTGTCTCCGCAACTAATCCTCCGCCGTTTAAGTGTTTACGAAATTTAACTCCGTTGATCAATTCGAAATCTTTCATTTCAGTTTCCTTAGTTGAAATGTTTAAAAGAACAAGTCAAAACATAATTATTTTGACCAAAATATATTACTATATTTTAACTATTTTGTCAATAATAAAAACCCCTCTTCTAGAGGGGTTTAATATATTATTTAATCTTTAATCCTAATTCATCTAATTGTTCTTTGTTAACTTTATCTGGTGAATCCATCATAGGGTCTCTACCATCTGATGTCAAAGGAAAAGCAGTGACTTCTTTTAAATTCTTTTGTCCTAATAATACCATTAATAATCTATCTATACCTGGTGCTATTCCTCCATGAGGTGGTACACCATATTTAAATGCTTCTAAATAATGTTCAAACTCTTTTTTTTGTTTTTCAGTAAATCCTATTAAATCCCAAATCTTTTCTTGTAGTTTAATATCGTGAATACGAATAGCTCCTCCACCTACTTCAAAACCATTTAATATTAAATCATGTTGATATGATTTTACTTTTTCAGGATCAGAATCTAATAACTCTATATCTTCTTCTTTTGGTGCTGTAAACATATTATGTGAAGGTCCCCATACTTCTCCTGCTCCGATAAATTTATCTTCTTCAGTTTGTTTAATTACTAAAGGAAAATTAATTATCCAGGCAAAAGCTAATTCATTTGAATCGTTCTTATCTTTTCTTAAATCTGGTTTATCAGTACCATATTTTTTCATTACATCATCATAATTTAATCTAGGCCACGGTTTATTAGTTACTTTCTTTTCTGGAAATAATTCCTCTACCATAGTGGTAAACATGTCTTCAGTTAAGTTCATTATTTCCTCTTGAGTCATAAAAGACATTTCCATATCTAATTGATAAAATTCTCCTGGACTTCTATCTGCTCTAGCATCTTCATCTCTAAAACAAGGAGCTATTTGAAAATACTTTTCTAATCCACCTATCATTAATAATTGTTTATACTGTTGTGGAGCTTGTGGTAAAGCAAAGAATTTACCTTTATGTAATCTAGAAGGAACAAGATAATCTCTAGCACCTTCTGGAGTAGATTTAGATAGTATGGGTGTTTGTACCTCAGTAAAACCATCATTAGTTAAATAATTTCTAAAGTAATTAATTACCTTATGTCTCATTTTAATATTATAAGCCATTCTTTCATGTCTTAAGTCCAAATATCTATATTTTAATCTTAATTCTTCATTAGCTTGTCTTTCTTCATTTTCTATTTCAAAAGGAGGTGTCTCTGATTTAGATAATACATTTAATTCTTTAGCTAGTATTTCTATATTACCAGTTAATTGATCTTTTCTTTTTTGTTTCTCTCCCCTTTCTTGTATTATTCCTTTTATCTCTACTACATACTCTGGTCTAATATTATCTAATATTTCTGCAGATTCTTTATCCATTTCTTGAGGAACACAAACTACTTGTATTATTCCTGTACTGTCTCTTAGATCAATAAATGCTATTTTACCCATTCTTCTGAAGACATGCACCCATCCTTTTAGTACAACTTCTTCTTCAATCTTTTTTTCTATTGTTTCTTTAATGTAAGTTTTCATATTTTTAAGGTTTAATTCTATTAATTGTTCTTGGAAATGGTATTGTTTCTCTAACATGTTTAATACCAGTTACCCAAGCTACTATTCTTTCTAGTCCAAAGCCAAATCCTCCATGAGGAACTGATCCATATTTTCTTAAATCTAAATACCATTGAAAATCATCTAAAGGTAAATTATCTTCTTTAATTCTTTTTAATAAAGTATCATAATCATCTTCTCTTTGAGAACCCCCTATAATCTCTCCATAGCCCTCAGGAGCTAATAAATCAGCGCATAACGCATATTTATCATCTTTATCTCTCTTCATGTAAAATGCTTTAATTTTAGCTGGATAATGAGTTATAAATAAAGGATTGTCATATTCTTTAGTTAATATAGTTTCATCATCTGCTCCTAAATCTTCACCTTCTTTAATATCAGAACCTAAATCTTGTAATTGTTTAATAGCTTCTGTATGAGTTATTCTATGAAATGGTTTAGTAATATTTTCTAATGGTTTAATATCTCTTTCTAGTAATTCTAATTCTAATTTATTTTCTTCTAATACTTTATTAACTATATATCTAATTAATTCTTCTTGAATCTTCAGATTATCGTCTAGATTAATAAAAGCCATTTCAGCATCCATCATCCAAAATTCAGTTAAATGTCTTCTAGTCTTACTCTTTTCTGCTCTAAATACAGGTCCAAAATCATATACTCTATTATGTGAAAATATAGCAGCTTCTAAATATAATTGACCAGATTGTGATAGATATGCTTTTTCATCAAAATAATCTAATTCAAATAATTCTGTAGTACCTTCACAAGCAGCTGGAGTTAATATTGGGGAATCAATTTTAATAAAAGAATTAGAATTCATAAATTCATGATTAGCTCTTATTAAAGTATCTCTAACTCTTTGTATTGCCCATTGTTTTTTAGATCTTAACCATAGATGTCTATTATCCATTAGGAAATCTACACCATGTTCTTTTTTAGAAATTGGATATTCTTCAGATATTTGATAGTAAGTAAAATCTTGAACATGTAATTCATATTCATCTTTCTTCGGATGTTTAGCTACTTTAGCTATTATTTTAACAGAGGTTTCTAAACTTACTTGATCTACTTCTTTCCATTTATCTTCTGATAAATCATTAGAGGATAGTATAGCTTGCACATATCCGGTACCATCTCTTAATTGCCAAAAAGCAATCTTACCTGAAGATCTAAAATTAGATACCCAAGCATTAATTTCTATTTCTTTATCAATATATTCTTTTAATTCTTTAATATATATCATATTTTTATTATACTTATATATATTACCTAATATTTAATTATTTTACAATGTGGCTCCGTATTCTGAACGAAATCCGAACTTTTTTCAAAGAAAATCCCGAACAAGAATGAGGTACGTTTCCGCTTGCCTCTGCTTCGCTACGGCAAAGCAAAACAGAAAAATTTTCTCTACATTTTTTAATTTTTTCGCG
>CAYZIE010000022.1:0-11381 GCA_964478385.1 uncultured Gammaproteobacteria bacterium
GTATCTGATACTCCAAAAGGACAAGCTGCTACTCAAGTTAAAAAAGCTTAACTTTAAACTTAAAAACAAGAAATCACCTCTATTAGGTGGTTTTTTGTTTATCTTACATATTGACTTATATACATATTTATGATAAAGTATCAAATCGTTCATTAAAAATATAGGAGGTAAAAATGAAACGTAAATACAATGTAAGGACACTGAGTGTGTTGTTTACATATTACAGAGAGGTAATAAAGAGATTTAAAGATTCTCACTTCTTTTTTTTAAATACATATAAAAAAGAAAAAGAGGGATTGGAAAAAGCTCAGAAGAAACTTATGTATTATACTAAAGGTAATGAGTTTCTTGATTTTATCATTGATCACAATGATGATGAATACCACGCTTTAGATGGTATTAGTAGAAATCATATCATGTCTATGATGATTTTAAATGTTGCTACTATAGAAAAGTTTTTGATAAACCTTTCTTTTGCTATTAGAGATTTAGAAGATTTATCTCATAATCCTAATGGTAACATTCCTGTAGATCGTTTTACAGACGCTTTAATTGCTGTTCAATATATCCAAGATAATATTGGTTTAGATTTTGATCAGTTAGTAAACGAAGCTAATGAAAAACTATGGTCCAGGATAAAGATAGTACGTGATATTAGACATCTTCCAGCACATGGTAATTACGAATTTGTTTTAAAAAAAGGTAAGTTTAAAACATATAATTCTGTATTCTCTCCTGGTAACAATTCTAATTATTTAATAGAAAAAATTAGAGTTGTAGATGATAAGCTTAATTATTGTCGCTTAACATCAAATCACAATGTAGTGAATACTATGAATTATGATTCTTTAGACTTTATTAAAACATTGCGTAATAAAATCATACCCCTGTACTCAAAAAAGGAATAGTTAACAGCTATTCCTTTTTATTTTAAAGTTTATATAGTATATTTTCTTTTCTTTTTCTAAGTATTTCTTTTCATAATATGTTTGTATATATAAACTATTATTTTTTATTCTATATTTATATATATCTTCATATTTTTGTATAATTTCACCATTATTATCTTTAATACTTTTTAAAGAATAATCAAAAAGTTTTTTATCATCTGTTTTTAAGTGTATACTTCCTTGTTTTGATATAATTTTAGAATATATTTTTAAGAATCTAGGAGAGGTTAATCTTTTTTTAATATATTTATCTCTTAAAAAAGGATCAGGAAATACTATCCACATTTCATTTATAAAATCTTTTTTAAAGTATTTTAATAGATCTTCAATTTGTATTCTTAAGAATATAATATTATCTAAATTTTTTTCTTTAGCAATATTAGCTCCCTTCCATAATCTTTCCCCTTGTATATCTATACCAATATATCCATTGTTTGGATTTTGCTCTCCCAAAGCAATACTGTATTCTCCTTTGCCACAAGCTAATTCTAAAGTAATATTATTATACTTTTTTAAAAAATTATTTAACCTTTTTTTAATATCACATTCTTGTTCTTGAATAACATTATTAAACTCTTTTAACCCTTTAATTCTTTTTAATTTTTTCCTTGCCATAATATGATTCTGATTATACAATAGTTATATTAATATATAATACAATTATGAACAAGATATTAATTAAAAACAAGGAAGAAAATGAAAATAGTTGGATATTTTTAGTTAATATAGATGGATCAGAGTATGTAGTTACAGTTGATAAAGAATACTATAAAGAATTAAATATTAGTATTACAATTGATGAATTAATTAAGAAATCTTTTCAATTTCTTTTAGAAAGAGAATCAAAAGAATCAATTTTAAAAAAGTTTAATATTAATATTATTAAACAATACTTTCCTGAATATGAACAAGTAATTAAAAAATTATGAAAATATTAGCCATTGAATCTTCATGTGATGAAACTGCAATCTCTATATTATCCTCAGATAAAGGATTTTTTACTTTAGAAAAGAATTTGATATATTCTCAAATAGATATTCATAAGAAATTTGGCGGAGTGGTTCCCGAAGTAGCTTCTCGTAAACATTTAGAAACCATAATACCTCTTTTAGAAGAATCTTTAGGTAAAAATAAACTAAAAGATATTGACTATATTGCAGTAACTGTAGGGCCTGGATTAATAACCTCATTAATAATTGGTATAAGTATAGCGAAAACATTAGCATATACAAATAATATTCCTTTGATACCAATTAATCATATGGAAGGACATATTTACTCTAATTATTTAAGTAATACAGAGTTAAAAGAAGATAAATATTTTCCTAGTTTAATATTAATTGTTTCTGGTGGTCATACAGAATTAGTTTTAATGAAAGATCACGGTGAATATGAATTAATAGGTCAGACATTAGATGATGCTGTTGGAGAAGCTTTTGATAAAGTTGCTAAACTATTATCACTTGGTTATCCTGGTGGACCAATAGTAAGTAAGGAAGCAGAAAAAGGTGATAGTAAGGCATATGATTTACCTAGACCTATGATAAATAGTGGAGACTATAATTTTTCTTTTTCAGGATTAAAAACTGCTGTATTATACACCTTAGAAAAACAAAAAAAAGTTAATAAACAAGATGTAAGTAATATATGTGCTTCATTTCAACAAGCTGTAGTTGATATTTTAGTAAGTAAAACTATTAAACTAGCTAAAGAAAAAAATATTAAATCAGTTATGTTAGCAGGTGGTGTAGCAGCTAATACATTATTAAAAGAAACATTAAAAAAAGAAGTTGAAAAATTAGATTTACCTTTCTTTTGTCCAGAGGTTAAGTATACGGGTGATAATGCTGCTATGATTGCTGTAGCTGGGTACTATAATCTAAATAAAGATAATAAAGGATTAAAAGGAAAAGATCTTTTAAATTTAGAACCTAAATCTAATTGGCAATTAGTGAAAAATAGAATATAATTAATAAATAAAAATAAAAGATGAAAGAAATGATATCAAATAATGTTCAAGAAACAGAAAAAATAGCTCAAGAAATAGCTAGTAGTTTTAAGGGTGGTGAAATACTAGCTTTAACTGGTGATTTAGGAGCAGGAAAAACAGTTTTTGTTAAAGCTGTAGCTAAATATTTAGGTATTGAAGATACAATAACTAGCCCTACTTTTGTTTTAATGAAGGTATATGATATAGAATATGGTAATATTAATAAATTAGTACATATAGATTGTTATCGTTTAGAAGGCGAAGAGGATTTGACAGATCTTGGCTTAGAAGATTATATAAATGATAATAATATTGTAGTTATAGAATGGGCTGATAAAATTACTAATTTACCAGATAATACTATTAATATAAATATTGAATATATATCAGATAATAAAAGAAAAATAATTGTTAAAAGATAATATGAATAAAGATATAAGTTTGCCTAAGGTATATAATTCTAAAGATTATGAGAATGATGTATATAAGATTTGGGAAGAATCAGGATTTTTTAATCCAGATAACTTAAAAGCTAAAAAATCTTTTACTATATCTATGCCTCCACCAAATGCTACTGGCATTCTTCATTTAGGTCATGCCGCTACTTTAACCTATGAAGACTTAATGATTAGATATAAAAGATTAAAAGGATATAAAACATTATACTTGCCAGGTACTGATCATGCAGCTATTGCTACACAAACAAAAGTAGAAAAAATATTAGATAAAGAGGGCTTAGATAGACATACTTTGGGCAGAGATAAGTTTTTACAAAGAGTAAGAGACTATGTTAAAGAATCACAAGGTATAATTCGTAATCAAATAAGAAGAATGGGTTGTAGTTGTGATTGGTCTAGAGAAAGATATACTTTAGATGAAGGATTATCCGAAGCAGTTTCAGAAGCTTTTATTAAAATGTATGAAGATGATTTAATATATCGTGGTCATAGAATTGTTAATTGGTGTTCTCGTTGTGGATCAACATTGGCTGATGATGAAGTAGAGTATAATGAAACAGATAGTAAGCTATACTACATTAAATATGGCCCTTTTACAGTAGCTACAACTAGACCAGAAACTAAATTAGCTGATACAGGTATAGCAGTACATCCTGATGATGATAGGTATAAAAAATATATTGGCAAAGAATTAGATGTAGATCTAGCTGGGCATAAAATAAAAGTAAAGGTTTTTAGTGATAAAGAGGTTGATCAAGAGTTTGGTTCAGGTGTAGTAGGTGTTACTCCAGCACATAGTACTACTGATTATCATTTTGCAGAAAAACATGATTTAGAAATAATTAAATTAATTGATGAAAATGGAATAATATTATCTTCGGGAGGTAAATATAAAGGTTTTGATGTAGAAAAAGCTAGAAAAGAATTTGTAAAAGATTTAGAAAAAAACAATCAAATAGTTAAAATAGAAGATTTTAAAAATAATTTATCTATTTGTTATCGTTGTAATACACCAATTGAACCATTAGTGTCTGAACAATGGTTTGTTGCTGTAGATAAAAAAATACCTGGGCGTAATAAAACATTAAAACAATTATCATTAGAAGTTGTAGAAAACAAAGAGATAAAAATATTACCAGAAAGATTTGAAAAGATATACTTTAATTGGATGAATAATTTACATGATTGGTGTATTTCTAGACAAATTTGGTGGGGTCATAGAATACCTGTTTGGTATACAGATGATAATAAAATTATAGTAGCTAAAAACAAAGAAGAGGCTAATAAAAAAGCTAAGGGTAAAAAAATAGTACAAGATTCTGATACTTTAGATACTTGGTTTTCTTCATCTTTATGGACATTTTCTACATTAGGTTGGCCTGAGAAAACAAAAGATTTTAAAAAATTTCACCCTACTAATGTAATGGAAACAGGTGTAGATATAATATTCTTTTGGGTAGCTAGAATGATATTAATGTCAGAATATCTTTTAAAGGATAAACCATTTTCTACTTTATATTTACATGGAATGATTCGTGATAAACAAGGAAGAAAAATGTCTAAATCATTAGGCAATGGCATTGATCCAATAGATATGATTGATAAGTTTGGTACTGATGCCTTAAGATTATCATTAGTAATTGGGTCTTCTCCAGGTGCTGATTTACGTATTTATGAAGAAAAGATAGCTGGGTATAGGAATTTTGTAAATAAAATTTGGAATATATCTAGATTTATACTTTCTTCAGTAGACGAAGTAAGAAGTATCAAGAAACAACCTAAAACTAAAACATTAGCTGATAAATGGATATTATCTAAATTTAATAAATTAATTAAAGAAGTTAATAATGATTTAGATAATTTTAAATTTTCTTTAGCTGGAGAAAAATTATATCATTTTACTTGGGATGATTTTGCCGATTGGTATTTAGAAATTTCTAAGATAGAAAAAAATAAAGATGAAATATTATTATATATATTAGAGAGATTATTAATATTATTACATCCTTTTATACCATTTATTACAGAAACTATTTGGAAAGAGTTTAATTCTAAAGATTTATTAATAGTTAAAGATTGGCCTAAGGTTAATAAAATAGATAAAAATGTAATTATTAATTTTACAGAATTAAAAGAATTAATAATTGGTTTAAGGAACTTAAAATCTAAGAATAAAATAAAACCAACAGATTTTCCTAATTGTTATATTAAAAGTAATATTTTAGATAATGATTATTTAAAATTAGCTGCTACTATGTCTAGAGTTAATTTAATAAATAAAGAATTAGATATAGATCCTATTATAATCAATACTAGTAAAGTTTGGATTAATTTAAAAAAAGAATTATCTGATAAAGAAAAAGAAGATTTAAAAAAATATATAATTAGTTTAGAGAATAAATTAAAAAATAAAAAGTTTACAGATAATGCACCTAAAGAAGTTATAAATCAAGCCAAAATTAATTTAAAGATAGCCAAAGATAAATTAAAATAAATAAAAAAACACTTAGAATTAATTAAGTGTTTTTAATTTGATTAATCTTTTACTTTATCAAATACTTCTTCAATAGATGTTAATCCATCTGCAGCTTTTAATAGTCCATCTTGAAGCATTGTAATCATTCCATTTTCTACAGCTTGTTTTTCTATATCATATTCTGAAACCTTTCCAGATAATATCATTTTTTCTATTTCAGGAGACATTGTAAATATTTCATAAATACCAACTCTTCCTTTATACCCTAAATTATGACATTTTTCACAACCTTTTGCTTTATAGAATTTAATATTAGATATATCTTCTATTTTAGATCCAGATTCAGGATTAATTGATTCTAGAGCATTTAATATGTCTGTCATTTTTTTATTATCTATTTCTTTATTTTCTTCTTTACAATCACATAACCTTCTTACTAAACGTTGCCCTATTATAGCATTTAAAGATGGCGCTAAGAGAAATGGTTGTACTCCCATTGCTAAGAATCTAGGTATTGCCCCAGCAGCAGAATTAGTATGTAGGGTAGATAACATTAAATGACCAGTAAGAGCAGCGTTAATAGCTGTTTCAGCTGTTTCTAAGTCTCTAATTTCTCCAACCATAACTATATCTGGGTCTTGTCTTAATATAGACCTTAAACCTTTAGCAAAAGTATATCTTGCAGTTTGTTTTTTTTCTCCCTTTTTTCCTTCTGATAATTCAGCGCTATCCACCTGACTTTGAACTATACCTTTTAATTTATATTCTATTGGATCTTCTAAAGTAATTATTTTAGTCTCTTCATTATTTAACTTATTAAGTATTGCATACAGTGTAGTTGTTTTACCAGATCCAGTAGGACCTGTAGTTATAATCATACCATTAGGTTTTTGAATCTCATCATTTAAATCGTTAAAAGATTTTCCTTTTATACCCAAATCTTCAAATTTTAATCCAATACTTGATGATTTTAATAGACGCATAACAATACTTTCCCCAAAAGATGATGGTATACTAGAGACTCTGACATCTACCTTATCTTCCTTTAATGTAATAGTAAAACGACCATCTTGAGGTTTGTTTCCAACGTTTAATTTTAACCCTGATAATAGTTTCAATCTAGAATTAATTTGATCCCAAGATTCTTTTGGTAGACTAGCTACTTCATGTAATACTCCATCTACTCTAAAACGTATTTTAATTTCCTTTTCCTCTGCTTCTATATGAATATCAGAAACACCAAACTTAAGACTAGCTGCTATAATTAAATTTATAGTTTCAGTTAAATTTGTTTCTTCGATTAATTTATCTAAAGCTTTAAAGTCATCTAATTTATCATCAAATTGTTTTAAATCATCTTCAGTTAAACTAACTCCTTCTATTTTTGTAATCTTAGGTATTTTATCATATATATCTAAAGCTATTTTAAAACTATTTTCTGAAATTAAGTATGTTTTTACATTAACATGATACGTTTCTCCTAATTCTTTTATTAAATTATTTACTTGAGGATTAGTTGGATTTAATGATCCTAAACGCATTTCATCTCCTGTATATAGTATACATACAGTTTCTAATGATTCAGTTCTATCACGTGGTATAATTTTAAGAGCTTCTTGAGCAATAGGAAATTTATCAAGATTAATATATTCTAATCCTAATTCTTTTGCTTTTTCTTCAGTATCTTTTTCTTTTTTTTCTAAATCTAAAGCAGTTAGTTTACTTGATAACTTTTGAGTTGTATCATCACTTGATATTTTTATTTTTGGTTTAGCATCCATATTTTTTTATTACTTATTACTAATATTATACTTTTGCTATGTTATAAAGTCAATTAAAGAAATAAAAAAATCCCTTCAAAAGAAGGGATTTAGTAAATTATTATTATACTAATTTAGGGAAATGTTTTTTAACTACTCTATGAAGTTTACCATGACTTTTACCAGGACTTGTTAATTCTAAGAATAAATTAGCCCATACTATATTATAATATGCTCCATATAATGCTGAACCTAGTAAGAATACAGAAACTCCTAATACACCACCTAATGTAATAGCTATCCAAAATATAATTACATTTACATTTACTATAATTGAAATAATTAAGAATGGAACAAATGATATAGTAATAGCCATGAATAATACTATATAGAATAATATTGTTACAAATAATACTAATAAAGCATTTTCTATAGTAATTAACCAATTTATTTTAAACAAAGACCAACCATTAACAAATGCTTTCCATAAGTTTTGATTTTTTAATATTATATATGCAGCTCCATAACGTGTAACAAAAGAAATTATAATTACAATAGGTATTAATATAAAGAAAATAACCAATGATAATAATAAATAGAATAAACTAGTTTGCATATTAATTGTAAAATATAATAATGGCTCTACAATTAATAATATAAAGAAATAACCTATTAATGTATTAATTAGATTAATACCTAAAAGAGGCCAGAATTTTTCTACACCTATTTGAAGATATTTCTTAAATTTCTTTTTTGCATTATTTCCTGTTTGTTTAACAGAAGCAATAAGAGCTCCTTCAGATGCTATTACAAGAATAATTATAATAGCAAATAATATAAACCATAGAATAAGTTTAAATAAAACTGGCAGACTTTCAATGGTTATATTAGATATTGATATAGCCTTTATGGTTTCTGCCCATGAAATAATATTTGAACTTATAAAATCCTGTTTAGCTTCAGGAAGATTTAAAATTACTTTAATTTCATTAAATCCTAAGATAGATACAAATAAACCAAAGAATAATAAATAGAAATTATTTTTTATCATTTCCCAGGATTTAGAGTAAACTTTTTTATAAAATGATCCCATACTTTTATATTTATTTTTTTAGACATCTTTATTATACAATATTTTTGGAAAAAACAAAAGCCCCTGAATTAATCAGAGGCTTATTACTTATTTATTTTCTTTATTTCATTAATTCTTCAAATTCTTTTTTCTCAATAGTTTCTTTAGTTATTAATACATTAACTATTTTATCCATCTTATCTTTGTTATCTTCGATTATTTTTTTAGCAGTTTCTAATGCTTGTTTAACATAGTGAGATATTTTTTCATCAATCATCTCTGCTGTTTTTTCACTATAATCTCTTCTTTCATGAATTTCTTTTCCTAAGAAAACCATTTCATCTTTTTCACCAAAAGTACGAGGACCTAATTTTTCATCCATACCAAATTGAGTAATAATTTGTTTAGCTATATTAGTAAGTTTTTTTAAATCATTACTTGCTCCTGTAGTTATTTCATTAAAGAATATTTGTTCAGCAGCATAACCACCTAATAGTACAGCCATGCTATCTATGAAATCAGAATATGTTTTCATTTTTTTATCTTCCTTTGGTAGATTAATAGTATATCCTGCTGCTCTACCTCTAGAGATAATAGATATTTTATGAACTGGATCAGCATTAGGTAGTATATGAGCTACTAAAGCATGACCAGCCTCATGATATGCTGTAATCTTTTTTTCTTTTTCAGATAGTATATGACTTTTTCTTTCTCTTCCTAATAATACTCTTTCAATAGCATCTAAAACTATTTCATTAGATATTGTTTTGCTATTATTCTTACCAGCCATTATAGCTGCTTCATTTAAAACATTAGCTAAATCAGCACCAGAGAACCCAGGTGTTCTTTGTGCAACTATATGTAGATCAACATTTTTTTCTAATGGTTTTTTCTCAGCATGTATTTTTAGTATTGCTTCTCTATCTTTTATATCAGGTAAATCAATAACTACCTGTCTATCAAATCTTCCTGGACGTAAAAGAGCAGGGTCTAATACATCAGGTCTATTAGTAGCAGCTATTACAATAACATTAGTTTCATTATCAAAACCATCCATTTCTACTAATATTTGATTAAGTGTTTGTTCTCTTTCATCATGAGATCCACCTAAACCAGCTCCTCTTCTTCTCCCTACAGCATCAATTTCATCTATGAATATAATACAAGGGGAAGCTTTTTTAGCTTTTTTGAATAAATCTCTAACACGAGAAGCACCAACACCAACAAACATTTCTACAAATTCAGAACCTGAGATGTGGAAGAATGGTACTTTAGCTTCACCAGATACTGCTCTTGCTAGTAATGTTTTACCAGTACCAGGTGATCCTAATAATAGTATACCTTTAGGTATTTTAGCTCCTAGGGATATAAATTTCTGTGGTTGTTTTAAGAATTCTACAACCTCTCTTAAATCTTCTTTAGCTTCTATAGCTCCTGCAACATCTTTAAAACTAACCTTTTGTTTTTGCTTGTCAGCTATTTTAGCACCACTTTGTCCAAATGTCATAGCTCTACTATTAACACCTTGAACTTGACGCATCATAAACCAAATTAAACCAAATATGATTAGTATTGGTAGAATAAATGGAAGAATTGTAGTAGTAAAAAGACCAGTGTTAGGTTCATCTTTGATAATTATATCAATCATAGCAACTTTTTCTGTAGGAACATTATAATTACTAAGTAGACTGCTTAGACTTTCACTTAATTCTTTTTGAGCTATTTGTTTTTCTTTAGTATTTAAAGTGATATTTAATTTATTACCACTTACTTCTATACTTTCTATTTCTTCATTATTTATTTCTTCAATTAACTTTACAATACCAATATTTTTAATACTATCATCTCTAGTATCATAAAGACTAAATATTCCAGCTATAATAGTAAAAACTAGAAAGAAGATTATAAAATTTTTAATAATTTTTTTCATATTTTTATTTCTTATCTTCTACTTCTTTCTTCTCTTTAGTTTCTTTCTTTGGTTTTTCTTCTTTCTTCTCTTTAGTTTCTTTTTTTGGTTTTTCTTCTTTCTTTTCTTTAGTTTCTTTCTTTGGTTTTTCTTCTTTCTTTTCTTTAGTTTCTTTCTTTGGTTTTTCTTCTTTCTTCTCTTTAGTTTCTTTCTTTGGTTTTTCTTCCTTCTTTTCAGTTTTTAATGATAAACCTAAACGATGTTTATCAGGTTCAATACTAAGTATTGTAAATTCATAATTTTTACCAACAGTAATTACATCTTTTGGATTATTTACCTTTTTTTCACTTAACTCAGAAATATGTACTAAACCATGTATATCATCATCTAATTCTACAAAAGCTCCAAAAGGATTAACTTTTAATACAACACCTTTTATAGTTTGTCCTGGTTTATATTTTTTAGTTACAACAACCCAAGGATCAGTTTGTAATTTTTTAATTGATAAAGATATTTTATTATTTTCTATATCAATAATTTCAGCGTTTACAACATCTCCAACTTTAATAATATCACGAGGATTATCAATTCTTTGCCAAGCTAATTCAGAAATATGTATTAAACCTTCTAGGCTATCTCCAAATTCTACAAAAGCTCCGAAATCTACAACCCCTGTAATCTTACCTTTTATTTTGTCACCTTTTTTATATTTAGAAACAGCTTTCTTTTGTTTTTCATTCCAAGCTGCTTTTTCAGAAACAATTAA
>CAYZIE010000023.1:0-10715 GCA_964478385.1 uncultured Gammaproteobacteria bacterium
TATGATATTAAAGATTCATTTGTTTCTTGAAAAGCATTTATATTTTCTTTTTGTGTTTCTAAAATATCCCAAATATCTTTAGTTTTATCTAAAATATTAGAAAAGTATACATTTGTTTTATTATGCATAAAGAATTTAGTATGAGTATTCATTAGTTTTCTAATTATATTCTTATGAGCTTGCATAATACGTCTAAAGTCTACTATATTTCTTTTAATATATAATATTTCTTTAACTAAAGTTTTTTCACTACCATTAAATATTCTTTTTTCTATACCTTCTATATCCATGCTAATATGATCTAACATTGGGAATGTATAGTTTTGTAATCTATGTAATATTTCATAAAGAAGGTAAATAGGATGTGTTCCCGACATATATCTTTCTTTACTGTATTCATTATTTTCTAATTCATTAAAAAAGTCATCAATAATTGGTATTGCTCCATCACTTATAGTAACTAAAAATTTAGAACCTATAAAGAAGTCAACTTCTCCAGATTCTATTTCTTTTGTTTTACTATTATATACAGGAAATGTTAGTATAAAGAAAATATAGTGAGGATATTCACTTATTTGTGGTCTTTGTATTTTAACTAAACAATCTTCTAAATCTAAGGGATGGAAATCATATTCTTTTTTTAATTCTTCTATATTCTTAGTATTTGGTTTACTAATATGATTCCATATTACCTTTTTTGTTTTTATTTTTTTTATCACCATATATATATTATAATACTTTTTTTGATATGAGGCAAAGTATTTTGGAAAAAAGTCATCTTTATGATATAATTAGTCTACAGATAAATAATTATGAAGCAGAAATTATATCGATCTAGTAAAAAAGAAAATAGTAAAAATGTATCATGGTATAAAAGATTTTTTGATTCTAATGCCTTTACTATTTTTTTAATTATTCTTTTTGCTTTATCTTTAATTAAGGTTAGTAAAGAATTATTTATACGTCATGATATTAATAGTGAGATTAATGAATTAACAGAAAAAAAAGAAAGTTTAGAAGGTAGTGTTAAGGAAATGAATAATCTTATAGCCTATCTACAAACAGATTATTATATTGAAAAAGAAGCTAGGTTAAAATTAAATTTAGCTAAACCAGGTGAAAAACAAATTAATTTATTAAATTCAGAAGGTGAAGAAATTATTCATCAAGATGAAACATCAAATATATCTAAGTGGTTTAATTATTTTTTTAAGTAGATTATATGAAAAAAGTAAAAATAGGATTAGGTGTAATAATATTAATACTTGCCATTCAATGGATAGCAGTAAAAATGGTATATGCACATAAATTAGGAGGAACAACAGCAAGTGTATTAGCTAGGGTGTATAATTTAAAAGCAGGCACTATTACAAATACTAATATGAATGGTGATGTAAATTCTTTAAATATATTTCTTTATGATTATTTGAAGAATTATAATTTAGTTAATAAGTTTGCAGATTTAAATAATGGTTTAGAAGAAGAGATAAAAGTATCTGCAGTATGGGATAAATTATTTATGGACGCTTATGTTAATAGTATAGCTGAAAGAGCAGAATTAACCGTTAGCAATGAAGAAATAGAAGAACAATTAAGTAATATAAATGATTTAGATGCTTTAAAGGAAAGTATTAAAAACGACTTAGGATTATCTTTTAAAGAGTATAAAAATACAGTTGTTAAATCATTAATACTACAATCTAAAGTATATGATTATCTTTTAAATAACTATAATGACATGGAAGGTATGCAAAAGGTTCAATCTGCTTATGAAGCTTTAGAGAGCGGAGAAAGTTTTGAAAATGTTAATCAAGAATATGCTTCTTTTCCAATAGAAGAAAGTATGTATTTAAAAGAATCTGATTTAGTTGATTTTTATGAACCAATCAAAGAATTAGAACCGGGTAATTTTAGTAAGATAGTTAAAGTTACTGGTGGTTATGTTATTTGGTATTTAGAATCAATTACTAATGATGAAGAATCTATTTGGGAAGTAAGGGGATTATTTGTAAATGCTAAAACACTAGAACAATTTTTAGAAGAATATTTAGCTAATTCAGAGATTAATAAATTATATTAGAAAATATGATTAAGTTTTCAAACATATTTAAAAGTTATGTTAAAGATAAGCCTGTTTTAAAGGACATTAATTTTCATATTAAGCCAGGTGAGTTTGTATCTATTGTAGGTAAAAGTGGTTCTGGTAAATCTACTATCATTAGATTAATAATAGCTGAAGAAAAACCAGAAAAAGGTGAAGTAATAATAGGTGGTTGGGATATTAGTAATATTAATAGTGTTGAAATACCAACTTTAAGACGTCAATTAGGAGTTATTTTTCAAGATTATAAACTATTACCAAAGAAAACTGTTTGGGAAAATATTGCTTTTGCTATGCAGGTATGTGGATTTAAAAAATCTGAAATTAAGAAAACAGTAGATCAAATGATAT
This sequence comes from uncultured Gammaproteobacteria bacterium, assembly GCA_964478385.1. Lineage (GTDB taxonomy): Bacteria > Patescibacteriota > Patescibacteriia > UBA1558 > GWA2-36-10 > UM-FILTER-36-13. Next base: position 2,453 of record CAYZIE010000023.1, read on the forward strand.
CTTTAGTAGGTTTAAAAGATAAAAAAGATAGATACCCTAGTCAATTATCTGGTGGAGAAGAGCAAAGAGTAGCTATAGCTAGAAGTTTAGTGCATAAACCAAAGGTATTAGTAGCTGATGAACCTACTGGTAATCTTGATTCTATAAACACAAGAGAAATAATTGATTTATTAAAAAAAATAAATAATTTTGGAACAACGGTTGTTTTAGTAACTCATGATAAAGATGTTGTTAATAGTTTAAAGAGCAGAGTTATATCTTTAGAAGATGGTTATGTTATAAGTGATCAATCAATGGGTAGATATTTAGTATAAAATAAAAATATGCGTAATTTATTAAGAATTTTTCAATTTGCAATACAAGGTTTTTTTCGTAACTTTTGGTTATCATTAGTTACTGTTACTATGATGATAATGGCTGTTTTTTCTCTTACTTTATTATTAGGTATAGATTATGTTAGAGAAAACACCATTATAAGCGTAGAAGATAAAGTAGATATACTAGTTTCTATTAAACATGGAATAGAAAGAGAAGAAGTAGAAACATTTGTTACTGAATTAAATGATTTAGAAGAAGTAAAAGAAGTAAAGATTATCACACCAGAAGAGAATAAGAAATTATTTGAACAGTCTAATGTTAATACAAAAATTATTGAATCTTTAGAAATATATGAAGAAGATGAAAATCCTTTTAATTATTCTTTAGCTATTAAAGCATATAGTTTAGATCAATATTCTACTATTCTTGATTTTGTTGAACAAGATCAGTATTTAAGTCTAATTAAATCTAGTACCCATAGAGATTATGATGCTTTTGTTAATAAAATAAATAGTATAGCCGATTTAGTTAATAAATATAGTTGGTATATTACAGTTATCTTTGCTTTAATTTCAGTATTAGTAATATTTAATACTATACGTATTAGTATATATACAAGAAAGAATGAAATTATGATTATGAAATTAGTAGGAGCTGGAAATTGGTTTACTAGAATGCCATTCTTACTAGAAGGTGTATTTTATGCTTTAGCTGCTATTTTAATAGTTATTATTATAGTTTATCCTACAGTTAATTTTATTCAACCTTCTCTAAATAGTTATTTTCAGGGTAATCAAGCAATTAATTTAGCAGGATATTTTAATAATAATTTTTTATATATATTTGGTTCTCAATTTTTAGCTTTAGCCTTTTTGAATATTATAAGTACAGCTATAGCTATTAGAAAATATTTAAAAGTTTAGATAAAACAAAAAACAGACTAGAGAGTCTGTTTTTTTATTATTTTATTTTTCAGGAATAATATCTACAAATTTTGTTTCTTTTAATGATCCATCAAATTTCTTTTTCTTTAATTTACGGAATTTAACTATACCTGCAATAGTAGCAAATAATGTATCATCTTTTCCTTTTTTAACATTTAAACCAGGATGAACCTTAGTTCCTCTTTGACGTACTAAAATATTACCAGATTTTGTTTTTTGTCCAGCAAATAGTTTTATACCTAAACGTTTACTTTTGGAATCTCTACCTAAACCGGTTGATCCTCCAGCCTTCTTATGTGCCATATGTTTTAATTATTTAATATAACGAGGTAAATAATAACTTAAATTTTATAATTTGTCAATATTAATGGTTAAAAAATACTTTTATTGGAATATTGTACTTTTTAGCTAGTTCATGTATTTTTTCTTCTTCTTTTTCCCAATATTTTTTATTTTTAAATATTGTATTATATTTATTAACTAAATTAGGGTATTTATTACTTATAATACTAAAAATAGTATTTTTAGTACCAGATTTAATATTATAATTTTCACAAAAGATAAAATCAACAGGTATTTTCTTTAATTCTTTAATTAATTTATTAATGTCAGTGATATATGGGAATATAGGAGAGATCATAGCATAAGTAGTAATACTATTCTTTTTTAATATTTTTAAAGCTTTTAGCCTTCTTTTTATAGGGATGGTTCTTTTTTCAAAATTATTTATATCTTTATTATCTAAACTTAATAAAGAAAATCCAACACTACAATCTTTAAATTGTTTTAAAATATCAATATCTCTTAATATTAAATCAGATTTTGTAAGTATAGATATTGGAAATTGATGTTTTAATAATATCTTTAAAATTTTTCTAGTTAATTTATATTTATTATCTATTGGATTATATGGATCAGTAACACTACTTAATAATACTATCCCTTTTTTAGTTTTTTTAATTTCTTTTTCTAATATTTCTGGTGCATTTATCTTTATGTCTATAAACTCACCCCATAGTTCTTTATGTTTTGTAAAACGTTTCATAAAAGAAGCATAACAATATTTACAACCATGCAAACATCCAGTATATGGGTTTATAACATAATCAGCTTCAGGAAGATTACTTTTTACTAAAATGCTTTTAGCATTTGTTTTTTTGATATTAATTTTAGACATTTTACATCAAATATTTTCTTTTTAAAGAGTTTTTTCTTTCTATACCAAATTTTAAACTTTCTTTTATTATTCATATATTTAAATAAATGTTCTTAATATAGCTTTTACTACTCCTTGTATAGCAGGATTTTTAGCATAGATGGGTTTCATAGTTTTATTAGCGGGTTGTAAACGAATTCTTTTTTCTTCTCTAAAATATTTTTTTAAAGTAGCATAAGTATTATCTAATAAAGCAACAACAACATCTCCATTTTTAGGGTAAAAATTTCTTTCAACAACAACATAATCTCCATCTAATATTCCTTCATCTATCATAGATTCTCCCTTAACCTTTAATACATAACTATTTTCATCTTTAACCATATGTTGAGGTATGGCTATAGTTTCATTAGTTTCAACAGCTTCTATTGGTTCTCCAGCTGTAATTAAACCAGCTAAAGGTAATTCAACAGATTTACCAAAACGATGTTGTATAACCTCTAAAGATCTAGCTGCATTTTTATTACTACTAATCAATCCTTTGTCTTCCAATGATTTAATATGTTCATGAACAGTAGCAGTAGAGGATAGTCCAAAGTATTCAGCTATTTCTCTATAACTAGGAGCATATTCATTAGTTTGAATAAATTGAGTTACAAAGTCTAAAATTTCTTTTTGTTTTTTTGTTAAGTTTGCCATATAATTAATTTAATTATTTATACTTATATTATACCGAACAAAAACCGAAAGTCAAGTATATCCATGTGGATAAATAAAAAACCCCACATTTAATGGGGTTAAAATATATTATCTATATATCTATTGTATTTCTAAATAAAAGTTTTCTTCAGAATTAAGTATAAATAATTTATTTCCCTTCTTATTAAATAAATACATTTTCTTCAAAGGATTATTTAATAATTCAGTAGAGTTTCTTTGATCACGGCCATCTACTTCCATCATTTTTGTTAATTTATTAATTTCAGTAAGAAAATAACTACCATTAGGATGCCATATGATTTCAGATATTATTTGTGTAGATCTGTCTATTAATTCTTGATAATTATTTCTATAATTATAAACTATAATTTCATGACCATTGTTTAATAATATATTATCATCATGTACCTTAGCCATAGCTATTGGTATATCAATTATATCTGCATATTTATGTTTTATATACAATTTAGTGCCTAAACTAAATATTAATAATTGATCTTCTGCCTTTAAAGTATTTAATTTACCTAAATTTAAATTATTAATTATTTCTTCAGATTTTAAATTATCTTTTCTTAATTTTTCTACTGTACTACTACTTAATAAATCATATTGAATAATTAAATAATTATCATAAATATTAAAATCTTTAATATTTTCTAACTCTAAATCAATACTTAAACCATCAAAACTTTGACTAATATCATATTTATATAATTTTCCATCATTTAAAAACCATAAAAGATTGGAATTATAATTATCAAAAATAATTTTATCAATATTTTTTAAACTTAATTTATTTAATTCTTTTTGATCAATATTAAAAATATAATAATTAATATTATCAGATAATAATATTTGCTTATTATCTACAGACCAAGCTATTAAATTATATTCTTTTGTAAAACTATGCACATTAAATATTCTTTCTTGTTCAATATCAGTGATTATTAAATCTAAATTATTATCTAGATATGCATATTTACTACTATCTTGATTAATTAAATAATCAGCACTACCTGTATGTAATAATACTTTTTCTTTATTTTCTAAAAATAGTACAATATCTTCCACAAAAGTAGTTTCACCTGATTGTATATACAATTGTTTCTTCCAAGGAATATAATTATCTTTTTTAATCTCTAAATTATATAATCCTGGTTTAATATTTGTAATTTGTCTAGGTGTTTTTTCTTCTGTGTCTATATTATTAATATATATATTAGCTCCTTTTGGATATGATTTGATATAAAAAGCTCCATTTTTTTCTAAACTATTAGTATTAAAATCATATCTATAGCCTAAAGAATATAATATTAATAATGGTGTTAGTATTATAAACAAAGAAATAAATGAAATATAAACTAATTTTCTCCAAATAATTGACATCTTGTTATAATTTTAATTTTATTGTATTATTATATTAATTGATGTAAATATACTATGTCTAAATTTATAATTCAAGGTGGTAATACATTACATGGTGATATTAAGGTAGCTGGATTTAAAAATGCAGCTACTCCAATTATTGCTGCTACCATCTTAACAAAAGAGGAAGTGGTCTTACATAATGTTCCAGTTATTGAAGATGTAAAGAAAATGATACAGATTTTAGTATCTATGGGATCTAAAATAGTTTGGTCTGATAAGAATAGTTTGAAAATAGATAATTCTAATATTGATTTAGAAAGATTAGATATGCATTTAATATCTGCTTTAAGATCATCTATACTATTAATGGGCGCTTTAGTAGCTCGTTTTGGTAAGATTAAAACTAAAGAACCAGGTGGATGTCAAATAGGTTCTAGATCATTAGATTCTCATTTAAAAGGTTTTGATAAGCTTGGTATTGATATTGATTTTGATGGTAAGTACTATTACTTAGAAAAAGCTAGAGCAGCAGAAGAAGAAATAATAATGAGTGAGTTTTCAGTAACAGGTACAGAAAATATTATTTTAGCATCTTCTTTAAACCAAGGAAGTACAACAATTAAGATAGCTGCAGCTGATCCATCTGTGCAAGACCTATGTTGGTTTTTACAATCTCTAGGAGTAGAAATAGATGGTATAGGTACACATACTTTAACAATAAAAGGAGCTAATAATTTACATGGCACTGAATACTATATAATGCCTGATCCAATTGAAACTGGTACATTTCTATCATTAGCAGGATCTACTAGATCTAAAATAACAATAACTAATGCAGCTCCTCAATTTATAGCTTTAGAATTAGAAAAGTTTAAAGAAATAGGATTAGGTATAGATATTGAATATTTAGATTTAAGTCCTAATAAAAACTATAAACTAGCTAATATAAGAGTAGATGGTAAAGTAGAATTAAAAGCTATTAAAAAACTTCATGATATGCCACATCCTGGTTTTTCTGCAGACCTTTTACAACCATTTGCTGTATTAATGACTCAAGCTAAAGGAACCTCATTAATACATGATTGGATGTATGATGGTAGATTAAAATATGTTGCTGAATTAAAGAAAATGGGAGCCAATATTGTAGTATCTGATCCTCATAGAGTTATAATAATAGGGCCTTCACCATTATTTGGTAAAGAAATAACTAGTTTTGATTTAAGAGCAGGTGCAACCTTAATTATAGCTGCATTATCTGCTACAGGAACAAGTGTAGTGTCTAATATATATCAAGTAGATAGAGGTTATGAAAGATTAGATATTCGTTTAGCTAATTTAGGTGCTGATATAAAAAGAATTGAAGATTAAAGTATGGATCAATTTAAAACAAATATACCTTCTTTAGAAGAAGATAGAAAACCTTGGTATAAAAATACTACCAGGGTTTATACTTTATTATTCTTTTTTATCTTTTCTTTATCCATGTTAATGATTGGTATATTCATAGGTATGAATCAGGGTAAAATACAAACACCTGAACAAATAAAAGAAACTACAGTTAGTGAATTAGAAAGTGTTTTCTTAGATAATAAAGAAATAGATTTGGAATTATTTAAAGATGTTTGGAATATAATTCATGAAGATTATCTATATAAAAATGAAGTAAATGATCAAGATGTATTCTATGGAATATTAGCTGGTATGGTATATGCTGTAGATGATCCTCATTCATTATTCTTAACACCAGATATTACTGAAGATTTTACTCAAGAATTAAATGGTAGTTTCTATGGTATAGGTGCTGAGATAGGTATAAAAAATGGTAATCTATTAATCATAGCTCCATTATCAGATACTCCAGCAGAAAGATCTGGATTACAACCTAGAGATAAAATATTAGCTATTGATGGACTAGATACTTCTGGTATGTCTGTAGATGAAGCTGTAACATTAATTAGAGGTGATAAAGGTACTGAAGTTATACTAACAATATTATCTCAAGATAGTAATACTTCTAAAGAAGTAAGTATTATTCGTGGTAAAATAGATATACCTAGCGTTAAATATACTTTAGAAGAAGATATAGGTATTATTGAAATAATTCATTTTAATAGTGATACAAAAGATAGATTTACTAAAGTAGCTCAAAAAGCACTTAATGATAATCCACAAGGTATTATCCTTGATTTAAGAAATAATCCTGGTGGGTATTTAGATGTTGCTGTAGATATAGCTAGTAGTTGGTTAGAAGAAAATCAAGTTGTTTTAAGAGAAACATTTGCTGATAAAAGAAATGATATAACATATACTGCTAGTCAAGAATTAGATTTAAGTAATTTTAAAACAATAGTTTTAGTTAATGAAGGATCTGCTTCTGCTAGTGAAATATTAGCCGGAGCCCTACAAGACTACAACAAAGCAGAAATAGTTGGTATGAATACTTTTGGTAAAGGTTCTGTACAACAATTAATAACCTTAAACAATGGTTCTTCTGTTAAAATAACTGTAGCTAAATGGTTAACTCCAAATGGTAGAAGTATAGAAGAAGAAGGTATAATACCAGATATTGAAGTAGATTTAACTTTAGAAGAATATAATAATGATATTGATCCTCAATTAGAAAAAGCTAAAGAATTAATATTTGAATAATGAAAGTAGTGCTATTAGAAACAATTAAATCACTTGGATTAAAAGGGGATATTAAAAATGTATCTGATGGTTATGCTATGAATTTTTTAATACCACAGAAAAAAGCTTTAATTGCTTCTGAAAAGAATATTAGTAATATAAAAGTTAAAAAAGATAAACAAGAAAAAATTATTGAAGAAAAAAATCAAGAATATAGTAAAATAATTAAAACATTAAATAAACAAAGTATAGTATTTAAAGGTAAAGTATCAGAAAAAGATCATCTTTTTCAAGGTATTCATACTAAAGATATAATAGATTATGTAAAAAAGAATTTTAACTTAGATTTAAATGAAAAATGGTTTAAAGATAGTGTGTCTTTAAAATCTTTGGGTAAACATAGTATTAAATTAATCCTACCAGACAATAACACTATCATTGTCTTTGTAGAAGTAAAAGCAAAGTAATTTTTACACCTCCCTTAAAAGGGAGATTTTAATTTTTAATATAAACAAAACATGAAAACAAAGTATATTTTCATAACAGGAGGGGTATGTTCAGGATTAGGCAAGGGAATATCTTCAGCTTCAATAGGAGCAATATTAAAATCAGCAGGTTATTCTGTTTTTAGTTCTAAGTTAGATCCATATTTAAATATAGATCCAGGTACAATGAGTCCATATCAACATGGAGAAGTATATGTAACAGATGATGGTGCTGAAACAGATTTAGACTTAGGACATTATGAAAGATTTACAGATACTGATTTATCTAAACTGTCTAATTTAACTACAGGTCAGGTATATGAAAAGGTACTAAAACAAGAAAGGGTAGGTCATTATTTAGGTAAAACTATTCAGATTATACCCCATATAACAGATACTATTAAAAATTATATTAAAAAAGCTGCTGATGAAAGTAAAACAGATTTTCTTTTAATAGAATTAGGAGGAACAGTAGGAGATATAGAAGCAGAGCCATTCTTAGAAGCTGCTAGACAGTTTCATAGAGAAATGGGGCCAGAAAATGTATTATTTTGTCACCTAACACTTTTACCTTATCTAAAAGCCTCTCAAGAGCTTAAGAGTAAACCTACGCAAGCTTCTGTTAGAGCATTATATAGAAGAGG
>CAYZIE010000024.1:0-10254 GCA_964478385.1 uncultured Gammaproteobacteria bacterium
GTAACGATATCAGACCCACTTGGAGGTCAAATAGTAGATTTTGATTTAGGTGATATATTTGGTAGTGTTTTTGGAGGAGGAAGACAAGCTAGAACAAATAATAGGGGGTCAGATATTGAAGTTGATTTAAGTATTACTTTAAAAGAAGCTGTGTTTGGCGTTGGTAAAGATATTTCTTTAAGAAAGAATAATAGTTGTAAACCATGTAAAAGTACTGGAGCAGATAAAGGAACTTCATATAAAGATTGTAAAACATGTAATGGTACTGGTAGAGTAACTACAGCTTTAGGACCATTCAGAACACAAACAGCTTGTCATGATTGTCGTGGTAAAGGTAAGAGTATAGATGTTAAGTGTGGAGCTTGTAATGGTAATGGATATATTACAGAAAATGTAGATATTAAAGTTGAGGTTCCTGCTGGTATTGATAATGGACAATCTATTAGATTAGCTGAACAAGGTAATAGTGGTGCTACTGGAGGATTATCTGGAGATCTTTATATTAATATATATGTAAAAGAAGAAAGGGGGTTTACTAGACAAGGTTTTGATTTAGTAATAGAACATACTATACCTTTTTCTTTAGCAGTATTAGGTGGTGATACTTTGGTTAAAACTATAGATGGAAAGGTTAAATTAAAAATACCAGCTGGTACAGCTAGTAATAAACAATTTATACTAAAAGGAAAAGGTGTTACAAGATTAAAATCAAGAGGTAGAGGAGATCAAATAGTTAATATTAATATTGATATTCCTAGTAAATTGAATAAAAAACAAAAGAAATTAGTTGAAGAATTAAACAAAGAATTATATAATGATAATAAGTTTAATTGGTTTAAATAGATAGTATTGACTAATTATACTTTTTTGTATATAATTTAAACCATTATTTTGCCACCCTAGCTCAGTTGGTAGAGCAACGGTTTTGTAAACCGTCGGTCGTCGGTTCGAGTCCGACGGGTGGCTCCATTATTAACACAAAGAAGATATGTCACAAGATAATTTAGCAAAACTTGAATGTAGTGAATGTCATAATATTAATTATCATACTACACGTAATAAAAAGACAGTTAAAGAAAGACTTGGTCTTAAAAAATATTGCCAAAAATGTAAAAAACATACATTACATAAAGAAACTAAATAATTCCCGTGTATCGGGTTTTATTTTTAGGGGGGGAGTAGTTCAGTGGTAGAATGCGGGTCTCCAAAACCTGAGACGAGGGTTCAATTCCTTCCTCCCCTGCCATTAAACAAGGTTTTTTTTAATCTTGTTTTTTTATTATTATTAGATTATCTATTTGGTTTAAAATTTTACTATTCAAGTATTCTGGAGGTAGTTCCAGTAAAGACTGCTTACTTGTGATAATTGTTTTTCTTTGTTTCCAGCTTTTCATCAGATCTGCTAAATCAGTAATAACCCTATGATTTATATTATTAGCTTTTAAATAAAAAATGTCACTAGGATTTAAATCAATCACAAAAACGTTATGAATTATATCTCCATAAACCACTACTTCTTGACCGCTGTAATTTTTAATAAGCTCATTAAATTGTGATGGCTGAGGATGTAATATATTATTTTTGATTTTTTTCCAATTAATAACTAAGCCGCCAGCAATTAAACTAATTATAAGTGAAGTAATAATACTATCTACAACTCTTTTCTTTTTATTAATTAGAATCCAACTAACTACTAAAACAATAATCACTACAATTAAAAAGTATTTATCTTTTATAATATAAAAATTATACCCAAGTTTACTATGTAAAAAGGGATAAAAACCTATAATCAGAAATCCTAAACTGATTAACTTTAACATTGTCTTTTCTTTGGCTAAATTCCAGACAAAATTTGCCAAGATCATTAATAAGGGAATAACCGCTGGTAAAATATACCAATGCATTTTTGAATGAACTGAACTGAATAAAAATAATATTATCAAAAACCAAAGCAGTGGTATTGAATTTTTTTTAAATTTTTTAAAACTATTAATAATTGCTAGAATGCCTAGATAAAAAAATGGTGCTATCGACCAAGATAAAAACCATAAATACCACCAGAATGGTCGTAAATGATTACCAAAACTGTATTGAACTCTGTTTGCAATTTGAGTTTGCCAGAAATCATAAATAAACACTTCTTTTAGGAAAAAATAATTACCTATTAACCAGGGGCTAATAAAAATAAAACTTAACAGAAAAGATAAGAATATCTGCGTTATAAGCTTTTTACTTCTATTAGTTATTAACCAATCAAAAAATATAATCAAAAAAATAGGGGCTATCGTTAGGCTTTTTATCCAGAAACCTCCAGCAAGACCAATAGAGACTCCTAATGTATACCACCATTGTTTTTTTCCGGTTTTTAAATGCCAATATGAGAATAAAGCTATTAACTCAAAAAATATTAATGCCATATCAAAATCACCAGTTCGACCAATATGTTCAGTTATAAACAGCTGCGATATTGTTAAAAAAATTATTGCCAAAAGCCCTGATTGGTTGTTCCAGATTTTTTTTGACCATAAATATAACAATAGGCAATTTAAAATAAAAAATAATGCAGGTATTATCCTAACCGCTAAAGTAGTTAAACCAAATAGTTTAAATGAAATTTGATTGAGCCAAAAGTGAAGAGTTGGTTTTTCTAGCCATGGATTATCACTATATTTAGGAACTAAATAATCACCAGTCTGCTGCATTTCTAGACTGATTTTTGCATATATTCCCTCATCAGCATTATTTAATTCCTGAACACCTAACTTATTAAAACTAAAAAATATAACAACTATAAAAATCAATATAAAGCTGAATCTTCGAAATAGTTTACTTTTAAGTATATTAATAATAAATTTATTCATAGTTTAATTATATCATATTGTATTCTGTTAAAAAACACTCATCTTTATATATAATCTAATTCATATGTATATTGACAAATAGTTGATTATGTAATAATTTATGTGTATATGAAAAAATTACTTTTATCTTTTATATTATTAGTTGTTTTAACTGGATGTAGTGGAGGGGGTAATTTAAAAATACCATTTAGTAAAGATAATAATAATCAAGAAAAACAGGAGGAAATTAATAAAACAGTAGATATTAATACTAATATGACCATAGCTCCAGGAGATAGTATTTGGAGTTTATCATCTAGACAATTAGAAAATATAATTGGTGATTCCTGGAATAGTTTAGATGAAGCTAGTCAAACTTATTTAATAGATTCTGTAAAAGATAGGGTTGTGGATAATTTATCTGAGTATGGATTAACTAATCCTGATTATTTAGTAGTAGGTAATACTATTGATTTTAATAATATTATTTCAGATACAGAGTTTTTAACTGAAATACAAGATAAAGTTAGTCAATTAAGTGATGTTGAAATGAATAATATTGTAGAGAATAATCAGATTTTATCTCAAGCTAGTTCATATAATATCAGTATTGATAGTTATAATGTAGATGATATTATTCATGGAGTCAGAGGAATTGGTATTCAATTTTTAGAAGATTGGTAAATTATAATATATAGATATATAAAAACACTCTAATAAATAGAGTGTTTTTTAAAATAAAAATCTGTTAAATACTCTGTTGCTTTTAAGTGTGTTTAGTCTTTGAGTACTTAACGGATAGTTTTTATTTAGAAGGCTGATCTCTTAAGAGAATCTATAATATTTATAAAACGTGGATTTTCACTGAGTTTTTTCCCAGGTTTCTTAGCTAATTCATTAATCATAGCACACAGTATTTCATGTTCTATTCCACCATTTGCCCTTAACCTCATAGCTTCATTACAACTACTAAGTAATTGTTCATGAGTTTGCGTTATGAATGTTTGACCATTAAGACGCCATTTTTCTTTTATGTCTTTTGCTAGACATATAGCTTCTTCTGTAGTCTTTGGCCTATTTTTTGCACCTATAGCAAAAATAAACTGATTCATAATAGCGCTATTAGATTGTCTTGATTGTTTTTCTGTCATTTTCATGACTCCCTACATTTAAATTTTTGTTAGCTTGGGCTAACTCCTCCGTCAAAAAACTGTGTTTTTGTAATCAACCTCCTTTATTAAAAGTTTTAAAGAACAGAAGATATATAATAACCTAGATTTAATAAAAAGTCAATTGTAGAAATATATTGATTTATGATATTATATACTTATGTTTAAATATATTATTATATTATTAATATTATTCCCCTTAATATCTCTTGCAGAAGATAGTTGTTATTATGGTTCATGTGATTTAGATAATGATGGTTTAAATGACTTAGATGAAATTAATATTTACTATACTGATCCTAATAATCCAGATACAGATGGTGATGGTTACAATGATGGGTTAGAAATAGATAATAATTATTCTCCTAGACATGGGGATGGTAAAAAATTAATAAATGTAGATTCAGATAAAGATTATTTAAATGATTATTGGGAACTAATTTTAGGAACAGGATTGATGAATCCTGATTCTGATGATGATTTATACTTAGATGGTACAGAAATAGCTGCTAGTTATGATCCTTTAAATTCAGAGTCTGTAAAATTAGAAAAAGTAATTAAAGTTAATTTAGCAGAACAGAATTTAAGTTATTATTTTGATGATAAATTGTTTGGTTCTTTCCCTATATCAAGTGGTTTATCTCATATGCCTACTCCTAAAGGAGAATTTAAAATTTTAGATAAAGTTCCATTTAAACATTATAGAGGTAATGATTTTGATTATCCAAATACTAAATGGAATTTACATTTTACTACACAAAAATACCGCTACTATATTCACGGTGCTTATTGGCATAATAATTTTGGTAATCCTATGAGTCATGGTTGTGTGAATGTTTCTTATGAAAACATGGAACCATTATACTGGTGGTCTCAATATGATACTAAGGTTATTATTTTTTAAAAGGTATTTTAGCTTGTTCTCCTAATAGTTTACGAGATATATTTCTACCTTTTGGTGTTAATTTTATTTGATTTATATATAATTTAAATTGAGTTTTTTCTCCAAAACCTATTATAAGTCCTTTATCTATTAATCTTTCAATACTTTTAGATATAATTTTAGTTCTAATATTTTTACTAGGTTTTTTTCTTTTACCATAGAAATTAATAAAAATAGTTCTAGGTATTTTTATACGAGAATCAAAAAAACATGTTTTTAGAATATATTTTTGTAATTTAGATAATTTCATATAATTATCTTTTTATAATCTGTCCAAAGTTACTTAAATTCCAGACTCTTTCATGTATGTAGTAAAGTATTGTTTTAACTATATGTATTATTGTAGCATGGTATAGTGCAGTATTCCAATTATTAGTTAAAAAATAAATAATAATTAAAGATGATATAAATGCTACTATACGCCAAGTAATTGATTTAACAATAGTACGTGAATGTTTTTCATGGAACATAATATTTTATTTAATTATCATATCTATATTATTACATTATTTGAGTTTTTTGACAAAGTAGTGTATACTATTATTACAATTAAATAATGTTTATCAAGAGTGTAGTTAGAGATTTGGCTCTAAGATCTACCAGCAACCTGTCTTATGATAAGGTGCTAAATCCAAACCCTTTATAGGGAAAGATGATATTTGTATTATACTTCTCTATTTTTGGGAAGTATTTTAAGTATTAATAATAAATTATGTTAAAAACAGCAGAGAATGTAACCTTTGGTCATCCTGATAAGATTTGTGATCAAATATCAGATGCTATTTTAGATGAATGTTTAAAACAAGATCCATACAGTAGAGTAGCTGTAGAAACCTTAGGTGGTCATGGTAAACTAGTTATAATGGGTGAGATAACTAGTAAAGCAGATATTGATTTTAAAAAGATTGCTAAAGATGTATATAGTGAAATAGGGTATAAAGATGATATAGATATTGAAGTTAATATTGTTAAACAAAGTCCAGATATTGCTAATGGCGTAGATACAGGTGGGGCAGGTGATCAAGGTATTATGGTTGGTTATGCTACTTCAGAAACTAAAGAAAAGCTACCATTAGAACATGTTTTAGCTACTAAACTTGTAAGAAAATTAGAAGATATTCGTTTAAATTCTAATTCTATACTATCTAAGTATTTAAAACCCGATGGTAAAGCTCAGGTTACTTTATGTAATAATAAAGTAGATACTGTAGTTATATCTACTCAACATGATGAGAGTATAGATTTAAAAGATTTAGAAAAATATATCATACAAGAAATTATTAAACCAGTTATAGGAAAATATAATAATATATATATTAATCCTGCAGGTCCATTTATATTAGGAGGATTTGAAGCAGACACAGGGTTAACAGGTCGTAAGATTACTGCAGATAATTATGGTCCACAAATACCTGTTGGTGGAGGAGCTTTTTCTGGTAAAGATGCTACTAAAGTTGATCGTTCAGTAGCATACATGGCTAGATATTTAGCAGTGGAGTACTTGAAGAAGTATAATTCTAAAGAAGTAATAGTTAAATTAGCTTATGCTATAGGTAAAAAAGATCCTGTGATGGCTACAGCAGTATGTGATGGTAAAAGTATTGATATACAAGGCTATGATTTATCTCCTGGTGGTATAATTAAATTCTTAAATTTAAGAAAACCGCAATTTAAAAAAAGAGCAAGGTATGGTTTTTTTTATGACTTTTTAACTTGATATTTTTTTATCAACAGGGTAGTATATAATAAATACTTAACAAAACCTAGTATTTATGCTATATTTCATTATGTTTTAATAATTAATAAAATAAATTTATGGCAATGACAAAAACACAATTGTTAACTGCTTTAGCTGAAAAAACAGGCTTAAGCAAAAAAGAGGTAGAAAGTTTCTTAGAAACTTTTACAAATCTAGCTTATGATGAAGTTAGAAATGCTGGTGAATTTACTGTTCCTGGTATTGGAAAATTAGTAAAGAAATTTAGAGATGCTCGTATGGGACGTAATCCAGCAACAGGTGAAAGTATTCAAATTCCTGCTAAAACTGTAGTTAAATTTAGAGTTGCTAAAGGTGCTAAAGACGCTGTATTATAATAAAACAGTATAAAGAATATCAAAAAAGAGCTTTTTAAGCTCTTTTTTATTTATTATATACAAATACGTGGTTTACTCCATTATCTATGAGAAAATAGCTATCAGAGCTGTTTTTAGCTTGTTTAATAGATTGTTTAGCTGAATGCCAATAATTATTTACTACAAAGTATAGTTTATTTACCTGAGCTTTATCCATAGCTTTTAAAGCTTCTTCTTTATTAGCATTTATTTCTATCATATTTAAATAATGAGTATATATATTATCTATACCTAAAGGCATGGAATAATAGAAATTATTATTATAATAATGTTTAAAGTTATATTGATTTATACTAGCAGCTCCTACCATTTGATTAGCTAAGACAATATATGGTGTATTATTTGAATCTTCTTCAATAGCCTGTACTGTTTTAATATCAGTAGAAGTTACATTAAAACTTTTACTATTTTTATGCTTATCATACACAGGATAACTAAAATATGTTCCAATGATTATTATAAAAATAGTGGTAATAAGTAAAAAGATATTTTTTAACTTGTCATTATTTTTAATAATAGTAGTTTTAAATATTATATAAATAAATCTTAAGAAAAAAGGTAGAGTAGTTAAAGTAATTAGATAAACAATACGATTAAGATAATCTGTTTTATCATATGATATTTGTAAATTAAAAGATATAAATATTTTAGTTATAAAATAGTTAATTATTAGTATACCAGTAAAAATAAAGTATCTTTTGTAAAATATATATTTATTTTCTCTAAGAATTATTAATATACTTATTAATATACATAATGTATATATCCATATAATATTATTACCAATATTATGTATAATATCTAAAGGAAAAGAATATGTTTGATGTAAATTAATATTAGGTAAAGATATTAAAGGCCAAATATTAAGTGAGAATATTTTTGTAATTTCAATACCTTGTTTAAATTGATAGAAAGCAAAAAGTAATGGTAATGATATAGCAGAGAAAAATATAGTTATACTAAATAATATTGATTTTACTATTTTATGTTTTTTTATCCTTAATATGGTTAATATAATACTAAAGAAAAATAAAGGTATACCACTTAATGGGTGTATAGTTAAAGTAAATAATGTTATGAAATAGACAAAGTGTAAATGTATTTTTTTTCTATTTATTTCAGGAAGTATGAATATAAAGAAAGCAAAAATAAGATAAGATAAACTTTGTGGAGTTGTCATAATTGCAAAATTGAATCCTATAAACAAACTCCATAAAGTACTAAGATAACTAGCTTTTTTAGTCCAATTAAATCCATGACGTAAACCATAATATATACTAGTAGGCCATATTAAACTAAATAGTATAGGTAATAATACTTTGTTAACTATACCAAGATCTACTTGAGATGCACTATGAAAGAAAAAAGATAATCCATATTGTCCTAAATACATTAATAACTTAGGTTGTATAGTGCCTGTTTCTTTTATTATATTTAAAGTAGCTTCATGAATAAAAGAATCATAACCATAACCAAGAGTATATAGAATAATACCTATACTTGATAATAATAAGAAGTGAAAAGTAATTAAAGCTAAACTTTTTATAGTTTTTTTATTAATAATACTAAATATTAATAAAATATTGCTTAAAGTAAATAAGAACCAAAATTTATAATGTAATAATTCCCATGGAGATCTTATTACTCCAGTGCTAGCTTTTTTAAACAATAAAATAAACAAAAGTATGTCTATAATAAAAATAGATATAGGTAATACTATTTTTTTTATATTCTTAAATTTTAAATTTAATTCTGAACCATTTAAGAAATAATGTATTTTATTTGTTTTTAAAGATAATATTTCTATAATCAAAGGTATAGAAAAAAGAGTCCATAAAAATACTATTTGATCTATAATATACAAATGATAGAAAGCAGTATAATTAATAGCTATATATGATAAAATACTTAAAAAGCCAGATATATTTTTTAATCCTTTATGAAGTTTAGAAAATAATATATCAGCTAATTTTTTACTATTAAACCAGATATATAGAAAAGTAATAATACTTCCTAATATTGGTAAGTGTAGAAAATAAAAATTAGTTAAAATAATAGCAATAATTGCTATTTGGTATACAATATGCTGTTTTTTACTAAAGGTAAGCATAGATATATATAGTGTAACATAATTTACACCTTTTTAACACTTCTGTAAATAGCTAAAGTTTGCTACAATATATTTATGAGAATAAATAAAGTATTGATTATAAAGATATTTAAACATATTTGGCTGCTTATAGCCTTCAGTCTTTTAGTATGTATTATTAGTTCCAGTATTATAACTAAACGTAATTTAGTATATAATCTTGATTTTAATAATGTTTTAACTAAAGATATTTATGGTTTTTATCCAGAAGTTAGAACTATGTTTTTACAAGATTCTAAAGAATTAGAAATTAGAGGAGAACCATTATATTTAAAATTATATTTACCAATTAAATTTGATACTTTAACTATTAAGGGTAGTTTAGAAACTTTTGATCAAGAAATTCTTTTAGGGTTAAAACAAGAAGATAATTCTTGGTATTATCAAAGTATTATTGAAGAAGATTTTTCTTTAGATTATATTTTAGATCAAGCTTTAGTAAAGAATAATAAATTAGAATTAATATTATCAATTCCAGATTTAACTAGTACTTCTACTATTAAATTACATAATAATTGGCAATTAATTTTAAATAGATGAGAGTAATATATACAATTATTAAAGATTTATTTAATATCTTTTTTATAACTTGGATTATTTTATTGTTTTTAGAACTTTTAAATCCAGGTATGGTACATCGTTTAATTAATTTAGAATATTATTTTTATTGTTTACTATTATTATTCCTTATTTTAAGAATGTGGAAAAAATGATATAATACATATAAATGAAAGAACAAAAACAAAAAATGTATGTAGTAGCTGTAGATATGGGCTATGGACATCAAAGAGCTGCTTATCCTTTTTTAAAGACTAGTAAGTCTGGTATTATTAATGCTAATCATTATCAGGGTATTAGTAATTTAGAGAATAAGATATGGGAGAGTAATAGAAAGATGTATGAATTAATTTCTCGTTTTAAGAAAATACCTATTTTAGGTGAGGGTATTTTTAAAGCAATGGATTATTTTCAAAGAATAGAACCTTTTTATCCTCGTAGAGATTTATCAGCTAATTCTAG
>CAYZIE010000025.1:0-9979 GCA_964478385.1 uncultured Gammaproteobacteria bacterium
CTATACCAAAAGTAGATTCAGCTATTATTCATATATATAATATTCATTCTTGGGATTATAGTGTTAACGAGAAAGAAACATGGCAATTAATACATAGAGGCTTTGCTCATAAAAGAAAGAAATTAATTAATAATTTACTTAGTGACAGTAGTTTAAATAAAGAAAAATTAGTTAAAATCTTTAATAATTTAGAGTTAGATTTAAATATTAGAGCAGAAAAATTAAGTATAGATAATTGGATTTCTTTAGCTAAACAACTTAATTTTTAATTTGTTTATAAAATCCTTTGGTTATTTTACATTTATATGTTATAATATATATATTAAAAATGTTAAATGGCTAAAAAATTATACAAAGTAGAAAAGAGTATAAGTGATCAAGAAAGAAGTTTTGAACTAGGCAAAAAAACAAGCTTTGTTCAAAGACATAAAGTATTATTTATGTTCTTTTTTTTATTATTTATTATCTCCTTTCTTTATTTAGGTTTTAAATCTGTGTTTGTAGATATTACAGATGCTCTAAGTCCTAACTTACCAGATTTTGTAAAAGAACAACTTATACAAGGAGATGAAGAACAAGAATTAGCTAATTTAAAAGAAACAGATACCGATCATGATGGTCTAACAGATTATCAAGAGTTATATCAATATCGTACTTCTATGTTTTTAGAAGATACAGATAGTGATGGTTATTCTGATAAAGAAGAGGTAACTAGTGGTAATGATCCTCTTTGTCCTACAGGAGAAGAATGTAATGTTCTTCAATTTATTACACCAGAGACAAAGTTATCAGATATAGTTCAAGAAGTTACTATGGATGCTGATTTAAGTATTAAAGAAGCAACATTTAGAGAGTTTAGACAATTTCTTTTAGATAATGGAATACCACAAGAAGATGTAGATAGATTATCTGATAGTGATTTAATGGTTGTATTTCAAGTAGTTCAAGAAAGTCAGATGGTTGCTCCAGAAGAGTGGAGTGAAGATATTACACCAGAAGAAGTAAGAACATTTCTTTTATCACAAACTAATGTAGATCATGAAGATGTTAATAATTTAACTGATGAGGAATTATTAGAAATAGCTGAAACTTTAATTAGTGAATAATAAAAATAAATATATAATATGAAAGATTTTAAAAAAATTATAGTAGCTATACTGTTAGTTCTTATGATATCTGGACCAATATTAGCTACTCCTCAAAAAGCCCAAGCTTTTTCTCCTGGTGTAGTAGCTATAAATGCTGCTAAGTGGGTATGGGAGAAAGTTGAGAAGGTCTATGCATGGGTACAAAAAAAGGTTGGTGTTGAATTAGTAAATCAAACAGTTAGAATGTTTGCTAATAATTTAGCTTATGATATGGCTAAAGAGTTAGCTGAAGGAGGGCCTGGTGGTAAGCCACAGTTTAGAACATTGTCGATGCAAGATCATTTAACTAAAGCATGGCAATCAGCTGCAGGTGAATTTATTGGTGAATTATCTAGTAAACATTTTAGTGATTTAGGTCTTAATCTTTGTGATCCAAGAGCTTCTGTTAAATTATCATTAACATTAGCTTTAATTGATGACAGGAAACCTCCTAAACCAAAATGTAATTGGAAAGATATAGAAAAGAATTGGAATAAATTTGGTGAAAATTGGAAAAATGAAGCATTATTAGCTACATTAAATACCAAGGGTGGTTCTAAAAATTTAAAAGATTTTTTTAAGAGTATAAAAGCTGGTGGAGATGTTACTGTCCTTACAAAACTAGATAAAGAAATGAAGAGACGTGAAGCGGAAGCTAAAGAAGTTGCTAAAATGGAAGCTGAAGAATGTAAAGGGTATATGGATAAGAAGAAGACTGTTAGTGATTTAGTAGTAGCTCATTGTTCTAAGGTAAAAGGTTTAGAAGAAGCAACACAAGAATTTTTTGAAAATATTGATAAAGATAGAAAAAAAAGTGAACCAAAAGTTCAAACTTTAGGTTCTATTATAAAAGAAGCAGGAATGACATTTGTTAATTCTTTTGCAGCTAAAATGATGAAACAATGGTTTAAACAAGGCACTTGGTCTTTATTTAAAGAAGAGGAAAATTATCGTGAAAAATTATTAAGAGATCTTAGAGGTGATGCTGATATTTTTCAACCTAGAAATGTAGATATATTTAAATCTTTAAAAACAACAGAGATAAGTAAGATGGCAGACTATAATATGTTACAGGACTTTGCTCTTTGTCCTCCTGATCCTGATTTCCGTAAGCCAAATAATTGTGTTATTAATACAGAGTTTTTAAATGCAGCTTTGGCTGGTAAAACTATTAATCAAGCTATAATTGAAGGACTTATAGATCCAAATGTATCTTTAATATCACCTAAAGATAGAGCACGTGATTTTAGTGATGATTGTTATAAAGAAAGTCTATGTTATAGTAATTTAGTTAAATTAAGACAAGCTAATGTTATACCAGTAGGCTGGGAATTAGCTGCTTTAAGAAGTAATGAAGTTACACCTGTAACATTACAACAAGCAATTGATTGTTTTGAAGATGCCCCTCTTTCTGATTGTTCATACAATATTTCTAATGACTATACTGTAGATGGAATAGCTCATAATCCTTTCTACCATTTAATAGATGTTGATTGGGTGTTAAAGTCTCTA
The DNA here is from genome assembly GCA_964478385.1 of uncultured Gammaproteobacteria bacterium. Classification (GTDB taxonomy): domain Bacteria; phylum Patescibacteriota; class Patescibacteriia; order UBA1558; family GWA2-36-10; genus UM-FILTER-36-13. The sequence goes on from CAYZIE010000025.1 coordinate 2,640, forward strand.
CCAGCAATGTGTGAAGCTTATGTTAATTCATCTATCTTAGAATCTCCTGATTCTGATGCTAGACAAAAGATTTGTACTGATACTAAGTTCTGTCTTCGTCAAGATGATGAAGGTAATTGTTTAGGTGGTCAGTATGGATATTGTACTGTTTCAGAGAATATTTGGCGTTTTGAAGGAGATATTTGTGATGAAGGTGAAATTTATGCTGGTTGTTTAATTTTTGAAGATAATGATGAATCTAATAATTCATATATAGAAGGTAGTTTAGATTATTGTACTGCTGATCAAGCTGGTTGTAAGAGATACTCTCAAGAAAATATAGGCGAAGATGGAAACTATGAATGGCTATTTGAAGATATTAATTTTGATGATAATGATTTATTCTTAAATAAAGATACTAGTGAATGTACAGAAGATGATAATGGTTGTTCTGAGTATATAGTTGTTAATAATCCTAATGGATTTAATCATGGTCCTAATATTGTTCCTAATGGTAATTTTGAAATAGATGAAGATGAAGATGAAGTTCCTGATGGTTGGAGTTTTTTTGGTGATTATTTAAGTGGTGTTGATTGTTATGCAGTTAATTGTATAGATACTACTACTAGTTTAACTAGAATTTTTGAAGTAGTACCAGGTGCATATAATTTATCAGCTTATGTTGGTGAGGATATGGTTATTGGTTTAGAAGATTGTGGTATTGATAATACTTGTTCTTCTGCTAATGCTTATGGTGCTGCTGGTCCTAGTTCTGGTGATTGGTCTAGACTTCAAAAAACATATACTGTTGGTGAAAATACAAAATATATTAGATTAAATATATCTCCTGGATTTGTAGATAATATTCAATTACAAATGGTTAATGATGAAGACACTGATGCTAATAATTTTTCAGAATATGGTTCAGGTGGAATTGTCTATATGGGTGGAGATAGAGTAATGTGTGAAGCAGAAGAAGTTGGTTGTCAGGGCTATATTCCTACTAATGGTGGTCCAATGATTCCAGCTGTTATTGATGATAATGATTTATGTCCTGTAGAATGTGTTGGTTATTCTACTTTCGCTGAACAACCTAGCTTATTTGATATTATAGAAGGTGATACAGATGTAAAATATAATGATTTTATACCAAATACAGCACAAAGTTGTCCTGTGCAAGAAGTTGGTTGTGAAGAGTTTACTAATCTTGATGAAGTGGAACAAGGTGGTGAAACAAGAGAATATTATACATATTTAAGACAATGTGTTTTAGAGCATCTTGGTAAAACATACTATACTTGGGAAGGTTCAGATACAGCTGGTTATCAAATTAGAACTTGGAATGCTTTACCTTCCAATGAGAATAATAATATACCTTGTACTAATTTGCTTCCTGATGGTGATGAATGTCAAGATACAAGTGCTACAATAGCTTACTGTGGAGATAATACTTCTGACTATAGTGATGATCCAGGAGTTAATTCTAATTGTCGTGAATTCTTTTCTGTAAGTGGTGAATCAGAATTTATACTACAAGATAGAGTAATATTTGCTACTAATAATTGTCATGATTATCGTCGTACTAAAACTGGTAGTATATTTCAAGCTACACCTATTGATAGTATAAGTTGTTCTGCTGATAATAATGGTTGTTTATCATACTATGGTAATGCAGCTAATAATTTAAGACAGGTTTTCTCAGATAACTTTGAAAATGATAATTATGATCCATGGGAAGGTACAGTAGATCTTGAATTATCTACTGAAGCTTTAAATAATAATGGACATTCTTTAAATTTTCATTCTGGTAATAATGTAATAATATCACGTAGTTTAGCTAATAATATACAAGATTATAAAGAATATGAATTATCTTGGTGGATGAAGAATAATAGTTTTTTAAGTGATGTAGAGGTGTATTTATATTTTAAAAGATTTAATGGTGAAGTCATAGTGGATGATACTGTACCAATATCTACTGATTCAGATACTAGTTTAGTAAATATTGAAGCTGGCAATTGGCATAATTACAAAATTTCAGAATATATAGATACTTTAACTGAGTTAGGTGTATTAATGGATACTATGTCATTAAGGTTAGAATTTGATGGTATACAAGATCAAATATATATAGATAATATTGTGCTTAAGGAGGTTACTAATAGTATTTCTGTTATAGAAAATACATGGAATACTCCTTTATCATGTGATCATCCATATGTTGGATATCATCTAGGATGTCAATCATATGTTGATCTTAATAATAATCAGTATAATTTAAAATCTTTTAATAGATTATGTAGAGAAGATTCTATTGGTTGTTCTTTGGTAATTGATACTCATAATTCTACTTATCCTTTTGAACAAATATTTAATGCAGAAGATTATTCTGAAGTTACAGTACCTGTAGATAGTGTAGATTATTTAGTGCCTGATATGTCTAAATATTGTTCTCCTATGTTTAAGGGTTGTATGGCATTAGGTACTCCAGTTATAGCTAGAGAATATGAGAATATTGAAACTAAATATATTATAAATGATCCAGATGCATATGAAAGTATTATGTGTAATGCAGATGGATTATGGTGTGAAGAATATAGTTCTGCTAAAGGTACATATTATTTTAAAGATCCTGGAAATGAAACCTGTACTTATCAAAAAGATGTACTAATTGGTAATGAATTAATTACAGGGTGGTTTGATTCACAATCTTTACAAAATGGTAACGCTATAGGTTGTGATGATAATTATGAACTTCCTTTAGGTCAAGCTGCTGTTTGCCCTAGTACTAAGAATTTATGTAATGCATATAGGGATCCTTCAGATCCTATAGATTGTGATCCTGAAGAAAGCGATCCAGATGCTAATCATTATTGTAAAACATATTACTATTATGATAATGATAGAATAGATGAAGAAAGTTGTAATGGTCAGGTAGATAAAAATAGTGGATGTATATTACTATATGATACAAATAATTGGAATGGGGAACATTCTCAAATAATGTCATACTATGATACAGAACAAACATATGATGAAAACGTAGAAGAAGGTATACCGGTTAGTCCTGTAGTTTGTGATCCATACTTTGATACTAATTGTAATTTAGATTCTAATCTATTAATTAAAGTTAGAAAAGATAGACAGTGTTCTGAGTGGTTAGCTTGTAAATCTTCATCTTCTGTATGGGATAGAGAGAATAATAAAGAAATAACAATTTGTGATGAAATAGATACTTGTTTAGAGTATAACTATAATAATAATATTACAAATTGTAAAAGATGGAGATCTGCTGAAGAAGAAATTAATGTATTAACTACAGAAGAGTATCAAAAAAGAACTAGTGGTGAAGATAATCATTTAGCTTGGGAGGATAAAGAATATCTTGGTTATTCTATACCAAACTATTTACCAATAGGTGAGTTAGTTCCATTTAATTTTGGTGATAATGATAATCCACCTCGCTTATCATATGGTTATGGTAATTTATCAGATGATCAAGGTAGATATTATTCTGGTTGTAGAGAAAATGATGGTGATGATTGTGATCCGGCAATACCTTTTCAAAGTGGTAATCAATTCTATGGTGAGTGTAGAGAAGGTTTATGTTGGGTTAATCCAGTTATAGATGATGATAGTGATAGTTCTTTTGGACTTAGTACTAGAGGTTATGCTGTTGGTAATTCTCCTTTCCCAACTGGTATAGCTCCAGAGGGCAGTAGATTACAAGCATATTCAGGTGCTAATATTTGTGAAGATGGTGGGGATAATAATTGTGAAAGTGAGTATTATAGAGTTACATATGGACAAGGTGGTGTAATTAAATATTATTCAAAGGAAAACGACGCTATTTCTCTTGGTATTTGTATATCTGGTAAGGAAGGTGATGAATGTAATAGTAATAGGAGATGTGATACTAATGATGGAGACATGGATGGTGTTTGTAATTTAATAAGCAAGAAAGAAACATTTGTTAATTGGCCTGGTATTTGTTTAGAAGAAGATATGACATCTATTTTACCTGATGATACTGAAGGTGGTAGAGGGTATTGTGATCAATGGTATCCTGTTACTCATATATCTGGTACTAATAGTTTATATAATATGTATACAGAAGCAGGGTATTATAATCCTGATGGTATAGACTCTTTATTCTGTACAGTATCAGAGCCTTATCTAGTGCCTGAGGATAGGATTTATTGTGGACGTTTTGATGGAGATAATTGTAATGTATTAATTAGAGTTCCAAAAGGAAGTGAAATAAATGTAGATGTAGCAGAAGAAAATTTATATCTTTTAACAGAAGATATTGATAATCCTAATTGGTTAGTAGCTGAGGAATTTACTTATGAAGATGATTTAATTGAAGGAGATCCTATTGAACCTATTATATATAATAGTACACATAATAAATTTACAAGATATGAATTTGGTAATATTACTGGTAGTAATTTTATGGGTACTATTGAAGCATTATTTGATGCTTCTGAAGTTGGTGGTTTAAGAATGTTTTATTATGATGAAGGTGTTAGTGCTGATGGATCAACAGTAGGAAGACATACTAAAATCTTTCTTGATGATGGAACTAATGAAGACCATAGTTATTCTCATGTTAGGAGAGAGTGTAGAGATGGATTATGTGATAATGAAGAATGCGCACAAGATATTGCTTCTGGGCAAGGGGTAAACTATTGTGAAGATCATGGGATGCATCTTGTAGATTGGTCTTGTTGGGATAAGTGGTATTGGTGGTGTAGTGGTTCCGACCTTCATGATAAGTGTAGAATTTATTGTAATCCAAAAACACATAATTATTATGTTAGTAAATTTTATACTTCTGGCGGTGGTCCACTTAATAATCTAACTAGTAATTGCGTAGAAAACTGTATTTTTACATCTGAATTTGACTTTGATACAAATCATGGTAGGGGTTGTCTTCATAATGGAAACAAGACAATTAAATATTTAGATTTATACACTTCTTCTATTATTAATGGTCTATATAGCGAAACAGAGTGTTTAGGATTAGACGGGGAAGATGCTGATGATTGTGCATATATTTCTTGTATAGAAGAGTTACAAATTGGAGATAATAATGATGTAAATGAAGATCATGCATGTTCTGAATATGAATCATGTCAGGATTATTTAGTGGATGGTAATACAGGTGGTGTACTCATATCAGATGATATGCTTACAGATGTTAATAATTGTTTTGGTGATGATAGTGAGCAAGAGGATGAGAATGGTCCAAAACAGAATTATGATGGACATTTTCCTTGTATATATATTGAAGGTGAAACATATAGCCAAGAATTAGCTGGTGAAGAATGTACTGATTTAGCCTGTATGCAACAATGTAAGATCGTTTCTGTTCTTGATTCTGATGGTGATGATTCTTGGGTAAGAACAGATATATGGTGGAGAAATGAAGATACTGGCAGTAGAGTTAATATGGCTTGGTTATCATTCTATTATGATGCTTATAGTAATAATTATATTCAAAATAATTATGTTGATTATAATGGTATAAATTATGAAAATGTTGAATTTACTCACTTTGGTTCTTCTTTGACTAATTCTAGAAATCAAGCAGTTGTAACAAGAGTGCCATTAGATGAGAGTTTATCTGATACTCAAGCTTATACTTTCTTTTCACATACAATAGAGCAAGATGCTTATGATCAATTAAAATATTTATTTGCTAGAGTGTATAATTTATTATGGGATAGTGCTAGTAATAGATATAATCCTAATTATCCTAATTTATATATACATTTAAATACACCAGGCTTTAATCCTAATAATCATGCTGGTCCTGATTATAATCCTCGTGTATTGGGAGTATGTAATATTCCAGGTACAGGTACTTTAACTACTTGTAAAGATGATTATGGTAATGCAATACAAGGTATTACTTTAAATAATCAGAATGATGTTGAAGTTTCAGGTCATGAAGTATTGTTTATAGCTGCTAAATTCTATTACTATGCTCATCCTGATCATATGCCTATTATGGATATAGGTATAGATTGGAGTGATGGTTCTGGTTTAATAAATTCTCCAGGTAAGTATAAAAATAATATACCAGAATGTAATTCTGAAGAAGATATGCCTAGTATAGCTGGAGAAATATCAGGACAAGGATTTGGTGGATTAGAAAGAGCTTGTAGAGAAGGTTATAAACTAATGTATCATGATTATTATTATGATACTAATTATTTATGCAGTAACACTGAGGGAGCCCCTGATTATGATAATGCTTCTTGCTATAAACCAGAAGTAGTTATTTCAGATAGATGGGGTAATTCTACTACACAAGCATATGGTGATTGGATAGTAATTTATGAAGAATAATTAAATATATATGAATTTAAGAAAGTATAAAAATCCTAATTTTCTTTGGTTATTAGCTATATCTTTTTTCGCTATATTAGTTCCAGTTGTTTCTCATGCTGGTCTTATATCAATATTTGCTGATATTGTTGCTGCTGTATTAATATCTCCATTTGCATTATTACTAGAATTAGAATTAAGTATATTAACAAAAATAGCTGAATTTAATCATTTTACTGATGTTAGTGGAGTTCAGGCTGGGTGGCAAGTTTTGAGAGATTTATCTAATATGTTTTTTATTGTTATTCTTTTGATTATAGCTTTTGCTACTATTATAGGGATAAAAGGATATGGTTATAAAACATTATTATCTAAATTAATTATAGTAGCTATACTTATTAATTTTAGTATGGCAATTACTGCTTTCTTTATAGATGCTTCACAGATTATTATGTTAACATTTGTTTCAGCTATATCTGGATTAGTAGAAGGTAATGTAATTGTTGCTTTGGGAATAGGTGATATAGTTAATATTGCTGATACTGGTGGTGGTAGTGTTGGTTTTGGTGATGTTTTAGCTGCTTTATTATTAGGATCTTTTATGTTGATTATAACAGATGTGGTTATTATGATGATTATCCTTATACTAGTAGCAAGGATAGTAACTTTATGGTTAGCTATAGTAACTGCACCTATATCTTTCTTAGCTAGTGCTTTTCCTAAAACACAAAGTCACTTTACTAAATGGCAAGAAGATTTAAGTAAGAATTTAATAACAGGACCTTCTTTAATATTTTTTGTTTGGTTAGCCTTTACTATAGCTGGTAGGGGTAATTTAGCTAGTACTCATAGTAGTTTTGATGAAAATTCAGCTCAAGGAGCTACAGGAATAGTCGGTGGTGAACAAATGTTTAATTTTGTTATCGCAATATCATTATTAATAGCTGCTATAAAAATGGCTCAAGAATCTGGTGCTGCTGGTGCTGGTATGGCTTCTAAGGCTACAAATTATCTAAAAGGTAAAG
>CAYZIE010000026.1:0-9759 GCA_964478385.1 uncultured Gammaproteobacteria bacterium
TAGCAAAAAAATACTGACCTATTGATTCAGCTCCTAAATATCTAGCTAAAATAGTAAAATAAATAAAAGACAATACTTTTTGAAATATTGCAGCAGTAAGAAAAGATGAAGTATTAGCTGTTATTCTCTTAGCATTTACCATATATTTATAACTGTATTATATCAAAATAATACTTTAAAAACAATTAAGACTATTGACAAAATAACTAAAATATGATTTAATACATTATTAAGCAATTCTGCTTGGTATAATAGCTCATTAACACATGAAGGAAAAAATATAATCCAGCCTTCAACCATAATTAACTCAAACCTACAAAAGGAGGTGTTAAATTGAGTAATAAGAACAAGATTATCTTGGCTATCGATATTGTCATATTGTTAGCATTTGGTTCTTTTATCTTCTTGTCTTCAAAGGGTATTGATCCAACATTACCAACAGCTGGTATACTAATAGTTGGTCTAGTCGGAGCAATATTCGGTTACAAAATTAAGAGCTAAATAAATAGTGCCTCTATAACTACTATGTTATAGGGGCACTAAAGAACTAAGTAATAAATACTTAGTTCTTTTTTTATATAAATTTTAACGTTTAGACCATTGTGGTGCTTTACGAGCTTTCTTTAATCCAGGTTTCTTTCTTTCTTTTTTACGAGAATCTCTAGTTAATAATCCTTCTTTTTTAAATACAGCTCTATATTCTTCATCAGTTTTTAATAATGCTCTAGAAATACCATGTTTAACAGCACCTACTTGTCCTTTTAATCCACCACCGTGAACTTTAATAGAGATAGACATATGTTCTACACCTACTAATTTTAATGGTTTTAATATATCTTCTTGATATTCAAAGTAAGGAAAATATTCTTTATAATCTTTTTCATTAACAATAATATTAATACCTTGAACTTTTTCAGGTAATAATCTAACTCTAGCTATTGCTGTTTTTCTTTTTCCTACTGCGAAAGTATAATTTGTATCACTCATATTTATTCTATAATTAATCTTTTCATCATATTAGATCTTAACCTATTCTTGGGAAGCATATTGTAAATAGTTTTACGTAATACTTCAGCAGGATTATCTTTGATTAAATCTTTTAATTTTTTAGTACGAATACCACCTGGATAACCAGTATGTCTATAATATACTTTAGTTTCTACTTTATTACCAGAAAACTTAATATCTTTAATATTGCTTACTTTAACAATATCACCACAGTCTGTATGTGCTTCATATGATGGTTTATGCTTACCTTGTAATATTACAGATATCTCAGAAGCTAAACGACCAGCGATCTTTCCTGCAGCATCAATTTTATGTTCTTTTCTTTCCATATATTTATACTAATTCTATTTGTACCATATTAGCCCCATCTCCAGAACGTGGACCAATTTTAATAATTCTTGTATATCCACCTTTTCTTTCTTTATACCTAGAACCTAATACATCTAAAACTTTTTGTACAGCTTTTTTATCTTTTAAAGATTTATTTAATATTTGTTTATTATGTACAGATTTAACTTTTCCTCTAGTAATTAACTTTTCAACTAATGGTTTAACAGTTTTAGCTTTAGCTTCTGTAGTCTTTATTTTCTCATACAATACTAAAGAAGTAGCTAAATTATTTAACATAGCCATACGAGGAGCTTTTTTTCTATCTAATATTTTTGTAACTTTACGATGTCTCATTGTATTTATTTATCTTCCTTTTTAGAACTTGCTTTCTTTTTTGTTTCTTTTTTTTCTTCCTTAATCTCTACTTTTTCTTCTTTTGTAAATATATTAAAATGTTCACTTAATATACTAGAAGCTTGACTGATAGCTGTTTCTGCATCAATTGTTCCATCTGTTAATAGATTAATTGTTAATTTTTCATAATTAGTCATTTCTCCTACACGAACATTCTCAATTTCATAACCAATATTTAATATTGGGGAAAAACTTGCATCTATAGTTATATTACCTATTTCTTTTTGATCAGCATCATCTTTTTGTTCTACTGTTACATATCCTAATCCTTTTTCAATAATTATTTCCATTGATAGTTTAGCAGTTTTATCTGTAAGTGTTGCTATAACTAAATCTTTATTAATAATTTCAACATCTGCATTCTTTTTAATATCTTTAGCTGTTACTACTTTTTCACCCTTTGCTTCTAATGTTAATTTAACTGGTTCTTCAGAAAAAGATTTTAATCTTAAAGATTTAAGATTTAACATTATTTCTATTAAATCTTCTTTAATATGTTCTACGGTATCAAATTCATGTTGTGCATCTTCAAGTTTAAAAGAAGTTACTGCTGCACCTTGTAAGGATGATAATAGTACTCTACGTAAAGCGTTACCTATAGTAACACCAAATCCAGGATAAAATGGTTCAATAATGATTTGAAAACGATTATCCTTTTTATCTTTTACAGAAATATTGTCTGGTAATGTAATTTGTCTCATTTTTTTATTATTATATTTGTTATATTATCTTGAATAAAATTCTACTATTAAATGAGTTTCTATATTACTAGGTAATTCAGATTTATTTGGTAAACTATTTACAGTAATAGTAAAAGTTTTAGGATCTAATGATAACCAACCAGCTGTTTCTTTTTTCTCTATATTTTCTTTAATATCTTTCCAATATCCTTTATCTATTTTATTTTCTTTAACTTGTATAATTTGTCCTGGTTTTACTGAATATGATGGAATATTAGTTTTTTTACCATCTACTAGAAAATGTCCATGATTAACTAATTGTCTAGCTAAACGACGAGTTTGAGCTAATCCAGAACGATAAACAACATTATCTAAACGTCTTTCTAATAATGTTAAAAAGTTTTCACCAATATCACCTTGTAATTTCCCAGCTTTTTTAAAAGTTAAAGAAAATTGTTTTTCCATCATTCCGTAAATAGCTTTAGTTTTTTGTTTCTCTTTTAATTGTTTTCCATATTCAGAAACTTTAGTAAAACTTTTTTTTGGTCCATGAACTCCAGAAGGATAATTCTTTTTAACTAAAGGAGACTTAAGTGTATCTGCTACATTTTCTCCAAATCTACGACTTGCTTTATGTCTTGGTTTTAAATTTCTACCCATATCAATATTTAATTAAACTCTTCTTGGTTTTTTAGATCTACATCCATTATGTGGTATTGGCGTAACATCTTTAATTGAAATAATATTTAATCCATTGCCATGTAATGCTCTAATTGCTGCCTCTCGACCAGAACCAACACCTTTTACAAATACTTCAATATCTGATAATCCATATTCTTTTACTTTTTCAACAACATTTTTAACAATAATACCAGCTGCATATGGAGTAGCTTTTTTTGGTCCTTTAAAACCATTAACTCCAGCTGATGACCAAGCTAAAATATTACCCTGTGCATCTGTTAAACTTACAATAGTATTGTTATATGTTGCTTTAATATATGCTTGTCCTTTTTTAACAACCTTTTTTACTTTTTTCTTGTTACTCTTTTTAACCACTTTCATATTATTTACTTATTATGTTTTTTCAGCTCCACCAACTTTACCACTTCCCATAGTAACACGTTTATTACCTCTAACGGTACGAGAATTAGTTTTAGTTCTTTGACCTTTAACTGGTAGACTTTTACTATGTCTAGAACCTCTATATGAATGTATTTCTTTTAAACGTTTTATATTACCAATCTTTTCTCTTTTTAATTCACCTTCTACTTTTAATTCTTTTTCTATATTCTGACGTAATCTATTCACATCTTCTTCATTTAAATCTTTAACTCTAGTATTAGGATCAATATTTAATTTTTTTAAAATATCTTGAGAAGTTGATAATCCAATACCAAAGATATAGGTTAAAGAAATCTCTACCCTTTTATCATTTGGAATGTTTACTCCTGAAATTCTAGCCATAATATTTTTAATTTAATTAACCTTGTCTTTGTTTATGTTTAGGATTTTTACAAATACAAACAAGCCTATTCTTACGTCGAATAACCTTACAATCTTTACATATTTTTTTAACTGATGCTCTTACCTTCATATATTTATTTTCTAAAAGTAATTCTACCTTTTGTCATATCATATGGACTCATTTCAACTGTAACCTTATCTCCTGGAAGAATACGAATTTTATACATTCTCATTTTTCCAGAAAGATGAGCTAAAATTTCATGTCCATTATCTAATACAACCTTGAAAGAAGTATTGGGTAATAACTCAATAACTTCACCGTCTATTTCTAAAAAACCTTTTTTATTAACTTTAGATTCTTTTTCACTCATAATTTATATAAAATAAATTTGTTACATAATATAGCTATTACATACAAATTTAGTAAAAAATACCAATAATTTATTAACATATTTAATACTACTATATTATACAGATTTTTTTACTTTTGTCAATCATTTATAATACTAATTGTATTTCTTCCTTTAATTCAATGCCATATTTGTCTCTAACCTGCTGTTTTATTAGGCTAATAAGCATAATTACCTGTTCTGCAGTACCATTATCTACATTTACTATATAATTAGCATGTATTTCAGAAATCTTAACACCACCTATTGTTTTGCCTTTTAAATCAACCCTATCAATTAAATAACCAGCTGGTATTTTCTCATGTTTTGTAAACTTATCTATTTCTATACCTTTTTCTCTTAAGTTATCAATATCTAAATCCTTAAATGACAAATTCTTAAATATACAACCAGCAGAAGGTTTATTAGGTTGTGTATCTTGCCTATATTTTAATCTTTCTTTAACTAATTTATATGATTCTTTAGTATCCCTTTTTTCTAACTCTATTTCTACTTCTAAAATAATATATTGTTTTTCTTTAAAAATACTATGACGATATTTAAACTGAGCTTCATTATTATTCATTTCTTGTATATTATATTCTTCATCTAAGTACTTAATCTTCTTTACTACATTACTCATAGCTAAACCATATGTTCCTGCATTACCTCTTACTGCTCCGCCCACTGTTCCTGGTATACCCGTAGCAAATTCTAACCCAATTAAAGATTTTTCTAAAGATTGATTTAATAAATATGACAATATTACTCCTGATCCTACTGTAATATTATTACCTTTAAATTCTAAAATATTAATAGTTATTTTAATAACTAAACCATTAAAACCCTGATCTGATATTAATATATTACTTCCACCTCCTAATATAAATATTTCTAAACTATTTTCTTTAGCAAATATTAAACATTCTTGTAATTCTTCTATAGTTTTAACTTCTACAAAATACTTAGCAGGACCACCTATTTTAAAGGTGGTATATTTCTTTAATTCAATATTTTTCTCTATATTCATATTATTTAATTATTTCTCTGGCTAAATTATCTATATCCCCTGCTCCTATGAAAAGTATAATACTATTTTCTGGATTTATCTTTCTTAGTATTTTTTTAATATCTTTAAAATTTTCAGCATAGAATATATTATCTTGATTAATAGCTTTTATTAAATCTAAACTAGTAATATCTTCTTTTTCTTGGTCTTCTCTACCTTGAACTTGATATATTTTGTTTATAATAACATAATCGGCTAATTTAAAACTTTTAGCAAAATCTTTAAGTAGTGTTTTTGTTCTATTATGATGATGTGGTTGAAATATAGCTATTAAACCATTATCAGGATAGAAGTCTTTAACAGCTTTTAATAATTGTTGTATAGAATCAGGATGATGAGCATAGTCTGAAATAACTAAATTATTTTTAAACATACCTACTTTTTCAAATCTTCTCCATGTACTATTGAATTCATTAACAGTATTCCATATCTGATGTTTATTAACACCTAGATAATCTGCTACTACTATACTTGAAACTGTATTATATATATTATATTCTCCTGGAATAGGTAGTACAAAATCAGATATTTTTTTATTACCTTTACTAACAGTAAAATATTGAGAATTATCTTTAATACTTAAATTATCAAAAGAATAGTCAGCCATCTTATCTTTACCAAAATTAATAGTTTTACCATTAAATTGTATATCTAAGCTATTATTATCATCTTTATTCTTAACCAATAATCCATCTTTAGGTAACTTATCTACAAATTTTTGAAAAGTTTTTTTAATATGCTTTAAATCAGTATAGTAATCTAAATGATCTTCAGCTATATTAGTCAAAACAATGATATTAGGATCTATTTCTAACATATGAGCTTTCCATTCACATGCTTCTACAACTAATATATTAGATTTACCTAAACGAAAATTACTATTCCATTGAGGAACTATACTTCCAACTATTACTGTAGGGTCTAAACCTACTTTTTCTAACATTAAACCTAGTATAGCTGTAGTAGTAGTCTTACCATTTGTCCCTGTAACAGCTATTGTAGTATATTCTTTACTTAATAGTCCTAAAAACTTAAAATATGACACACATGGTATGTTTAATTCTTTAGCTCTTAGTAATTCTGGATGATATTTACTTAAGGCTGAAGAATATATAAACATATCTATATCAGTAGTTATGTTATCTTCTTTTTGTTTAAAATGTATTTCTACATTCTTGTCTTCTAATTTTTTAGTTATATCAGAAGATTCTAAATCAGAACCTATTACCTCTTTATCATTTTCTAAAAAATAGTAAGCTAAAGCAGATAATCCTATACCACCTATACCTGATAAATATACTTTATTTATTTTTTTAAAATCTAATTTCATTTAACAATACCATTAATTAATTTAATATACTTCTGTACAGAATTCTTTGGAAATAGATTGTATAGATTATTACCTAAACCTTTTCTTAATTCTTCGCTATCAATTAATTTATCCAAGTATCTTTCCAATATTTGACCAGATCCTTGCTTAACATAAGCAGCCGCATTATGTTTAGCAAAAAAAGCTGCATTCTTTTCTTGATGTGTATATGGTAAAGGAATAAGTATAAGAGATTTTTTCAAAGAAGCACATTCTGTTATTAAAGACATACCTGCCCTAGATATAACTATATCAGCTTTAGATAATAGTTCTACCATCCCTTTTTTTATAAACTTATACGAAATATAATTATCTAATTCCAATCTTTGATCATAATTATCATTACCTAATATATGATGAACTTCATATTTTTTAAGAAGTAACGGTATATATGGTTTTAAAAAATCATTCATCTTTCTAGCGCCTAAACCACCTCCTGTTATAACTATAATTGGTTTATAATCTTTTTTAATTTCTAAACTTCTAACAGGATTACCAGTAAGAATAACTTTTCTTTTACTAAAATGTTTTTTTTGTTCTTCAAAAGTAACAGTAACTTTTTTAGCAAAAGGAGCCATTAATCTATTAGCTAAACCTATTTCTAAATCTTGTTGATGAACTATAACGGGAATTCTTAAAGACCAAGCTACTAATACAACTGGTACAGCTACAAAACTTCCAGATGTTAATACTATATCTGGTTTAAACTTAAGCAAAATTTTAAAACTTTGAAAAAATGCAAATTTTATCTTAAATATATCTTTAATGTTATCTAATGATAAATATCTTCTTAACTTACCACTTTTAATACTAATATATTGAATATCATTTGCTTTAATAATATTCTTCTCAGGTCCATTCTCAGAGCATAAAAATAGATAGTCAGCATTATATTGTTTAGATATAGCTAATAATGGCGAAACAGAACCTAATGTACCACCACCTGCTAAAATAATTTTCTTTTTCTTATCTTCCATTTAGTTATCTGTGAACTTAGAAATATTAGCTAAAATTCCAATACTAATCAAGGATATAACCATATTTGTTCCTCCTTGAGAAATAAATGGCAAAGGAACACCTGTTAAAGGAATTAACTTAATCATTCCAGCTATGTTAATAAATGCTTGTCCTGATAGCCATACTACAATACCCATGGCTACTAATTTAGCAAAATTATCTTTAGAGTTTTTAATAATAGCGAAACCTCTAGTTATGAATATTATAAACAAAGCTAGGAAGGCTAAAGAAAATATAAAACCTATTTCTTCCGCTATAATAGCAAAAATAGCATCATTATATGGCATAGGCAAATAAGATACCTGCCTTGAAGATCCTATACCCAAACCAAACCAAGAACCAGAACCAATAGCAATCATAGCCTGGTGCATCTGATAACCAGCCACTTGTAAATCATAATCGGGATATCTCCATACTAAAAATCGTTTTTTTGCATATTCAAATTCTTTAACTAAAATAATTAATGATATTAAACCAGATGATATGATATAGCTTAAATGTGATAATCTAGCACCAGATATATAGAACATAGCTAAAGCAGTTAAAACTATAATACTTAAAGTACCTAAATCTGGTTGTAAAAGAATCAAAACACTAATTATTGATAAAATGATAATAAAGGGTACTGTTCCTGAAGACCAAGTTTTAATCTTGTTACCTATGGTACTTAAATAACCAGCTAATAATAAAATAAAGAATAATTTAACAACTTCACTTGGTTGAAAAGATTTATTACCTATAACAATCCAAGATTGAGCAGTAAAACTATGACCACCACCGTTAAATAATAATACTGCTATTAATAATAATAAAGATAAAATAAAAAATACCCAGTATAATTTTTTATAAATTCTATAATCTATTCTTAAAAAGAAATAGAATAAAATAATACCGGGCAAAACTCCATTAAGTAATTGTTGTTTAACAAAAAAATAACTATCCCCTCCTTTATTATAAAAAGCAAATGTAGAAGAAGCAGAAGATAAAAATATTAAACCAAAAAATATTAATATTCCTACAATTATTAATAAAGTAATATCTGGTTTATTACCCTTCTTATCAGTAAATGGTTCTAAAAACCAACTAACAAGATTTTTCTTTTTTCTTTGTCTCATTAAATAATTTATTAAACTCCTTAGCTCTTTCAAACTCATTCAAAAACATATTAAAACTAGCTGCTGATGGAGAAAATAGAATGCAACAATTATCATTACTAGCATGTTTTAAAGCAGATTTCCAAGCAGTTTTTAATTTCTTTATATCACTTATCATTTTATAATCTTCAAATCTTACTTTTTTTAATTCTTTAATTAATTCATCACTAGCACTTCCTGAAAGTAAAAGTAGAAAACCAACTTTTTGTTTTATAATCTTAGCTAAATTATTATATTTTAAAAGTTTATCTTCTCCTCCTGCTATTAATATAATATTATCTTTTTTCATAGCATTTATAGCAGCTATAGTAGCATCAGGAGTAGTTGATGTAGCATCATTGTATACAGATAATCCTTTAATTTTACCTATATACTGTAAACGATAGTCTATGCCTTTGAAATTATTTACTGCTTCTTCTATGTTTTTATTACTAATACCAATAATCTTAGCTATTGTAATAGCAGAAAGTATATTATATAGATTATGTTCTCCTAATAATTTAATATTATCTAAAGACATTACTTTTATATTATTAAAATAGATATTATTATTTAAAATATAACCTCCTTTAACTTTCTTTTTTAAAGAAAAATAATATACCTTAGCTTTAGTTTTTTTATTTAATTTCTTTGTATGTATATTATCATAGTTTAATATAGCTATATCATCTTTTTTTTGATTCTTAATAATAGCTATCTTGGCTTTTTTATACTCATTAAAATTATCATATCTATTTAAATGGTCTGGTAGTATATTTGTTATAACAGCGGTATATGGAGAAACACCATACTCTTCTAAAGATTCTAAGTGCCAAGAAGATAATTCTAAAACAGGTAAACTATTCTTCTTTAATTTATCTAATAC
>CAYZIE010000027.1:0-9497 GCA_964478385.1 uncultured Gammaproteobacteria bacterium
AAGCGGGTATAGTATAGTGGCTTATTATGCTAGCCTTCCAAGCTAGAGACAGGGGTTCGATTCCCCTTACCCGCTCCAGAATAACAAGTTTAAAACTTGTTTTTTTGTTTTTTAGAATATTACTTGGTATAATTTAAATATGAATATCAAGAAGAAATTAATGGACATTATTATTATATTTATATATTCTATTATTTTTTTAATACTTACATACCCTTTAATTTTTTCTTTTTCTTCTGGTGTAATAGGTTCATATAATAGTGATGGTCCTATTTTTTTATGGAATGCATGGAATTTTAAGCAATCAATGCTACGAGGGTATTTTGATTTATATACTTATAATATATTTTATCCAAATTTACCATCTTTAGCGCTTCATACATATACAATGTTTCAATCTGGATTGGTGTTTTTATTAGATATGTTTTTTAAAAATACAATATTAAGTTTTAATATTGTATTTTTACTTTTAAATAGCTTTACAGCATATTTTTCTTATAAGTTTTTTAATTTACACATTAAATCTAAACTAGCCTCTTTTCTTGCTGGTGAATTTTTTGCTTTTCAGGCTTTATGGAGTATATATACTATATTTGGTACACAGAACTTTTTAGGATTATGGTATATTCCAGCTGCATTATATTTTTATGAATTACACAGAAGAAAGAGTATGAGTAAATACTCCTTGTTTTGTGGTGTTACTATTTCTGTTGCTTTCTTAAATGGTTTTTATCCTTTTATTTTTACTGTCACTGGATTATTTGTATATATAATAACTTTATATTTATTTAAAAAAAGATATAATATAAAAAAGTTTTTTAAATTTTTGGTATATTCGATATTAACCTTTTTAATTTTAGTTGGTTGGAAAATATTCTTACTTTTTAAACAGTTAGATTTTATAAAATCAATACCAATAACATCAATCAAAGATATAGATAGAATATATTATGCAGACCCTATAAATATTATTAGACCTGTTCAGTTTCATTCTTTGTGGGGTCAGTGGCATACATGGTTTCGTAATGTATCAATAGAAAATGGAAATGCCTTTCTTGGGTTTACCTTTTTATTAGTATTATTAATATTTTTTTATACTAAAGTAAAAACTAAAAAAAGTTTTGATAATATTAAACTACTTAATATTTTTTTAGTTTCTTATTTATTAATTCTATCATTATCATTTGGACCTTTTTTACATTTTTTTGGGGTTGAAACCAATATCGTAATGCCACATTACGTTATACAGAGTTTTTTTGAGTCATATAATAATATAAGATTTCCAGCTCGTTGGTTGATTTTAGCTCAAATTTTTCTTTCTGGTATTTTTGCTTTAATTTTAAATTATATATTTATTAATATAAATAAAAAATTTAAAAACATACTTGGTGTTTTGGTTTGTGTTGGGTTAATTATTGATGTTGCTTATTTACCAAGAGAAATTACTAATATTACAAATACAAAAGAAACCGAAATATATAATAGTATTAACAATAAGGATAATAAGGTGGTTATGTATTTACCATTATCAATTAGTAGTGGATATTTTAATATTGGAGAAACAACAAAAAGACCTATGGTATATCAGATGATACACGAACATCCAATTTTTGGTGGTCATTTAAGTAGATTACCATTTAATTATTTAGATGATTATAGCAATGAAAATGTTATTAACTTTTTATTAAACAGTAATGAATTAAGCCAAGAAGATTTTGATGGTTTTATTATTAAATATAATATTGGATATATTGTTATAGATAAAGATAAATTAAATATTAGGATTGAAGACTTAAAGAAGTATTTGTTAAACAGCTTATATTTTAAAGAGTGCAAACACGATGAATATAATGAAATGTATATTTTTGAGTTTTGATAGATTATTGACCGTTAATGTTTTTTAAGGCATAATATATATATGCAAAAAACAGTTTTAATTACAGGAGGAGCTGGGTTTATAGGATCACATTTATGTGATTATTATATTAAAAAACAATATAAGGTTATTTGTATTGATTCTTTTTTTTCTGGGAAGAAGGATAATATTAAACATCTTTTAGATAATAAAGATTTTGTTTTAATAAAACATAATATTATTCATCCTTTAAAAAAGAAGTTTGATAATATAGATAAAATATATAATTTAGCTTGTCCTGCTAGTCCAGTACAATATCAATTTGATCCTATACTAACACTACGTAGTAGTGTAGAAGGAACAAGAAACATGTTAGATTTAGCTCGTAAATATAATGCTAGAATGTTACAAGCTTCTACTTCTGAAGTATATGGAGATCCATTAGAACATCCACAAAAAGAAACATATTTTGGGAATGTTGATCCTTTGGGTAAAAGATCTTGTTATGATGAGGGTAAAAGAGCTGCCGAATCTCTTTGTAAGGATTATAACGAACAATATGGAGTAGATGTTAGAATTGTTAGACTATTTAATGTATATGGTCCAAATATGATGTTTAATGATGGCAGAGTTGTTTCTAATTTTATATTACAAGTTATTTTTAATGAAGATATAACTATTCATGGAACAGGAGATCAGAGTCGTAGTTTTATGTATGTTGATGATTTAATTGAAGGGTTTATACAAAGCATGATGGTTGATAAAGAGAAAATAGGTATTGGACCTATTAACTTAGGTAACCCTGATGAACGTACAATCACCAATTTAGCAGAAAGTATTATAAAAGTAGCTAATAGTAATAGTAATATTACATATACTCAATATGAAAAGATTCCAGAAAGATGGGGTGATCCACAAAAAAGATGTCCAGATATTTCTAAAGCTATGAGATTATTAAATTGGAAACCTAATATTACTTTTGAAGAAGGATTAAAAAAGACAATTAAAGACTTTAAAGATAGACTAGATAATAAAAGTAAGGTTATTATTTTTTCACCTAGTTATTTACCATTAGAAGGTCCAGCAGAAAAAACAGTAAAAGAAATCACAGATAGTTTAATTGGTTATGAATTTGATTTAATTACTGCTAAATTAAAAAAAGGTTTAGAATCTAAAGAAAAAATAGGTAATGTAAATATTTATAGAATTGGTTTTGGTTCTAAATTAGATAAATATATTTTACCTTTTATAGCTCCAATTAAAGCCTTAACACTTCATAAAAGGAATAATTATCAATTTACTTGGGGTATTATGGCTAGTTATGGATCTTTAGCTGGTTTACTATTTTCTTTCTTTTCAAACACAGCTTTTCTTGTAAGTTTATTTGAAGGTAAGATTGATAATAATCGTCCTGTGCGTAATAAATTATTAAAACCATTTTATAAAGTAATATTTAAGAAAGTTCATTATTTACAAATTATAGCTGATTTAAACCAACAACAATTAGCATGGTTAGAAGATGATCAAACAGTACAAGCAATAGATTTAAATAAAGATTCTTTGTATATATCTAAAAAAACAAAAGAATTATTTCAAAAATTAGAAATATTTAATTCTAGAATGTAATAAAAATAAAAACATGAAATTTGCTATCCACTTTATTAAAGATAATAAAACAATCCTTAAAAAATATTTTGTAGTTGGTTTGTCGTCTACTATTATAGATTTTGCTATCCTTTTTATACTTACAGATTTTTTTAATCTCTACTATATTGCCTCAGCAACAATAGCTTTTATTATAGCAGCATTTTTTAATTATTTTTTTAACAGAACATGGACATTTCGTTCTAATGGTAAGAGAAGAAAACAATTACCTGTTTTCTTTATAATAGCTACACTAGGTATATTGTTAAATAATAATATATTATACTTTTGTGTAGAACAACTTGGTTGGTGGTATATCTACGGTAAGATTATAGCTACAGGTATTGTTACTTCTTGGAACTTTTTTGGTAATAAGTATCTAACTTTTAAAATATAATCAAGGTAAATAAAAACAACTGTAGTATACAGTTGTTTTTAAGTTTTTATACTGAATTATTTCTTACAACAATTACCAACTAAATACCATAGTCCTACTATTATGTATGACCAGATATATGTTTGCATTGCTGCTAAAATGTATCCAACAAAAGTCCATGAGAAATTAAAATAACAAACTTCATAAAGTTGTGTTATTAATTCTGGATGAATTGGTCTAAAATAATGCCATAGAAAATCTATAATTAAACCAATAACCATAAATAATCCAATACGATGAGACCAATATAGCCATTTATCTTTCATATTACACCTCCTCTCTTTTATTATATTAATTTTTTAAATTGTTCAACCATAGGAACCTGTTCTGGATCAACATTATATTCTAATGCTAGAAAGTATGATGTCCAGTCAGCAAGAAGTAAGTTATTGAATACTTTTTCTAATATATTTTTGCCAGTTAGTTCTATGTTTAAAACAGATAGATTTCTTTTTTTATATAGCTTAGATAATACCTCCATTCTTTTTATATTCTTACTAAAATCTTTTTTATCACTTAAGAAAATAAAGTAAAACTGATTAGATAATTTCTTCGTTGTTTTAATATGATCAAAACCATTCATTTCATTATGATTTAATTCTGGTATTGCATTAAAGAAAGCTGGTATTTTTGTATTTTCATTAAATTTAATCTTCCAGTTATATGAGATATTAATATTTTTAGTAGACGAATATATTATTGGTGTATGATTTTTTAATTTTTTAGCTAATGTCTTACCTTTGTTTTTTAATTTGTTTGATTTTAATTTTTTAGCTAGTAGTTTTGCTTCTTTTAATCCTTTGTTTAATTTCATTGCTTTTAATAGTGCTATGATATTGAAACCAAGAGCAGAACGAGGTTGTATTCCTGTATTAGGTATTTGTATATATGGTAGATTATATTTTTTAGCTAAGTTAATTAATTTACCTCCTGTAGCTACTACAATAGTGTTTAAATTATATTTTAAAGCTTGTTTTAATCCAGAAATTACTTCTTCTGTATTACCAGAGTAAGAATTAGCTATGACAAGATAATCTTTTAATTCTTTTTTAGATAAACTAGGTAGATTGTAATCTTTATGGATTAATAGTTTTAAATTAGGATCCCATATTTGTAATATATCTGCAGCCAAGTGAGAACCACCCATACCTAAAACAATATATTTTTTTGCAGGTTTGTAATATTTACTATTTTCTATCTTTGGATTGTATGAAAATTGTTCAGGAAAGTTTTTTATAGCTTCTAACATATTTATTTTTTTAATACCTCTTTAATTATATATTTATGATTTAATCTATATTTCTCATATAATTCTTGTGTAGTTCCTGATTCTCCAAAAGTATCATTTACACCCATCATTTTTGTTTTAACAGGATATTTATTACTTAACATTTCTAATATACTACTACCCATACCACCCATTATTTGATGATCTTCTAAAGTTATTAATCTTTTAGTTTTTTTCACAGATTGTATAATGGTTTTTTCATCTAAAGGTTTAATAGTATGATTGTTTATTACTTCTATATGTATATTTTTCTTTTTTAATTCTTGAGCTGCTAATATTGCTTCGTATATAATTGGTCCTGATGAGATTATAGTTACATCTTTACCTTTTATTAGTATATTAGCCTTACCTACCTTAAAAGGAGTTTTACTTGTTGTAAATACAGGTGTAGCAGGTCTAGTTAATCTTAGGTATATAGGTCCTTTTTCTTTCACTATTGCTTTAGTAGCTTTTTTAGCTTCTATATAGTCTGCTGGTGCTATAATTTTTAAATTAGGTAAGCATCTTGTTATAGCTATATCTTCTAATGCTTGATGCGTTGCTCCATCTTGTCCTACGGATAGTCCTGTGTGAGATCCAATAATTTTTACATTAGTATTAGAATAGCATACAGATACTCTTAATTGATCCCAGTTTCTTCCAGGGCTAAATACAGCAAAAGAGGAAGCAAAAGGTATTTTACCATATAAAGCTAAACCAGCTGATATTCCTAGCATGTTTTGTTCAGCTACTCCTACTTCTATAAATTGTTTTGGTAATTGTTTAGAGAATTCTTTTAAACGAAGAGAATCTGCTAAATCTGCTGATACAACAATTATATCTTTATTTTTTTTAGCTAAAGATAATAATACTTCTCCATAACCATCTCGAGTAGCTTTTTTAGGAAGATTGTTTATATTCTTTACTATCATTAACTTAATTCTCTTAATTGTTGTAATGCTTTTTGTGTCTCTACTGTATTAGGAGATTTACCATGCCAGTGATATTTATTTTCCATAAACTTAACTCCTTTTCCAGGTATTGTATGAGCTATTATTGCTACTGGTTTATTCTTTACTTTTTTTGCTTTATTCAATACAGATATTATCTTAGGTATATCATGACCATATACTTCTAATACCTTCCAGTTAAAAGATAGATATTTTTCTTTTAATTTTTCTAATGGCATTATCTTTTTAGTATAGCCATCAATTTGTATATTATTTCTATCAATAATATTAATTAAATTATTTAACTTATATTTACTAGCAGACATTAAAGCTTCCCACAGTTGACCTTCATTATGTTCCCCATCACTAGTTATACAAAAGATATGATGTTTCCTATTATCCATTTTAGCAGCTAAAGCCATACCTACTGCTTGAGATATTCCTTGCCCTAAAGGACCACTACTTGTTTCTATACCATTTAAAGAAAGATTATGAGGATGTCCTTGTAATTTACTATTTAATTTTCTTAAAGTTTTTAATTTAACCAAAGGAAAATATCCTGATCTTGATAATACAGAATATAGTGCTGGGCATATATGACCATTTGAAAGTATTAATCTATCTCTACTTGGTAAGTTAGGCTTATTAGATATATGTTTTAATACAGAGAAGTATAGCACAGTTAAAACATCAGCTATACCCAAAGATCCTCCTGGATGCCCTGATCCAGCATTATTAATCATAGTAATAATATCTTGTCTAACAAGATTAGCTATGTTTTTTAATTCTTTTGTAGAATACTTTTTCACTTTATTTCTTTAATACATATATTTTACCATATATATGAAGAATTATAAAACAAGAATAGTTATTTT
This sequence comes from uncultured Gammaproteobacteria bacterium, assembly GCA_964478385.1. Lineage (GTDB taxonomy): Bacteria > Patescibacteriota > Patescibacteriia > UBA1558 > GWA2-36-10 > UM-FILTER-36-13. The sequence goes on from CAYZIE010000027.1 coordinate 7,028, forward strand.
TAATATTAAAGTATATTTCTCCTTTTAGTATTATATAGGATTATACTTAGTATAAAAATAAATGTAGATAATATTGCTGAGGCCATACAATAAATACAAATAGAATTAAGAATAAATAATTGTAGGTATATTAAAAAAAGAGAAAAAATAAAAGAAAAGAAAGGTAGGTATAATAATATTGTTTTGTAACCAGTATATTTAGTTATTTTAAAAAGAAATGAATTAATAAATATTGTTAAATAATACATTAATCCTAATATAGCTAAAGGTATTCCAAAAAAATTAGAATATTTACTTGTTAATACTATATTACAAGTATCGTCTATATTGCATATAACATTATTTATACTAAAATGTTCAGATATTAAATAACCTGTATCTAATATTCCTATAAAACTAATTAATATAAATAAATTAATAATATTTTTTTGTTTCATATATCTTAGTATACACTATTTTGACAAAAAAAATAAACCCCTAAGAAAGAGGTTTATTTTAACTTAATTTATGAAGCTTCTATTATATCTATAAATTCCCAGAATTTATCATTACCACCTAGATCACCAGCACATTCAGATGCTTCTGCTTTACGAGTAGCATCAGGATGTAAGCTTGGTAATGGGAAATGTCTGTATACCCAATTAACATTATCATATTCATTTATAACTTGATGCATTGTTCCATGGAAACGTTTACAATAAGGACAATCTAAATCAGAAAACTCAATTATAGTTATTTCTGCATCTTTATCTCCTAACACCCAATCATTATCACCTATCCCTTGTATATCAATACTAGGGTCATTTCCCTCTTGTGCTTCTCCAGCAATAATACTATCAAGCATTTGCTTTACAGCGGTATATGGTAAAGCTCCTGGAATAGGAATTTTCATATCTTCAAATAATATAATACTATATGGCGTTCCTTTTGCTCCTGCAGCTTGAGCTTGTTGTGATGTTTCTTGCACTCTATTAGAATGTTTTTTAGATTCTAAACATTCATTAAACTTTTTTCCTTTTAAACCGATACTTTCAGCAATGTCTTCTAAAGAAGATCCTACTTCTACATTTACATCACCATTATTTGTATCAGTATCATTATCATCTTTATCTTTATTAATATATGCTCCTAATAAGATAAAGAAACCGATAATAAATGCAATAGCTATACCACCTATTAAACCAGTTTTGAAAGCTGATTTAGGTGACATATTATTAATCATATTATCTTGTTTTCTTGGCATTTCATCCATATATATTTTCCTTTCTTTTTGAATCTATATAGATTCTTAAATTTATTAATAATTAGTTACTTAAATATTATACCACACTAATTTTTTTATTCAAATATGAATTATTATATCAGATATTATGAATAAATAAAGATTGACAAAAGTTAAAATATATGCTATCATTATAATATATAATCCCAACGAAGGGATTTTTTATTTAGTAACATGTTAAACAAAATACAACAAATTATTATTGAAAAAAGTAAAGAAATTTTAAAACATAATAAGATATTGTTTTTAGTTATTGTTTTATCATTATTTACTATGCCTAATGTAAGTATTTCAGCTACAGCAGATCAAGGAGATATACAAGGTCCTGTACCACAATATTCTCTTTCTAGTTATTATAATGGCCCTACATTACCCAATATACCTATTCGTTCTCCAAGACGTACTATGACCATTGCTGTAACAGCATATAATAGTGAAGAAGCTCAAACTGATGATACTCCTTTTATAACAGCTTTTGGCACAAGAGTAAGAGATGGTATTGTTGCAGCTAATTTTTTACCAAAAGGAGCTATTATACGTATTCCAGAAGTTTTTGGAGAAAAGGAGTTTATTGTAGAGGATAGAATGAATAAAAAATATCATTATCGTATAGATATTTGGATGGAAGATAAGCAAGAAGCGATAAACTTTGGAATTAAATTTTTAAAGATTGAAATATTATAATTTAATTAAAATATAGTATATATTTATGAATTTTATTAATCAACATATAGCATTTGACAAAGTTTTAAACTTAGTATATAATGTTCCTGTTGTTAAAATAAGATTAATTAGTAATAAAAGACTTAGTAATAAGCAAATGATAAAATATTTAAACATTAAATGCACTTAGGATTTGAGTAAAGTATTTGTCTTGCTGCAAATCCGCTTATAGCGGATTTTTTACACCTTAAAAATTTAGTAGTTAGTAAGTAGTTTTTTAAAAACAGGCTTGTAGCGGTTTCTAAAAGACTACTTATTGTCTATTAAAGACAAACGAACATTAACAATTAAATATTTGTAAACAATTAATTAATGTTTATGAGCATCATAAAAAAACTTGTAATTTTTAAATAAAAAATCCATTAAAAGTTTCTAAAATTTTTAATGGTTGCTATTAAGAGTATATGGTGGATGCCTAGACATCAAAAGACGACGAAGGACGTAGCAATCTGCGATAAGCTTCGG
>CAYZIE010000028.1:0-8965 GCA_964478385.1 uncultured Gammaproteobacteria bacterium
AGTCGTATAGCTCAGAAACCAAAAGAATATATAAAACAACAACAAGAATATTTAAAATTAATAGAAAAAAGTAATTTAGATTATATTGTTGTAAATGCTTCAGTATTACCAAATAAAAATTTAGTAGAAGATATATTAAAATTTTTAAAAGAAAAATAAAATGAAGAACAATTCAGTAGTTATAACAGCTGCAGAACTTGCTCCCTTGGTTAAGGTAGGGGGTTTAGGTGATGTTATTGGTTCTCTCCCTAAAGCTTTAAATAAACTTAATATTAATGTGAAATTAATAATTCCATACTATGGAAGTATTAATAAAAAAAATGTTAAACTAGTTAAAAAAAGAATTAGTTTAGAAATAGAAGATAAGAAAACATATTTTGATGTATATAAAACTAAACTACCCAAAACATCTATTAATATCTTTTTAATAAAACATAAACTATTCAATAGTAAAAATATATATACTGGTAAACGTAAATATATTAATAAAACAAAGTATTCTCGTGGTATAGGAGATATAGAAAGGTTTACTCTTTTTTCTAAAGCTGTTGTAGAAACAATTAAAGAATTAAAATGGAAAGTTGATATATTACATTGTCATGATTGGCATACTGCATTAGTACCAACCTTTGTTGATGAATATAGTCTATTACATAAAAATTTTAAAAATATAAAAACATTATTTACTATTCATAATTTAGCTAATCAAGGTATCTCAGGATTAGATATAGTTGATTATGCAGACTTACATCAAAACTTAACTCCAGCATTAATGGAAGACTATTATGATAAAGATGGAGATAAGATAGATGCTATGAAAGTAGGAATTCTTTCTGCTGACTATATCAATACAGTAAGTCCAACTTATGCTAAAGAAATATTAACAAAAGAATATGGTGAAGGTTTAGAAAAATATCTTCAAAGAAGAAAAAAACACTTAATAGGAATAGTTAATGGTTTAGATCTTAATTTATTTAATCCACAAAAAGATAAATATATTAAAAAACAATATTCTCTTAAAAATGTTTTTAGAAATAAATTAGTTAATAAAGAATATTTACAGAAAACTTCTAAGCTACCAATTAAAGATGTTCCTGTATTAGGATTAGTTACAAGATTGGTTTCACAAAAAGGTTTAGATATTTTAATACCAGCATTAAAACAAATATTAAAAAAAGAAAATATTCAATTAGTTGTTTTAGGAACAGGACAACCTGAATATGAAAATGAGTTTAAAGAATTAGAAAAACTTTATCCAGATAAAGTAAAAGCAAATATTACTTTTAGTATAGATTTAGCTCAAGAGATATATGCAGGCTCAGATTTCTTTTTAATGCCTTCTCGTTTTGAGCCTTGTGGTCTTGGTCAAATGATTGCTATGAGATATGGAAGTATACCAATAGCAAGAGCTACAGGAGGATTAAAAGATACTGTTAAAAATAATAATACAGGGTTTGTATTTAGTAAATATAATATAACTAATATGAAAAAAGTTATATTAAAATCTTTAACTGTATATAGTAATAAAGTTAAAATGAAAAAGATGATAAGGAATATTATGAAAGAAGATTTTTCTTGGGATAGATCAGCTAAAGAATATTTAAAATTATATAATAAATTAAGATAATTAATATGAAACCAGAGATAAGAAAGGACTATATTCAAGAAAAATACGTGATTATAGCCCCTAAAAGAGGAAAAAGGCCCCATGATACTATTACGCCTAAAAACTACACTAAAAAGCTTGTTTCTTCATGTATATTTTGTCCTCATAATATTAATAAAGCACATAGTTTATATTTGAAAGGGACAAAAAAGAAATGGGATATTAATATTATAGCTAATAAGTATCCCGCGGTATCTTTAGATAATCCTAAAGCATATGGTATACAGGAAGTGGTTATTGAAACCCCTGATCATACTAAGGAATTAGAAGAATTATCTTCTGAACATATAGCTAATTTATTAGAGGCATATTCAGCTAGAACTAAAGAAATATCAAAGGATGATAAAATAGAATATATTTTAATTTTTAAGAATGATGGTGGTATAGCAGGTGCTAGTTTACAACACACCCATTCTCAAATATTTGCTACTAAGTTTTTACCTCCACACTTGCTAGATAAATCTCAAAGACAACAAGCATATAAATTAAAAACAGGTAATTGTATATATTGTGATGTTATTAAAAAAGAATCTAAAGGACCACGTTTAGTTTACAAAGATAAAAATGTAATAGCATTTACACCTTATGCTTCCATGTTTAACTATGAGATATGGATAATGCCACTAAGACATTTAGATAATATTACAGATTTAAACAAAGAAGAAAGAAAATCTTGGGCTAAAATATTAAAACATATATTAAAAAAGATAGGTTTATTAAACCTATCTTATAATTTTTATTTTCATCAAGTTATAAACGACGAAGACCAACACTTGTACATGAAGATCGTTCCTAGAGGATCTGTATGGGCTGGAGTTGAAATAGGTTCAGGTTTAATTATAAATCCAATAGAACCAGAACAAGCTGCTAAATTCTATAAAAAAGATTTAACTATTTAATTTTAGCAAATTTCCTTTTACCTGCTTGTATTATATCTCCAGATTGTAAATTGATATTATTTTCCCAAGATAGTATCTTTTTTTCATTTATTTTAAAACCCCCACCAGTTATAAGTCTTTTAGCTTCATTACGAGAAGGTAAGAATTTAAGTTTTAATAATAAATCTACAGGATTAATATCACCAGTTTGTATATTATATTCTTTAATATCATCTGGTATTCCTTTTTTAGAAAATACTTTATTAAACTCTTCCCCTGCTTTCTTAGCTTCTTCTTCATTATAATAAACAGTTGTTATTTCTTGAGCTAATCTAAACTTATAATCTCTAGGATTAGCACCATGTCTCATATCTCTAGCTATTTTTTTAATTTCTTCAGTAGATGTATATGTACAAAGTTCAAATCCACTAATTATCATTCCATCTGTCCATGACATAATACCACCAAACATTTCTTTTGCAGATTTATCTAAACTAACCATATTACCAGTTGTCTTACCCATCTTAAATCCAGTATTATCAGTTAATAGTTTAAGTGTTATAACAAACTTTTCTTTATGAAGCATAGTTTTCATCAAACTTCTTCCTGCTAACATATTAAATGTTTGATCATTACCACCTATTTCTCCATCTACTTCCATAACAACAGAATCATAAGCTTGCATTAAAGGATACATAAATTCATGTAATCCAATTGGTTTACCATCTTTCATTCTTTTTTGAAACATATCTCTTTCTAAAAGTTGTTGAACTGTAAAATGACTAGAAAGATTTAATATTTCTCCGAAGTTAAGTTTATCAAACCATTTTCCATTATATTTTATTTCTGCTTTATTCCCACCTCTAAAATTTAAAAAAGTTTTTGCTTGTTTTTTATAATTACTACAATTATCCAATACTTGTTGTCTTGTTAAAGGTTTTCTAGTAGCATCTTTATCTGTAGGATCACCAATAGTAGCAGTAAAATTACCCATTAAAAGAATTATTTTATGACCTAGATTTTGAAATTCTTGTAATTTTTTTAATATAATAGCATGACCTAAATGTAAAGTATCACCTGTTGGATCTATGCCTAAGTATATTTTCATCTGTTTTCCAGACTCTAATAGCTTTTTTAAGTAATCTTTTGTAGGATAAACATTTTCTACACCTCTAGTTAGTAGCTCTTGTATTTTTTCATGATCTGTATTAATTTTACTCATACTTTTTATTATTTAATTAAGTATTTAAATTATACCGTATTTTTGATATAATGAAAACATTATGCCAATACCACAATTAAAATCAAGCTTTCATAGCCGTAAAATAGGTGATTCTAACCCTCAGTTTAAAACTAGAAAGGTTAGTCAAAAAAAGCCTAAAAAACGTAGAAAAAAGTTTTCATATACTAGAAAGAGTAATAGAAATACGTCTAAAAGTATATGGAAGAGAATGCTAAGAAAGATGTTTCCATATATTTTAGCTTTTATTTTTTTATTTGGTATTTTTGTTATAGCATCATTTGCTTGGTATTCTAAAGATTTACCAGATCCATACAAGATAATGGATAGATCTGTTGCTTTAAGTACAAAGATATATGATAGAACAGGTGAGACATTACTATATGAAGTTCATGGTCCTGAAAAGAGAACATTGGTTGATATAGATGAATTACCTGATTATATTAAAAATGCTACTATAGCTATTGAAGATAAGGATTTCTATAACCATGGTGGTATATCTTTAAGGGGTATTATTCGTGGGCAGATCATTCCTCGTTTAAGCGGTAAAAGATCTCAAGGTGGTTCTACTTTAACTCAACAATTTGTTAAAAATGCAATACTTACTAATGAACGTAAGATATCTAGAAAAATTAAAGAGTGGATATTATCATATCGTTTAGAAAAGAAGTTTAGTAAAGATGAAATATTACAACTATACTTTAATGAAATACCATATGGTGGTTCTGCTTATGGCGTAGAGTCAGCTGCTAAATATTATTTTGACAAAGAAGCTATTGATTTAACTTTAGCTGAAGCAGCTATTTTAGCAGCTTTACCTAAAGCACCTTCATATTATTCTCCTTTTGGTAATAATAAAGATTTATTAATTGATAGACAATATACAGTTTTACACTTAATGGAAGAACAAGGATATATTACTGAACAAGAAATGGAAATAGCTAAACAACAGGAATTAGTATTTAAGAAAAGAGCAGAAAATATATTAGCTCCTCATTTTGTAATGTATGTGAAAGAATTATTAGAAAATAAATATGGTGCTAATATTATAGAACAAAGTGGTTGGGTTATTAAAACATCTTTAGATTGGGAAATACAACAAAAAGCTGAAGAAGTTATAGATGAAATTGCGCCTAGTAATTTAGAAAGATTTAATGCTTCTAATGCAGCTCTAGTTTCTTTAGATGTAGAAACAAGCGAGATATTAGCTATGGTAGGATCTAAAGATTATTTTAATGATGAAATAGATGGACAGGTTAATGTTGCTTTATCTGAGAGACAGCCAGGAAGTTCTTTAAAACCTTTAGCATATTTATCCGCTTTTATAAAAGGATTTAGACCAGATACTATTATATTAGATTTAGTTACTAATTTTGCTTCTAGTGGAGATGATTATGAACCTCAAAATTATGATTTAAAAGAAAGAGGGCCTGTTACTATGAGAAAAGCTTTAGCAGGATCATTAAATATTTCTGCTGTTAAAACACTATACTTAGCTGGTGTATATAATGTATTAGATTTAGCTAATAAATTTGGATATACCACTCTTGATGAAAGAGATAGGTATGGACTATCTTTAGTATTAGGTGGCGGAGAAGTTAAACTATTAGAACATGTTAATGCTTATGCAGCTTTTGCAAGAGAAGGTGTATATAAAGATAGTATTGCTATTTTAGAAATAAAAGATTCAGAAGGAGAGGTAATAGAAGAAAATGATAATAATAAAGGAAGAAGAATTGTTGATAAAGAATATGTAAGAATATTAAATGGTGTTTTATCAGATAATCAATCTAGGGCTTATGTTTTTGGAGAAAGTAATAATTTAATACTTCCTGATAGAGAAGTAGCTGCTAAAACAGGTACTACTAATGACTATAGAGATGCTTGGACAATAGGATTTACTCCTAATATAGCTACAGGTGTTTGGGCTGGTAATAATAATAATGATGCCATGAATGAGGGTGCTAGTGGTTCTAGTGTAGCTGCCCCTATTTGGAATAAATTTATGAGAAATATAACTAAAGATTATCCAGTAAAAACAATTAAAAAGCATGATTTAAATGATTGTAGTAAAGCAATGATTTGTGGTGAATTAGCACAAGAAAATATTATTAGAATTGATAAGATGTCTGGTAAATTAGCTACAGAATACACCCCATATACTCAAATAGAAGAAAGAAAATACCTAGAAGTACATAATATTTTACACTATGTTAATACAAATGATCCCTTAGGAGACCCTCTAGATGATCCAAATAATGATCCACAGTATTCTTTATGGGAAGAACCAGTACAAGCTTGGGCAGAAGAACAGGGGTATTTAACAGAAGAACCTCCAACAGAGTATGATGATATACATTTACCAGAATTACAACCAAATGTTTCTTGGTTGAGTCCTAGTAATAACAGTACAATATCTCAGGGTAATTTTACTCTATCAGCAGTAGCAGATGCTCCTCGTGGAATTGAAAGATTAGAATTTTTTGTAGATGATGAAAAAGTAGGAGAAGTATATAATTCACCATATACGTATAATTATCAAGTAGATCCATTTTTAAATAATGGTAATCATACATTGAAAGTGATAGCTTTTGATGATTTAGATAATTTTAAAGAAGCTAGTATTGATATAAATCTACAATTAGATACATCAGACAGGGATTTTAATTTAATTTGGTTGTATCCAAATAATGGAGATAATATTTCTTTAAATGATTTACCTTTGAATTTAGAATTAAATTTAGATAGACCTAGTCAAGTTAAAAAAATTGATTTTTATCATATTTTACCAAATGAAGATTCAGATTGGTTTGAGTATATAGAAAATCCTGGTAATAGTATTAATGTTACCTTAGAGGATGAATTAGAAATAGGAATTCATAAATTATATATGGTAGTTAAAGATAGAAATGATAATTTAATTACCACACCCGCTATAATATTTAATGTAGAATAAAATGAAAAATAATAAAATTGCAGCTATTATTCCTTCATATAATGAAGCAGAAAGAATAGACAATGTATTGAAAGTGTTAGTTAAAACAAAAATACTAGATGAGATTATTGTAGTTGACGATGGTTCTAAAGATAATACTGAGGAAGTTGTTAAAAAATACAGTAAGATAAAATACTTAAAGAGTAATATAAATAAAGGAAAAAGTTATTCAATGCAAAAAGGCGTTAACTCTACTGATGCAGGAATAATATTTTTTTGTGATGCTGATCTTCACAATTTAACCCCAGAAATAGTTGAAAGTATAATTGAACCTGTTTTAGAAGATAAGACAGATATGTTTTTAGGTATAAGGAATAATACTTTACAAAAAACATTAAAAAAATCAGCTATAAACACAGGAGAAAGAGCTTTGAGAAGGGAGATATGGGATAAAGTTCCTAGTTTTTATAAATATAGATTTAGAATAGAAATAGGGTTAAATGTTTTTGTTAAAAGATATGGTAAAGGATATGATTATAAGGTTTTTCCTTATCAACAAACAATGAAAGAAAAGAAGTACGGATTTTTTAAAGGATTAAAAGCAAGAATAGGTATGGCTTTTGATGAATTACTAGCCTATAGTAGAGCTTATTTAATAGATCCTTTTATAAAATATTAATAAAATAATTATTTTAGATAAAAAAGAAAAGTTAAATAGATTAATAGAAAGAATTGTTGATGATAAACAATCTAATTTTTATTTAATAAATAAACCAAAGAATATTCATTCTTTTAAAGCTGTATCTGTAATACGTAAAATACTTGATATTAAAAAAGTAGGTTTTGCCGGTACATTAGATCCTTTAGCTTCTGGATTATTAATTATAGCTACGGGTAAGGCTACAAAACTTTTAGATTATTTTCATAACTTACCAAAAACATATATAGCAGAAATATTATTTGGTCAGATTTCAGATACCTATGATTTAGAAGGAAAGATAAGTGTAAATAATAATGTTAATGAATTTAATAAAGAAGAATTAGAAAAGAGTATAGAAAAGTTTTTAGGAAAACAAAAACAACAAGCTCCATTATTTTCTGCTAAAAAAATAAAAGGAAAGAAATTACATATTTTAGCTCGTCAGGGCAAAAAAATAGAACCTCCATTTAAAGAAATTGAAATTTATTCTTTAAAGGTTCTTAATTTTGAGTATCCTAATTTAGAATTAAAAATAACTTGTTCTGTAGGTACATATATACGTAGCTTAGCTCATGATTTAGGTAAAGAATTAAAAACAGGTGCATTATTATCAAATTTAAAAAGAGTATCTATTGGAGATTTTCTTTTAGATAATTCTATTGATTTAAATAATTTAAATTTAAATACTTTAGAAAAAAATAAATTAGATATTAATGAAGTTATAAAGATTCTAAATCTGGAGTCTCACCAACAACTTCCTTAGTAAATCTTTCTACATCATAACTTGAGAATTCTGTTTCTTTCATTTTTCTACCAAAATCTGTTAATCTCATAGAACTTTCACCTACTCTACCAGTTTTATCCTGGTATTTTTTATTAAAATTTTCTGTACTTGTTATAGAATCATTAGAACGGTATAGTTTTTCTATAACCAACCTTTGTTCTTCTGCTGAAATATATTCTTTCATAGTATTGACTTAATGATTAATATATGTTAATATCTTAAAAGTCTTAATTATTTTAATTATAGTAAAAAAAATAAATTATGCCAAATAAGAAAGCCGCTATTAAGCATTTACGACAAACAGTTAAAAGAACAGCTAGTAATTCTTTGGTTAAAAGAAACATTAAAGAGATTATAAAAAAAGGTAAAAAAGCTATTGATGCTGGTAATATTGATAAACAAGCTAATGAATTAATTCATACCTTACAAAAAGCAGTAGATAAAGCTATTAAAACAGGTGTTATTAAAAAGAATACTGGGAATCGTAAGAAATCTAGATTTATGACTATGTTGAAAAAAGCTGGTGTTAAAATTGAATCTATTAAAACTAAAAAAGAAGAAAAATAAATTTTCTTCATACTATATAAAAACTACCATTTTAAGTGGTAGTTTTTTTTATAATTCAACAATCATTTTTACAAATAATATCTTATTATCTAAACTACTAGTTTTACTTTGTCTATCAAAATGTAGTAGTTTATTATATATATTTTTTAATTGATCCATTGTATATAATTCTCTTTGAGGTAATATTTTTCTAGC
>CAYZIE010000029.1:0-8698 GCA_964478385.1 uncultured Gammaproteobacteria bacterium
ACAAGCTATAGAGTTTGCAGATAAACTATACTTAACTTTAATGGATAAAGTATTTGAAGCAGATACATATTTTCCAGATTATTCTAAATTTGATAAAATTATAAAACAAGAAGGACCATTTGAAGAAAATGGTATTAAATATACATTTGTAGAATTAAAAAAATAAATATGGAATTTAAAAAATATCAAGAAGAGTCAAGAAAAACAGTTATACATCAAGATTGGACTCATGCTTTAACATATTTTACACTAGGTTTAAATGGTGAAGCAGGTGAGGTGGCTGAAAAAATAAAAAAAGTTTTAAGAGATAATGAAGGTGTAGTTTCTGAAGAAAAGAAGGTAGAGATAGAAAAGGAATTAGGTGATGTATTATGGTATTTATCTCAAATTACAACAGAACTTGGTTTAGATTTAAATAATGTAGCTGAAAGAAACTTAGAAAAACTTTTTTCTAGACAGAAAAGAGATAAACTTTCAGGAGATGGAGATAATAGATAGAGTATAAATATTTTATTCAATACAAAAATATGGAAAAAGGTAAATTTATTGTATTTGAGGGTGGAGATAAGTCTGGTAAGACAACACAAATACAATTATTAAAAAAATACTTAGAAGATAATAATAAAGAAGTATTATTAACCAGAGAACCTGGTGGTACTAATTCCGTTATAGCTGAGAAAATAAGAGAAATAATATTAAATAAAGATCATAAAGAAATGCATGCTAGAACTGAATTATTACTATTCTTAGCTTCTAGGGCTCAGCATGTAGAAGAAATAGTTAAACCTGCTTTAGAGCAAGGTAAAATAGTATTATGTGATAGATTTGATGGATCTTCTTTTGCTTATCAAGGTGTAGCTAGAAAATTAGATTTAGAAGAAATTAAAGTAATGAATAGTTGGGCTAAGGATAATTTAAAACCAGATTTAGTTATATACGTAGATATTACACCTGAAGAAGCAGATAAAAGAAGAAGAGATGATAAACATGATAGATTAGATAGAGAAACAGAAGAATTTCATAAAGCTGTAAGAGATGGATTTATAAAACAAGCAGAAGATAATGATAATTGGGAAGTAGTAAATGGGGTTGGTAAGATAGAAGATATTGCTAAAAATATACAAGAAATAATTGAAAAATTATGAGTAAGTATGAAATAATAATTGGTTTAGAAATACATCTACAGTTAAATACTAAAACAAAGATGTTTTGTTCTTGTTCTAATGATGTAGATGATAAACCACCAAATACTCTTGTATGCCCTATTTGTTTAGGTCATCCAGGTGTATTACCAACACCAAATCAAGAAGCTATTAATCAAGCTATAGCTTTAGGTTTAGCTTTAAATTGTAAAATAAATAAAAAGTCAAAGTTTGATAGAAAACATTATTTTTATCCTGATCTTCCTAAAGGTTATCAAATATCTCAATTTGATGAACCAATAATTAGTAATGGACATTTAGTAATAAATGAAGATGGTAAAAAATATCGCATTGGCTTAGAAAGAATACATTTAGAAGAAGATGCTGCTAAAAATATCCATAAAGGTGATAAAACTTTAGTTGATTATAACAGAGGAGGGACACCTTTAGCTGAGATTGTTACTAAACCAGATTTTAAACATCCTAAACAAACAAAAGAGTTTTTAAAATCTTTAAGATTGATAGCTAGATATTTAAATGTTAGTGATGCTGATATGGAAAAGGGTCATTTACGTTGTGATGCTAATATATCTTTAAGACCTAAAGGTGATAAAAAATATTATCCTAAAACTGAAATAAAAAATTTAAACTCGTTTAAAGCTATAGAAAGAGCTTTGGAATTTGAAGTTAAGAGACAAGAAAAACTATGGGATAGTAATAATGCTCCTAGTATTACTACTACAAGAGGGTGGAATGAGGATAGAAAAAAAACAATAGTACATCGTAGTAAAGAGGGCTCTGCTGATTATAGATACTTTCCTGAACCAGATATACCACCAATAATATTAACAGATGAATTAATTAAATTAGTTGAATCTTTAATGCCAGAACTTCCCTTAGATAAAATAGATCGTTTTATTAAAGAATATTCTTTAGATTATAAAGAAGTAGCATTATTAGTAAATTATAAAGAATGGTCAGATTATTATGAAGATATAATATCAGAATTAAGAGCTTGGTTATTTAAATCTAGGGGTGAAGATAATAAATTATGGGATAAAAAGAAAAAAGAATTATCTAAATTAAGTTTTAATTGGTTAATCTCAGAATTATTTGGATTATTAGGTAGTAATTTTAATTTTAAAGATTTAAAAATAAATCCTGAGAATATGGCTGAGTTAATATATTTAATATATATAAATAAAATTAATTCTTCTGCAGGACAAAGTATATTAAAAGAAATGTTTTCTACTGGAGGAGATCCTTCTCATATTGCCGAAGAAAAGGATTTATTACAAATAGAAGATGATAATTTACTAGATAATTTAGTAGATAAAGTTTTAAAGAATAATAAAAAACAAGTTGATGAGTATAAATCAGGTAAAGATAGTTTGCTTAAGTTTTTTATAGGCCAAGTAATGAAAGAGAGTAGAGGAAAAGCTAATCCTAAAACAATTGAAGATATTTTATTAAATAAATTAAAATAATTATTTTATAAATTTATCAATTAATTTAACAGTTTGAGGGAAACTTTTATTCCAATGTATTTTAATTTCTTGTTTTTCCATTCTTCTGAACCAAGTTTTTTGTCTTTTAGAATAATTTCTTGTATTCTTTTTTATCAATTCAATAGATTCTAGTAAGTCTATTTTTTTATTTAAATACATTATTAATTCTTTATATCCAATACCAGATAAAGAAGGATAATTATTATTTTTATATTTTCTATATACTTTTTTTACTTCTCTTAATAATCCTATTTTCATCATTTGATCAACTCTTTTATTTATTTTTTTATATAAAATTTCTCTTGGTATATCTATTCCAAAAACTAAATATTCATAAGGGCAGTCAGAAGTTTTCCTTTCTTCTACTATACTAGTATTAAAACTTAGAGAGTGTTCTAATGCTCTTATAACTTTAGTTTTATTATTAAAATCTATATCTATATTTTTATCTACTTTTTTTAATTCTTTTACTAATTCTTTTAAAGTTTTTTTATTTAATTCTTTTTTTAATTTTGAATTTGTTTTTGGTATTTTATAGTTTTGTAAAATAGAGGAGATATATAATCCAGTACCTCCTGCTATAATAGGTAACTTATTTTTTTCAAGTATTTTTTCAATAGTTTGAAAACATTGTTTTTGCCAATCATATAATGTAAATTCTTCATCTGGATTAACCATATCTAAAAGATAATGTTTTATACCATCTTGTTCTTTTTTTGTTATTTTATTACTGCCTATATTTAATTTTTTATATATCTGTCTTGAATCTGATGAAATTATTTCACCATTAAATTTTTTAGCTATTTGTACAGCTAAATCTGATTTACCAGTAGCAGTAGCTCCTAGTACTACTATTATTTTGTTACTTTGTTTTAGCATATATTAATTTTGCTTTTACACCCCAATGTTTTGCTTCTATTATTTTAACTTTATATATCTTACCAATTTTTAAAGGTTTATCATTAATTAAATGAACAGAGATATAGTTTCCTAATTTACCTATATTATTATATTTATCTTTTTCTTTTTTTACTATATCTACTAAATATTCTGATTCTTTACCTATTAAAGATTTATTAAATTCATATGAATTTTCTTTAATTATATCATTAATTATTTCCCAACGTTGTTTTTTAATATTCTTAGGTATATCATCTTTATATAATTTACTTGCTGTTGTTCCTTTTCTTTCAGAGTATTGAGATATGAATGATAGATTAAAGTTTAAATCTTTGATTAATTTTTTTGTATCTTTAAATTCTTTTTCTGTTTCTCCTGAAAATCCTACTATAATATCAGTTGAAATAGCTATATTAGGAATTTCTTTTTTTATTTTGTTTACTAATTTTTTATAATCTTTAATAGTATAATGTCTATTCATTCTTTTTAACATACTGTCTGAACCTGATTGTACTGGAAGATGTAAATATTTATTAATATGTTTTCCATTTTTCATTACTTTTATTAAATCATCAGATAAATCATATGGATGACTAGTCATAAACTTTAACCACCAATTATTATTATCTAGTTGATCTATTTTTTTAAGTAATTCAGGAAATTTAATTTCTTTATTTTTATCTAGGCCATAACTATTTACATTTTGTCCTAAAAGTATTATTTCTTTATATCCTTTGTTTAATAATCCTTTTATTTCTTTTATTATTTCTTTAGATTTTCTAGATGTTTCTCTTCCTCTTGTATATGGTACAGCGCAGTAAGTACAGAATTTATTACAACCAGTCATTATTGGCACAAAAGCTCTATACTTAGATTCATATTCAGGTTGAATATTGAAAAAACTTGGTAAAGATAAATCTTCTTTAATATTTAAAGATTTTAAATCATTAGCTAAATTATCTAAATTTTTTATATCTATAAATAGATCAAATTTATGTTTTAATTTCTTTTTATCTTCTGGTAGTATACATCCAGATAATATAGTTATTAAAGGTTTTTTTTCTTTTATAATTTGCCAATTTCTAGCTTTCCCTATAACTCTATCAACAGCACTCTGTTTTACAGAACATGCTATTACTATGATTAAATCAGCGTTTTCTTCTTTATTTGTTTTAGTGTATCCTAATTTTTCTAATACAGTATTCAATCTTTCTGCATCAGAATAATTCATTTGACAACCAAATATTAGAGGGAAGTATTTATTCTTTTTATTATCTATTTTCATGTAGCAGTATTGTATCTAAAAAATGAAAAAAAATCAACACAAAAAAGCCTGTATAATACAGGCTTTTATTTTTTATTCTAATGTTCCTTGAGGAGTTAAACTTGGTTGTGGTGCAGGAGGAGTGGGTTGTACAGGTGTTAGTATTCCATGTCTGTTTAAACTTTGTTGAACTTTTATTTTAGCTTCTCTTATTTCATTTTTTAAATTAGGTCTTAATTTAATTTTCTTTTCTAACCTTTCTAAAGTTTTAACATCCTTTGTATTTCTAATTTTTTCTTTTATTAATTTTTCTTGTTTTTGATCTAATTCTTTTATTCTTTCTTTAAATTCAGGAGAGTATTTAATTTTTTCTAATATTTCTAATTTAGAAACATTGCCATTACTTTCAAAGTTTTCAAGGTATTCTTTCTTATTTATACTATCCATTTTTTTAAACCTTGCTTCTATTTTATCTAATTGTTCAACTTTTGCTTTCTTAATTCTGGTTTTAATAGCAGTAGGTAGGTTATCTGAATCTTCTAAGTTATTTATTAATTTAACTTTATTAATATCTTTTAATTTAATATTATCAATATATTTTTTAATCTTTTCTTTTTCTGCTTCATTGATATTATTTAATTTCTTTTTTAATTTTAATTCAGCACTAACCTTAACTTCATCAACTTTTATTGGTAATACTTCTTCCATTTCCTCTAAAGTGGCTATATTACGTAATTGTTTAAAATTACTTCCAGTATTATTTTGTTCAATAGCATTTTCTAATCTTTCTTTGATATTTTCTTTATTTACTTCATACCATTTGTTTGTAGAATTTTGACGCATTTTTGCTATCCATTCTTGTTTAGATTCTGGAAGTTTATGTTCCACTGTTCTTAGTATTTGTTGATGTTTTAAATAGTCTTTATCAATTTTATTTAAAATACTTTTAAATTTTTCTTTCTTTTCTTCAGGAAGATTTTTAACTTTATTTGTTACATTTTCTATTTTCTTTTTATATATTTCCAAAGTATTTTCTAAATACTTGTCATATTTAGGATCATTTTTTTCAGCTAATTTTTTAGCTTCTAATAGTTTAATATTAGCTATTTCAAGTTCTTTTTCTGCTTTCTTTGCTTTATCAAATGTAAAGAATACTCCTGTATTTCTTTTGAAATTAGTCCACCAATATCCTGTATCACCAGGTAGTTTAGTAGGTTCTTCTAGATTTAATTCTTCAGCTGTTATATTATCAGCTTCAAATTCAGCAGATATTTCTTGTAATGATAATTCCTCAGCTTTAGCTTGATTTGCTAAAATACCAAAGGATAATATACTTATACAAATAAGTAATAATATTTTTTTCATAATTTTAACTTAATTTAATTAATTAATTGCGCAAGTATTTAATATGACGAATTATATTAAATAATATTACATATATTTTTACCTAAAATTAGACAAATTATTTTAAATTATTTTATCTTCTTTAAATTATATCACTTTTTAGTAATTAAAGCACCTCATTATCATGAGAATGAGATTCTTTTATTCCATCTGTAGTTATTCTTATGAATTCAGCATTTTTACGTAATTCTTTTAGATTTGTAGCATTGCCATAGCTCATACCAGATCTTAACCCACCTATGTATTGATTTATTATATTTTTAACTGATCCTCGGTATGGGACTCTAGCTTCTATACCCTCTGGAGTAATTTGATTAATTTTTTCTTTTGCATCAGGCCTAGATAGAGCAGCGCTTAAAGAAGCCATGCCTCTAGATATTTTATATTGTCTTCCTTTATAGTTTATTGTTGGTCCTGGACTTTCTTCTGTTCCAGCAAATTGTCCACCTATCATAACTGTATCAGCTCCAGCTGCTAAAGCCTTTACTATATCTGAAGCATTTTTAATTCCACCATCAGCTATTAATGGTATATTATATTTTTTACAAATAGGGGAAATATTTATTATTGCTGAGAGTTGAGGTACTCCAAAACCTGTTGTTATTCTTGTTGTGCATATAGATCCTGGTCCTATACCAACTTTAACAGCGTCAGCTCCAGCCTTGATTAAGTCTATAGCTGCTTGAGCTGTGGCAATATTACCAGCTATTAGTTCTACATCAGGATATTCTTCTTTTATTTGTTTTATAGCATTAAGAGCATTTAAAGAATGACCATGAGCTATGTCTATAACTAAAACATCAACTTCAGAGTCTAATAAAGCTTTAGCTCTTTTAATAAAATCTTGTCTCACACCTATAGCTGCACCAACCAATAGTCTTCCTTTTTTATCTTTACTAGCATTTATATTATTAAAGTTTCTAACTATATCAGTGGCTGTTATTAATCCTTTGATATGAAAATTATTATCAACTAAAGGTAGTTTTTCTATTTTATTATTTTTTAATATTTCTTTAGCTTGTTCTGTATTAATATCATATGGAGCAGTAATTAGTTTATTCTTTGGAGTCATTAAATCTTCAACTAATTTATTATCATCTTTTATAAAGGTGATATCTCTATTAGTTATGATTCCTAAAAGACTTTTATTATCTTCAGTAACTAAAAAACTAGTACAACTATGTTCTTTAATTTTTTTTCTTACTTCTGTTAAAGTATTTTTAGGAGAAACAGTAAATGGTTTTTCTATAACAACATTTTGTTTTCTTTTTACCCTGTTAACTTCTTTAGCTTGTGTTTCTATATTACAGAAACGATGTATTATACCTATACCACCTGCTAATGACATTGCTATAGCCATTTTACTTTCCGTAACAGTATCCATATTAGCACTTACTAAAGGTATTTTAAGATCTATATTTGATGATAATTTAGTGGATGTATCAACATCTTGTCTAGATATAATATTTGATTTTTTGGGAACTAATAATACATCATCATAAGTTAATGCTGTTTTTATAATCATATAGTTATTTAATCAAATTTAACTCTCTTTTTTTAATATCTTTTTGTATTTGAGTAATAAAGTTTTCTTTTTTAATATTTAAAAGTTTTTCTCGTCCTCTTACACGTATAGCTAAATCATCAGAATTCATTTCTTTATCACCAATAACTAAAGTGTATGGAATTCTTTCTTTAACTCCTTTCCTTATTTTATTACCTAATGTTTCTGATGAATCATCTAATTCTACTCTTAAATTATATTGTTCAAACTCTTTTTTTAATTTATTACTGAATTCAATATGTTTTTCTCCTACAGTTAATATTTTAATTTGAACAGGGGATAACCATACTGGGAAATTACCACCTAAATGTTCTATTATTATAGATGTAAATCTTTCTAATGACCCTGTTATAGCAGCATGTATCATAACTACTTGTTCATCTTCTCCTTTTTCATTAGTACAAGTAAGTTTAAATCTTTCAGGCATTTGTCTATCTAATTGTATTGTAGCTACTTGCCATTTACGATTTAAAGAATCTTTAGCCATAAAATCTATCTTAGGACCATACATAGCTGCTTCTCCTATTACTTCTTCAAATTTAATTTTCTTTTCTTTTAATAAATCTTTTAAATCTTTTTCTGTTTTATTCCATATCTTTTTTTCTCCTAAGTATTTATTCATATTATCTGGATTATGAAGTGATAGGAATATTTCTAAATCAAAGTTAAATGGTTTATAGAAATTTTGTACAATATCTACTATTTTTAAAACTTCATCTTTCATTTGTTCTTCTCTACAAAATACATGAGCATCATCTTGTGTAATACTTAATACTCTTGATAATCCTATTAATTCTCCACTTTGTTCATCTCTATATACCATAGTTGTTTCTGCATATCTTTGCGGTAAGTCCCTATAACTTCTAGGTAAATGATCATATATTTGTGTATGATGAGGACAATTCATTGGTTTAAG
>CAYZIE010000030.1:0-7819 GCA_964478385.1 uncultured Gammaproteobacteria bacterium
CTAGCTAAAAATATAATTAAACCTATTTTAACAAATTCTACTGGTTGAATACTAAATAATCCAAAATCTAACCAACCAGTAGTACCTTTAATCTCTGTACCAAATAGTAATACTATTAAAAGAATAAAAGTAGAAAAGATATAAATTAATTTAGAATATGTTAACCAAAATGAATAATTAATATTAGCAAAAATAAAGAAAATCATTAATCCAGAAATAACAAAAAAAACTTGTTTATTAAAAACAAGAAAATCACTATTATCTATACTTAAATTTAAACTATATAAAATAGCTAAAGAAAAAGATACAATAAGTAATACAGCAAATAATAATAACCAATCTATTTTACGCCATTTAGCTAAAAAATCTATCATAATACTACTCTACTATCTCCACTGGGCTCAATATCTAAATCTTTGTAATTATCATAATCTAACCAGTTTAAAACAGGATAGATCTCTGTTTTAGATATTCTTGGTAAATCATCAAGCCAAAGAACTTCAAAATCTCTTTTTTCTAAAGAAACAAAATTACTAGTATTTATTTCTTGAATACCTACTATTTTACTACCACTAAATAATACTATTTGAAAACCAACATCCCAAAAATGATATAAAGATAAATTTTCTGCAGACCAATTAACATGAGCTGGTATTTCTTCTGTATCACTACCAACTGTTTGACGACTAACAGGATAAAATTCAATATCTCTAATACCCCAATTAATAATTGGAACATTATCATCAAGACGTCTCCATTTAATATTATCTAATTGAACTTCTAAATTTTTAATAACTTCCTGAGATTCATACCCAACTTTAAGTACCATTCTTTTTTCTCCTGGATTTAAAAAACTTTTTCCAACTTCTATTGGTTGATTATTAATAACAAAAACATAATCAAACTCTGTTATAGACCAATTATTATTTGCATTTTCTACAAAAGCAACTAAATTATATTTTTTATCACCCAACGGTAGAATAGCTGTACTAGATACTTCTAATGGTATTGGTTGTCTTTGATTATGATAAGTAGCCCAATCTTTTTTATTACTCAAATTTAAAGCTAAACTTTGATAATCAGAACCTTTAATATAGTTTACAATACCTAATATTATTGAAATATAAAGGATAACTAATATAAGTATAGAAATAGCATAGGCTATCTTTCTATACAAAACTTTATGAGTTAAAAAGAAATATCCTCTTTCTAATTGCTTCTGTGTTAATGGTGTATAATCATTCATATTATTATTATACAATAATTATAACAATAAATCTACTGTTTGGCATTATTAAACTAATTATGATATAATAAACAAGAATTAAAAAGTAAAATAAAAATAAAATGTTAGAAACTTCAAAGGATGTTTTAAATCTAGTTATCGGCTTTTCAATACTATGGATAGCATTATGGCTTTCTTGGATTCTCTATCATATTGGTAAAACCTTAAAAGGTGTTAACAAAACTGTAACAGGAGTGCAAAAGATAGTAGATTCACTACAAGATGGTATTAAAACAATGAAAAGTAAAACTAATTCTGCTGCTGCTTACTTTACTGTATTATTAAAAAGTGGTCAGCAATTTTTAAAATTAGTACAAAAGAAAAAAACTCCTAGAAAAAGAACAAAAAAACAAAAATAAAAAGTCTAGTTATTAGACTATACCCCGATACTTAAAAACAATTTAAATATGTTATCGGGTTTTATTATTCAAAAACTATGTATATACACCTACATAATCACTCTCATTACAGTCTTTTAGATGGTCTAAGTACTGTTGATCAATTAGTTGATAAAGCTAAAGAACATGGTTCTAATGCTTTAGCTTTAACAGATCATGGTGTTATGTATGGAGTTATTGAATTCTATAAAAAATGTAAAAAAGAAAATATAAAACCAATAATAGGCGTAGAAGCATATATCACACCTGGATCTTTACATGATAAAAAAAATAGAATTAAACCATATCATCTAATACTTTTAGCTAAAAATAATGAAGGTTATCAAAATCTTTTAAAGTTAACTAGCATAGCTCATCTAGAAGGATACTATTACAAACCAAGAATAGATTGGGATACTTTAAAAAAATACAGTAAAGGTATAATAGCAACTACAGCTTGTCTTAATGGTCCAATATCTAGACATTTAAGAGAAAGAGATAATAAAAAAGCTGAAGAAAATTTAAATATACTTTTAGATATCTTTACTAAAGATAATATATATTTAGAATTACAACCTAGGAATATGAAAGAGCAAGAGCCTGTTAATAAGGCTATGATTGCTTTAGCTAAAAAATTTGATCTACCATTAATAGCTACTAGTGATGTACACTATACCAATAGTGAAGATGATGAAGCTCATGATATTTTAATTTGTATTCAAACTAAACAAAAAAAATCAGATAAAGATAGAATGAGCTATTTAGGAGAAGATTATTCTTTCTACAGCCCAGAAAAAATGAAAGAATTATTCAAAGATACTCCTGAAGCTATATCTAATACACAAAAATTAGCTGATCGTTGTAATGTAGAAATAGAATTAGGTAATATACAATTACCTCATTATCCTTTAGAAAATATAACTGCTGATGAAGAATTAGAAAGATTAAGTTTAATTGGTATAGAAAAAAGATATAAATATACTAAAGATAATATACCTCAAGATGTTAAAAAAAGATTAGATTATGAACTAGATATAATTAAACAAACTGGTTATGCTACATATTTTTTAATTGTTCAAGATTTTGTTCAATGGGCCAAAAAACGAAATATAGTTGTTGGACCTGGAAGAGGTTCAGCTGCAGGAAGTTTAGTATCATATGTTTTAGGTATTACTAATATAGATCCTTTAGAGTATAGGTTAATTTTTGAAAGATTTTTAAATCCAGAAAGAATATCAATGCCTGATATTGACTTAGATTTTGCTGATGTAAGAAGAGATGAAGTTTTAAAATATGTAGAAGAAAAATATGGTAAAGACCATGTTTCTCAAATTATTACTTTTGGTACTATGGCTGCTAGAGCTGCTATAAGAGATGTAGGAAGAGTCTTAGGATATAGTTATTCATACTGTGATCAAGTAGCTAAATTAATACCTATGTTTACTACTTTAGATAAAGCTTTAGAAACAGTAGAAGAATTAAAAAAAGTATATGAAGAAGATAGTGAAGCTCAAAGATTAATTGACATGGCTAAAAAATTAGAGGGATTAATAAGGCATAGTTCTACTCATGCTTGTGCTGTTTTAATTACTAAAAGTCCATTAAGTAATAACACCCCCCTACAATATGCTAGTTCTGATGATAAAACAGTTATATCTCAATACTCAATGAATCCTGTTGAAGACTTAGGGTTATTAAAAGTGGATTTCTTGGGTTTAAAAAATCTAACTATTTTAGAACAATCAATTAAAATTATAAAAGCTACAAAAAATATAGATATTGATATAGATAAAATACCAGTAGATGATAAAAAAACATTTAAACTATTAGCAAAAGGACAAACAACAGGAGTATTTCAATTAGAATCAGGTGGTATGAAAAGATACTTAAAACAATTAAAACCATCTGAAATTGAAGATATTATTGCTATGGTAGCATTATATCGTCCAGGACCAATAGAATTTATACCAGATTTTGTAAAAAGAAAGTTTGGTAAAAAGAAAATAGAATATATTCATCCTAAACTAGAACCAATATTAAAAAATACATATGGTATAGCTATATACCAAGAACAAATAATGAGAATAGCTAGAGAATTAGCTGGTTTTACATATGGGCAAGCTGATATTTTACGTAAAGCTGTAGGTAAGAAAATAAAAAAACTACTTGATGAACAAGAAGAAAAAATGATTCAAGGAATGGTAAATAATGGAATAGAAAAACAAACCGCTTCTAAAATCTGGGAATTTATAATCCCCTTTGCTAGATATGGATTTAATCGTTCTCATGCAGCTTCTTATGCTATGATAGCCTATCAAACAGCATATCTAAAAAGTAATTACCCTGCTGCTTTTATGGCTGCTCTTCTAACATCTAGTCAAAATAATATTGATAGAGTAACTATAGAAATAAATGAATGCCATAATATGGGTATTAGGGTATTACCACCAGATATTAATGAAAGTTTTGCTAATTTTTCTGTAGTAGAAAAAGAAAAAGAAAAAACTAAGATAAGATTTGGACTTAACGCTATAAAAAATGTTGGATATAATATTGTTGATGTAATTGTAGAAGAAAGAAAAGAAAATGGAATATATAAATCTTTAGAAGATTTCTTAAACAGAATTAAAGATAAAGATTTAAATAAAAAAAGTTTAGAAAGTTTAATTAAGGGTGGTGCTTTAGATTCTTTAATAACCAGAGGAAAAGCTTTGGGTAATTTAAATACATTACTAGAATTTAATAAAAAAATACAAAATGAACATAAAACTGGTCAAAATAATCTTTTTGCTGATTTACCACTAGATAATATTGGGTTTTCTTTAAAATTAGATGAATTTGAAGACGTAGATATTAATAAAAAATTATCTTGGGAAAAAGAATTATTAGGACTATACTTAAGTAATCATCCTTTTAAAAAATATTTACCTCTTTTTAAGAAAAGCATTACAACAATTAATGAATTAAAAAATAAAGAAGGAGAAAATGTAATAGTTGCTGGAATTATAACCAATATACATAAAATAATTACCAACAAAGGAAAACCTATGCTATTCATAACAATAGAAGATTCACTAGGAAGTGTTGAACTATTGATATTCCCTAAACTATTAGAAACAACTAATAGTATATGGAAAGATGAGAATATGATAATAGCAGAAGGGAAAGTGTCAGATAAAGATGGTAACCCTAAGGTATTAACTGAAAAAGTAAAAGAAATAGATCAAAAATTAATAGATGAATTAGATATAAAAAGATTATCAAGTCATAAATTATGGTTAAATATACCTAGTGGCATTCCTAAAGAAAAAGTAGATAAATTAAAAGAAATATTAGAATATAGCAAAGGATTAACGCCAGTATATATAAAAACAAGTGATGGTAAAAAAATAAGAACAAATTTAAAAGTTTTACCTAATTCAAAATTATTAAAGAAAATTAGTAAATTCTTAGGTGAAAAAGTTTGGAAAATAGAAAAATAGCATATAATATATATTTCTGATATAATAAAAATAATAAAATAATATAAATATATGACTAAAAAAAGTAAAAAAAATACTACCTATACTAAAATAGTGGGGTTTTTCCTTTTTCTAACTATTGTAGCTATCTTTACTGTAATGCATTTTGCTCTAGCAAAGGTAACTATAAAAATATATGGAAAAGTGGATAATAAAATAGAAGAAGTATTAATAGAAATGGAATCGGAAAATGTTTTAGAAAAAAAAGAAGATAGTATTCTTGGTAAGATAATAAAAACAGAGTTTGATTTAGAAACTTCAATTCCTAGTAATCAAGAAACAGTATTAAGTGAAAAAGCTGGGGGTTATGTAATAATATATAATAATTATTCTCAAAATCAAATTTTAATAGCTACTACTAGATTATTAACTCCAGATAATAAACTATACAGAATAACAGAAAGAATAAATATACCTGCAGGAGAACAAGTAAAAGTATGGGCAGAAGCAGATCAATTAGGGGAAGAATATAATATACCACCTACTTCTTTCATAATCCCAGGATTATGGGAAGGATTACAGGACAAAATATATGCAGAAAGTAAAGATGGTATGAATATGCAAGGTGTTCCTAAATATTTAGTAAGTCAAGAAAGTATTAATCAAGCTCAAAAAAATATTAAGGAACAAGCTGAAATACAAGCGTTAAAAACAATTAATGAAAAACTTTCAAATAATCTAAAAATAGATAATAGAAATCTATTCATGAAGTTTGAAACTTTAGAATCAAGTAATATTAATGAAGAAAGTGAAACAACGATATTAAAACAACATATAACTGCATATGGTTTAGTATTTTCTCCAGATACTTTAAAAGAAATATCAGAAACAAAATTTGTTCAAGGATTACCAGATGATCAATCTTTAATTAAATTTTTTGATGATGCATTTAATTATGAAATTGTAGATATAAACCCAGAAAAAGAAACAGCTGTTCTTAGTGTTTCTTTACAAGCTGACATAAATTCTAAAGAAGGTTCATGGGATATAGAAAAAAATAAGTTAATAGGCTTAACTCAAGAAGATATAGAAAAATATCTAAAAGGATTAAAGATAGAAAAATATGAAATATCTTTCTTCCCTATTTGGGTAACAAAAGCTCCAAGTTTAGAAGATCATATTATAATAAAATAAAAATATGAAAAAAGGTTTTACATTAGTAGAACTATTAGTAGTTATAGCTATAATAGGAGTGCTAGCTTCTGTAGCTATAGTAAACTTTAATGCAATAAGAGAAAAATCAAAAAAAACTGCAATGCTAGCAACAATAAGAAACTTATACCCACTTTTAGAAGAATGTTATACCAATAAGACACTTATACAGTATATCTGGGCTATTAAATTTCCTGTATTTGATAATCAAACTATTTGTAGTGATTTAGACTATACATATCCAGATCCAATAGATGGTTGGGAATATAATTCAATATGGAGCTTTGTAAATGATGGTTGTTTTTGGTTTATAGTAGATAAAATTGGAAATGAATGGCCTGCTGAAAGTTTATCTTGCAATACTTGTCCTAATTGGAATCAACCAATATGTAGAGAATGGTAATAAATAATTTTGACATTTTCATAAAAAAAGATATAATAAAATAGCTGTAAATGATTGGAATAGCTACCAACTATTCTCCTCTAAAGGATTTCAAATGGAACTAAGTTTACAAAAATATAAAGAGTGCCTTAAATGTTTTAAGGAACTTGGGTGGAACCGTCCTAATAGGACCCCAAGACTTAATAAGTCTTGGTTTTTTTATGTAAAAACCAATTAATAAAAAATATGAAAGAAGAAAAAATAAATATTTCTAGACATTCTTTAGCACATATACTGGCTATGGCTGTCTTAAAAAAATACCCTGATGCTAAATTAGGTATTGGTCCTGTGGTAGAAAATGGATTCTACTATGATTTTCTATTACCAGATAAAATAACTGATTCTGATTTACCAAAATTAGAAAAACAAATGAAAAAGATTATACAACAAAGTATAGACTTTACAAAAGAAGTAGTAGATAAAGAAAAAGCTTTAGATAAGTTTAAAGACAATGAGTTTAAAACAGAATTAATTAATGAATTACCAGAAGATGAAGATATCTCTTTCTATAACTCCTCTACTTTTACAGACCTATGTGCGGGTCCTCATGTAAAAAATACTAAAGAAATAAATATTGATGGTTTTAAATTAACTACTACAGCAGGAGCATATTGGAAGGGTAATCAAGAAAATGAAATGTTAACTAGAATATATGGTGTAGCATTTGAAACAAAAAAAGAATTGGATGAATACTTAGAAATGCTTGAAGAAGCTAAAAAAAGAGATCATCGTAAATTAGGAAAAGAATTAGACCTATTCACTTTCTCAGAATTAGTAGGACCAGGATTACCTATGTGGACACCTAAAGGAACTATAGTACGTGATGAATTAGATAACTTTGTTTGGGAATTAAGAAAAGAATATGGGTATAAAAAAGTAACAATACCACATATTACTAAAAAAGCTTTGTACGAAACAAGTGGTCATTGGGAAAAATTCTCAGAAGAACTATTTAGAGTAAAAACAAGAGAAGGTAATGAATATGCACTTAAACCAATGAATTGTCCTCATCATACACAAATATATGATCATTTACCTAGAA
>CAYZIE010000031.1:0-7197 GCA_964478385.1 uncultured Gammaproteobacteria bacterium
AAAAGTATAATTATTTTTTATATCTTTAAGATTATCTAAATTAGCAGCATAAGTTAATTTATCTAAATTAACTATTTTATATTCTGGATATTTTTTATTTATATAGTGTATAAAATTAGAACCTATAAATCCAGCACCTCCTGTAACTAATATATTCATATTTTATCTTTTAATTTATTAAATGTTTCTTCTAGTCTATCTATTTCTTCTTGATTACTTCCCCAATGTTTTAATCCATCATCTTTATACCTAGGTATAATATGCCAATGTACATGATCTATAATCTGTCCAGCTACACTTCCATTATTTAAAGCTAAATTATAGTCTTCTACTCCTAATATACTTACTAACTTAGGTGCTATTTTCTTAACTACTTTAATTAATTCAGTAGCTTGTTCTTCTGTTAATTCAGTAAAATTTTTAACATGTTTTTTTGGTATTACTAAAATATGTCCTTTAGTATTTGGATTAATATCTAAGAAAGATAAATAATTATCATCTTCATAAATAACTTTACTAGGTATTTCTTTATTTATTATTTTACAAAATAAACAATCCATATTATTTTATTTTAATTAATTTAAAATTATCAATTTCTATATATTCTATATCTATATCTCTATCTGTATAATAGTATACATCTCTATCATTTATATTGTCTACCCTATTCCAAAAATCTTCAGTTTCTTCTAATGTAATTGTTTTATAATATGGAAAAAATACCTTATCACTTCTTTCTGAGATTATAACAGAATCTTTATGTACTATTTCTTTAACTTGTTTAAATTGATCATAATATTCTAATAGATTTTCATTATTTTTAAACAATCCATCATTAGTTGATAAAAAAGCTAATGAAAAAGAAGGATAAATAAATGCAAGAGATAATATAATCATTCTATATATTTTATTAAATTCTTTATTCCTAAAAGTTATTATATCAAAAAATAAAGCTGACAAAGGTAGTATTAGAATGAATAAAGGTAAAAAATATCTTACATATGAAATACTAATAGTATTTAATTCTTTAACTAAAGGATCTACTATATCCCAAGAACCATAATATATTAATATAATTGGAAATACAGTAAGTAAAAAAATTAAATAATATTTCCATATTCTTCTTTCTTTAAATTCTTTATTAACTTTAAATCTAAATAAAAGAGAAATTAAAGAAACTATAGCTGCAATAATATAAGTATATGAAAATTGTACAAAATAATTAAAAAAGTTTTTTAATACTAAATATAAATTAAAACCAAAGGGTATAAATATCATCTTAAGATAATTACTACTAGAATCAGAAAACTCTGTAGGTAAAGTATTATTCTGTAAATTAAAATATCCTAAATTAAAATAATTACCATATGTTATTTTATTAAGGTATAAAAAGAAATAGAAAAATAATAAAAATATTATAAAAGATATTATACTTTTCCTTATATCTATTCTACTTCTATTATATATAGCTATAATCAATATTAAAGCTAATATCCATACTATTTCGGTAGGCCTAACTATAATAGCTAAAGAAATTAAACTAGAACCTAATATATAATTCTTCCTATACAGTAAAAAACCTAAAGATAATAAAAATATAAATAATATAGTTGGTAACATAACCATATTAGCAAAAAATAACCAAGGTCCTAATGATAATAAGAAGAAAGAAATTAAAAAAGATAAACTTAAATCTTTAAAAATTAAATATGATAATCTGTAAACAATATAACCCGTTAAACTTGCTAACAATGGAGTTAAAAATAATATACCAATAGGTCCTAATATTTTAAAGAAAAATATAAATACTAATACAACTGGTAAAAATGTAACCGGAACTAAACTATAATCAAACACATTCATACTCCTAGTATGAATTAAATTATTTGTTACAGTATTCAATGGTTCAAAAAAACTTAAAGAATTAATTTGAGCAAAAAAATAATTAGCATTAGCATCTGGCCAATTAAATATTAAATGTTTTAATTCTAAATAATTAGGCAAATGTATCTTAAAACTAGTATAACTATATATTAAGAAGAATAAAAAACATAATATAGATATAATAATATTAAAATGTTTTTCTTTATTTTTCATTATTAATAATATTTACTAATTTTTCTGTATATTTATCTAATAAATATTCTTTAACGCTATTCTTACAATTATCTTCTAATAAAGAAATCTTTTCTCTTTGTTTGTATAAACTTTGTATTTTTTTACTCATAGAATTAAAATCACCAGCCTTAAATATCCATCCATTTTTATTCTCTTTAATTAATTCTACAGAACCACCAATATCAGCAGCTAAAACAGGTATACCCATACTTAGGGACTCATAAATAACTGTAGGAGAATTCTCATAACATAAAGATGGTAAAACTAAAACATCTGTTTTAGATAATATTGAAGATAATTTATGATGTAATAACCAACCATGAAATATTATTCTTTTATCATCCTTAGCCATCTTCTTAGCTAATTTTAAATCATTACCAATACCTACAATATGTAATTTAATATGTGGTAGTTTAATTTTAGAAAAAGATTTAATTAATCCAATAACACCTTTAGATTTATTAACTTGACCTAAGTATAATAAATTTAAATTATGATCAGTTTGTTTTTTAAGTTCTTTAATATTTAATATTGGATTTGGTAAAACATACTTTTCAGAATCTTTAAAAAATTTCTTTTCTTTGTAATAATTTAATAGAAACTTAGAAGGAGATATTACTATATCAGGAGAACCTATTAATTTATTCATTAATTTATCATAACCAAATAACTTAAGTAATCTATACTCTAAACTCTTTTCTTTACCCTTAATTATTAATCCTGAAAGAAATGCTAATTGAACATCATGTAATACATGAATATGTTTAATTTTTAGTTTACGAAATAGAATTGGTAAAAGGAAACCTAAACCCATTAAATTATGAGATATAATAATATCTGGTTTTTCTTCTAAAAGTATTTTTTTAACTCTAAAATATGAAAAAATATTAAAAATATCAAATACATGCCATATTAAACGAATAAATCCAGGATATTTATAATCATCTAAATAATAATATATATTAGGAGGATAAAATCTAAATACATCTATATTTTCTACCTCATCAGTTGTTATAAAATTATGATTTATTATATTCCTATTCTTAATATGAGGACGAGAACTAATAATAAAAACATTATTCCATGCTTGTTTTAACCCCTTAGCCATAGAAGAAGCTATTATCTCAGCTCCTCCCCTGATTATAGGTGGATAAAGATTTGAAACTATACAAATTTTCATTTTACTAAACTTTTTAAAACATTTTCTAAATCATAACCTATTTTTTCCCAGGTATATGAATTTAATACTTTTTCTCTTCCAGATTTACCATACTCTTTTGCTATTCTAGGATGTTTTAATAAATAATTTATCATATCTGTTAAATTATCTACATTACCTGGTTTAACTAATAACCCAGTTTTTTTCTTATCAACAACAGAACGAACACCAGCTAGATCAGAAGCAATAACAGGAACACCAGAAGACATAGCTTCTAAAGATACAATACCAAAAGCTTCTGATTTATCAATAGATGGTAAAACAAACATATCAGCTGTATTATAGAACTTAGGTAAAAGATTATCAGAAATATAACCAACAAAAATAATTTTTTTACTAAGACCAGAGCTATCAACTAATGACTTATATGTTTCTTCTAACTCTCCTTTACCAACTATTAGAACACGGAAATCATCTCTATCTTTTATTTTCTTAACAGCTTGTATTAATATATTCAAACCTTTAAAATAGTGTGCTTTATCTAATGCACCTACAAATAAAATTACTTTCTTACCCTGTAAATCATATTTCTTTATTATATCTTTATCTTTAAATCTTGGTTTATATAATAAATGATTAACACCACATGGTATTTCTACAAATTTATCAGGTTCTAAACTTAATCTTTCTTTTAAATTAGATGATCTAGTATAATCTAAAGATGTAACAATGATCTTATCCGCTCTATTTAATATTTTTGGTAAAACAGAATTAGTATGCCATTTAAAAAATTTAGATAAAAGACCAGTACCAACTACATCCATATGGTATGTTACTACTAAATTTAAATCTTTTATCTTGTCTAAAAAATATATTACTTCGGAACCACCAAAAAAAGGATAATGAAGATGAATAATATCATAATCTCTTAATTTCCATAATAATTGTGGTAATATTCCGGCATTACCATATTTAAACCAAGAGTGAAGACGAAAAACTTTAAAAGGATATTCATCAATATGACCTTTATCTTGTTTTGTCCTTGGAGTAAATACTGAAACCTCATGACCAAGTGTAGATAATAACCAAGCATTATAATATGCTACATTACCTATGCCTCCTTTATATGGTGGAAATGTTGATGTAACTTCTGCAATTTTCATTACCAAAAAATAAAATTAATTATAATCTTAAAATATATATTAAAAAATATATTAGCAATTTTTAAAAAAGGAGAAGATAGTGGTTGAAATAATATTTGACCACTAAAAGTATATATTATACTCCTATCTGATCTTTTTCTTTTATCTTGCAAACTTTTTCTTTTCTTTAATAATATATTCCATTGTTTAACACTAAATAACCAAAAATATCCCCTTACCTTTGCTATTATATTATTGTTTATAATAGCAAAAAATATTTGTCCTATTTCCATTAATAATAAACTTGGAAAAAGAAATATTATTGTTTTTAATTTATAATTCTTAAAAATAATCCATAATCTATTTCTTTCAAACCAGTAAAAATGTTTCATACTACGTTTAAATTCATATTTATGATAAATAATACTATCGGGTATTAAATAATTATCATAATCAAGAATTTGTAATGACCAACCTAAATCTAAATCTTCAAGATACATAAACATTGTTTCATCAAAAAGACCATCAAGTTTATCTAATGCTTCCATAGATAAAAATACTCCTGCACCAGAAGCATAATTAATTTTTTCTATATCCTGATTTTTTCTATCTACTAAACCAGAATCTCTACCATAACCAAAACCAAGGTAATGAATAATATTACCAGTGGTATTAATTTTATCTTTAACCTTCTTGTCTGGTTGCCATAAAAGAAGTTTAGATTGTAAACTTCCAAACTCATTATCTTTAGCAAAATTATATAATGGTTGTAAAAAATTAGGTGTAATAATAGTATCTTGATTTAAAAGATAAATATACTTAGCTTTTTTCTTTTTAGCATATTTATAACCAATATTATTAGCTCCTACATAACCTGTATTTTCTTTATTCTTGATAATAGTAACTTCTGGATAATTTTCTTTTAAAAATTCAACAGAGCCATCAGTAGAATTATTATCTACAACTAAAATCTCTAAAGAAAAATCATTATATTTTTCTTCAACTAGTAATGGCATTAAACCATAGAAATATTCCTTACCATTATAACTAGGAATTATTATTATAACTTTATCTTTTTCGAACATTTTTTATAGCATCCTCTCTGGTTAGTTTAGTAATATCTCTTTCTATTTTATATAATCTTTCAAAAACTTTAAATAATAATGAAAAAATAACTAAAATTGCTAAATAAATAACTAAATCTACTCCTCTGCCAATACCTAGATTAAAAGCAATATATGAAGATATTTCTGGTTGCCAAAAAAAAAGTAATACAATTAACCATAGTATACACCAGAAAATAAAACTTAAAAAAGAAATTCTATTATTTTGTTTTTGTTTAAACAATTTATACAAAATTATTAAAACAAATATAGTTACTAAAATACTTAAAAACATTATTTTACTATTTTACTTATTAATAAATCTTTAATTATTTTCCAACCCCCTGACATTCCTTGACCAAATTCATGATAGATAACTGTAATTGGAACTTCTTTAATTTTTAAATTATATTGAAAAGTCTTAGCTAGTATTTCACTACAGTGAGCACTACCATCTTGTTCTATTATAATCTTCTTAGCAGCTTTTCTAGATAATGCCCTAAATCCACTTTGAGGATCTGTTAATTTAATACCTAAAAATATTCTATTAAATATTCTAGCTAAAGGGAATATAAAATATTTTTTTAATGCTGGTAAATTAGACTTCTTTTCTAAAAAACGAGATCCAGAAACAACATCATAATCTTGTTCAATAACAGGTTGTACAATATCTTTTATTTCTTCAACTAAAAATTGTCCATCGGCATCAAAATGAACTATAATATCAGCTCCTTGACTCAAAGCATATTCATTACCAGTTTGTAAAGCAGCACCTTGATTACGATTAATTCTATGTCTTAATATAGTTATATCAAAATCACTAGCTATTTTTACAGTATTATCTACAGAAGCATCATCAACAAGAATAATATCATATGGCAAAGAAATCAGACCTTCTAATACTTGTCTGATTCTTTTCTCTTCATTATATGCTGGTACAACTATATATACTTTCATTATTTTTTATCTTTAAACCAATTATATGTTAATTCTAAACCTTCTTTAATATTAATCTTTGGTTCAAAATTTAATTCTTTCTTTATCTTATCTAATATTAAACAACTATATTTTATTTCTCCTTCTAATTCATCTTTATGTATTACTTTAACTTCTTTTTTACCTATTTCTTTTAAATTATCTACTAAACCATTAACAGAAGTTTCTTTATTAGTACAAATATTAAATATACCACCATTATTATCTAAAGCTTTTACTAAACCATTAGCAATATCTTCAACGTAAATATAGTCTCTAGTTTGTTCACCATCTCCATTTATATTTATTGGTATATTATTTAATATATTATTTATAAATATAGCTATAACACCTGCTTCTCCTTTTGGATCTTGCCTTGGTCCATATACATTAGATGGTCTAAAAATTGTATATTCTAATTTATCTTTACATAAAATCTCTAAATATTTCTCTATTGTTAATTTACTTAAACCATATGGTGATAAAGGAATAGTATTAACATCCTCTGGTGTAGGAACTTTATCTACATCACCATATACAGCTGCAGAAGATATGAATATAAACTTAGATACATTTAATTTAATAGCTTCTTGAATAATGTTTAATGAACCTAATATATTTATTTCGGCATCAAACTTAGGATCTTTAAAAGATTCCCCTACACTTTTTTGAGCTACTAAATGATAAATAACCTCAGGAT
>CAYZIE010000032.1:0-6855 GCA_964478385.1 uncultured Gammaproteobacteria bacterium
ATTATTATAATTTAAAATAATTATTGATAAATCCATATTATTTAAACCAATTATATATATCCTCTGTTTTAACTCTGACTATTTTTTTAATTTCTTTTCTTTTTTTTCTTAATTTAGGTAACTTTTGCAAAAACTCAATCAATCCCCTTACAGTACTTCTTTCAAATATTAATAGGTAAATAAATTTCTTAAACTCATACCAAAATAATTGAAAAAAATCTTTAAAAATATTCTTACAAAAAGAATTTTTATACAATATCATTAAATGATTACGATATGAGAATCTATTAGCAACTAAATTATTTTTTCTTTTGTCTTTAATATTACTACTACTACTCATTGTGCGATGATGAAAAGCTTTAGTATCTGTAATTAAATAATGTTGATAGCCTACTAAACGTAATCTCCAAGCTATATCAATATCTTCTTTGTAAGCAAAAAAATCTTCATCAAAATATTCATAATTATTATGATCTTGTTTTATACTAATAGTATCTAAAGCATTCCTTCTATACAATACAGCTGATCCAGATAATCCAAATACTTCCTGAGAATCTAATTTAAAATCATTTTGTCCTTGATAATTATCTACAACATGTCTTTTTCTATCTACTCTTAAACCAAATGAATCTATAACCTTAGTTTTAACACCATTTTCAAAATCCCAATACATTAATTTACCAGAAACACTAGCTACTTGTTTATGATTCTCTAAAAAATTAACTAAAGTTTCTAAATAATCTTTCTCTAATATAATATCTTGATTAAGAACTAAAACATATTTGGATTTAGACCAATTCAATAATAGATTATGTCCTTTAGCAAAACCTAAATTCTTTTTCTTTGTAATAATTCTAGCATTAGGAGCATACTCTTTAACTAAAGCAATAGAATCATCAGCAGATCCGTTATCTAGTATTAAAAGCTCATAGTCATTAAAAGTTTGCTCTTGAATACTTTTCAATAACCATGGTAAATACTTAGAACCATTCCAAGTTAATAGATTAATAGTAACTAAAGGATTTTTTTTCATTCTTAAAAATAATTAAACTACTTAATATTAATAACCATAATCCTAGTGGATGATTAATATATGGTGTAAAAACATTAATAATACTTAAACTTAATATTACAGTAATTATACTTAAATAAATATAAAAGTTTAAAGATAATAAATTAAATGATTTCTTTAAGATAGTATATACCCAATATATAAATAAAACAATATAGAAGATTCCTACTTTTAACCACATTTCTAACCAACCCCATTCAAAAGAATATGTTGTATGTAATCCTGTAAGATTATTTTCATTCTTAATTCTAGGATCAGAAGAATAGTATGATAACTCCTTACCAAATCCATGACCAATAACAGGATTTTCTTTAATACTTTCTAACATAGGTTGTAATAATTGCATACGACTATTAATAGCTGGTTCAGATATATCTACACTCCTCTTTTCTAAAATATTAAAAGAATTAAACTTAGGTAAATTAAAAAATAATTGTATTGTTATAATACTAAAGAAAGAAATAATTGTTAAAATAATTAAAGATTTAAAAAATACTATTCTACCTTTTACAAAAAAAATAAATAATAAAAGTAATATTAAAACAATTAAACCTGCTAACCAAAAACTACGAGACATACTAATTAATAAGCCTGATAATATTAAACTTAAATATATTAAATTATACACACTTAAATGTTTTTTTATTTGTTCCAAGAATGTAAAAAAGAAAGCTACTAGTAAATAGAAATGTGATTGAAAAAATATACGAGATAAATTATTACTTAAAGGTGTTATTTCTCCTGTTCTTGTATCTCTTACCCATTTATATATTATATCTAAATTAACAAAAGAATAATTTTGAGAAAAAAGATTAAATAATATTATTGTTTTTACAGCTATTATTAAGGTAGCTGATTGTAATATAGTTATAATATTACTTAAATATTTATTACTATACACTTCATACCATATAGGTAGATATAATAGGTATAGATAGTTATTAGCATCTAAGAATACATTTGTATGATTATTTAATACATACCCCCTAATACTACCGAATGAAAACAAAAGTAAAAATGTTAAAAATATATATAATAGTTTTTTATTCTTATAAATCTTTAACTTATGTAATTTAAAGAAATGAGTTAAGAAAAAGAATATAAAAACTAACACAAATATAACTAATCTAATACTAAATATATTATAAGTGATACTATGTCCTAAGGACCCCCAAAATAATTCTATTAAAGGGATATATAAAAAAAAGATTGGTTTTTTTAAAAATAATCCAATACTTAATATAGATATAATAATCAATATAGGTAAAAATAAATTAGAATAAGAAAAAGATAAAAAAGAAAATAATTCTAAAATTAAAAAAATTATAATATAATTATTAAACTTATTTCTTGAGAATAACATAAAATATTGTAAGAATAATATTAATTGGTAAAGTTAATACAAGTATTAACCATTGCCAAACAGGTTTATGTTTATAAAAATAATGTAATAAACTTTTATTAAACATTAATTGTTTTTTTAATGTTTTTTGTTGTCCAAAACTTGAACCACCATAATGTATTATCTTAGCTTCTGGTAAATACTTTATTCTAATATTTTTATCTTTAGCTCTTTTACAATAATCTACTTCTTCAAACCAGAGAAAAAAAGATTCATCTAACAATCCTAATTTCTTTATTAAACTATGACGTATAATCATAGCTGCACCCATTATTTGTTCAACTATCTGTTCTTTATTATAATCAAAATCTTTAAATAAATATCTATTTAAATATTTATTATTCACTAAAATATTTTTTAACTTAAGTAATATTAATATTTGAGATATTAAATCAGGAGATCTTCTTACAGAAGGCTGTAAACTACCATCTGAATTTAAAATATGTGGTCCTAATATACCAATATCTGTATTCTTTCTTAAATAAGATACAGTTTTAGAAAAAAATCCTTTAGTTATCTTAGTATCGGGATTTAGTAGGAATATAAACTCACCTTTAGCTCTTTTAATTCCTAAATTATTTGCTTTAGCAAAGCCTTGATTACTAGATAGAGCTATCATTTTAACAAAAGGATATTGCATCATTATCATTTCTGAAATACCATCAGAAGAATCATTATCCACAACAATGATCTCTATATTAAAATCTTCTTTATTAGATAAAATAGAATCCAAACATTGTTCTACTAAATGTCTAACTTTCCAATTAACTATAATAACTGTAATATCGTATTTCATTATAATTTCTTTTTAATTAAATCTAACATTTTATCAACTGTATTAAACCAAGAATATTTTTTAACATATTCTTTTCTTTCTTTTTGCTTTTCTTCACTATCTGAATCTAATAATCTATTTATAGATTTACTAAAACCAGTGTAATCACCTGCTACATTTATCATATCGTTTATATTATCTGTACCTATATTATTTGTAGCTACAACAGGCTTACCACAAGCTAAATATTCATACATTTTCATAGGATTAGTAGTAGCAGCAAAACCAGCTTGTTTATGAGGTATAATACCAATATCAAATTGTTGTATATACATAGGTGCATCACTATATTTCTTATACCCCAAGAAATGAACGTTCTTTTCTTTTTCTAAAAGAGCTTTTTCTTTTTCTTGTTTACCCCAAACAGGACCAACTAAAACAAAACTTTTCTTAGGATTATTTCTAGCTAAATATTGTATTAATTCAAAATCAAGCTTATCTTGTATAACTCCTATATACCCTACAATTGGTTTTGGTAAATCAGATATATCTCTATTAATTAAATTAAACTTTTTATTATAATGTTTTAAATCTACTCCATTTGGTATCCAAAAAACATTAGACTGATCAGAAAAGAAATGATTTAAATTCTTAGAAACAGTAAATATAATATCAGATTCATTTTTAATAATATCATATGATTCTTTTAATCTTTCTTTATACTTATTATATGAAGAATGTAATAGCCAATTATCCACTGCATCAAATACAGTTAACTTTTGGCCTAAGTCTTTCCAATATTTTGCAATAAAAGGATAAAAAGACCATGTAATTAAATCACCAAAGTTTAATTCTAGCGCTACTTTTTTAATATTTTTTATAGTATTTTCAGGATTAAGAAAAAAACCAATATCTGAATATACATATAGCTTACTAGATACTTGTGTTACTTTATATGTTAAACCTCTATTGACAACCTTACTATCATTAATATTTAAAACTATATCTTCTTTATAATTACGAATAGCCCTTTTTAAATTTAAAGGTAAATAATCAATAGCTAATATTTTACCAACCTCATCTCTGTTCTGTAATTCTCTAATAATATGATAATTTCTATTAGAAACACCCTCGTCCCATTCAGAGAAGTTAGACATATTAAACATTATAATATCAAACTTTTTCATTATAGTATTTGTTTTAATTTATTAGATTGATCTTTAGCTGAAGAAAAATCTTTAACTCTTTTCTTTATATTTTCACTTAACTCTTTTCTTTTATCTTTATTTAAAGATAGTATGCTAGACTTTAACTCTTCTAAATTATCTTGATTTATTAATACACTATTCTTATTACTTAATATTTCTGTAGGACCACCTTTATTACCAGCTATTATTGGCAAACCATAACTTCCAGCTTCTAAAAATACTATACCAAAACCTTCTATATCCTTATCACTATATCTTTGTGGTAAAACAAATATATCTGCTAGATTATAGTAATACACTAAATCATTATCTTCAATATCTGTTAAAATACATACATTATTTTCTAAGTTATATTTTTTAATTAAAGTTTTCAAATTATCTAATTCTTCTCCTCTACCTATAATATAGTATTTAATATTTAATTTATCTTTTAAATCTTTAACGACTTTAATAACTAAATCATGACTTTTTCTTTTATTTAATCTTCCTACTGTTAGTAATACTAAATTATCTTTTATATCTAACTTATTTTTTAATTCTTCTAACTTATTTTCATCACATTCTTTTTTAATATCTATACTAGGATAAATTAATTCTATTTTATCATCTAAATTTAAATCTTTAATAATCTCAGCTGTATGTTTACTATTAACTATAATCTTCTTAGCTTTTTTTAATATTTTTTTTGTTAATTTTGGTTTATTCTCTAAAGCTAATTTAATATCTAAACCATGTAAAGATATAATATATGGAATATTAAGAAAATAAGCTAAAGATCCTAATGGAAGAATGTTTGGTGTAAATATTTGTTCTATATTATTATCTTTAATAATTTTTTTTAACTTAAAATATGATAATATATAACTTG
This sequence comes from uncultured Gammaproteobacteria bacterium, assembly GCA_964478385.1. Classification (GTDB taxonomy): domain Bacteria; phylum Patescibacteriota; class Patescibacteriia; order UBA1558; family GWA2-36-10; genus UM-FILTER-36-13. Next base: position 5,326 of record CAYZIE010000032.1, read on the forward strand.
GTTTTAAAAATCTATTTTTTAATTTTAAATTAATAATATTATCTCTAGTACTTACTTCTGTATTATCTGTAATAACTAAATAATCTTTTTTATCAAAAAACTTAAAAAGACTATAGCAATAATTAGCTATACCACCTTTGTATGGATAATATTCGTGGGTTAGTAATAAGGTATGTTTCATTCTTTAGAAAATATAGCGTTTTTAATAAAAATAAAGTCTTTTTTACTTAATGTTTTGCTTAAAAACATTAGCATAAAATAAACAATAATACCAATAAATATAGTTAAAGGCCAATACACTAAAGTTTTACAATAATATACTGAAATAAACATAAAAATAGCTGAAATAGATGAATATAGTATAGGTTTTAAAACTTTAATATTTAAATTAACCATTGGCCACACATATTTTAAATTTAAAATAAATAATAATAGTGTACTAATAGCAGAAGCTAAAGCTGCTCCTCTAACCTCTATTCTAGGAATTAATATTATGTTTAATATAATATTAATAATCATTATTATACCTAAATTACGAGTATTAATCTTTTGTTTATCAGTAGCGTTTAAAAAACTAGACAAAGCAAAATTAGTAAATAAGAATGGAATACTAGCAATTAATATTTGCAAAGGTATAATTGATACTATAAACTGATCTGTATATATTTGTTTAATAATTTCTGGTGATAAAGCTATAATACCAAAACTAATAGGCAAAGATATGAAAGCTAGATAATAAAATGATTTAATTAAAGTTTTTCTTAAACTATTTAAATCATTCTTAAAATAATGAGAAAAAGCTGGATATAAAGCAGCTACAAAAGCTAATGGTATAAATTGTAAAGCAAATGTTATTTTATACGCTACACTATAGAACCCTACTCTAGCATCATCTAAAAATACTTTTAATAATACTGTGTCTATATAAGCATATACTTTAGCAAAAATAGCTGCTAAAGCAAAAGGTAGAGCTATAACAAAAATTTTTTTACTTAATTCTTTAGAATAATATATACCAAGTCTTATCTTCATCTTAAACCTTAATATTATTCCAGAATAAATTAAACTAAATAATGAAGCTATAAATAAAACACCTAAAAATAATATTACATTATCTGTAAATTGTATTAAAGTAAAACCAATACTTAAAACAATTATTTGAAATATAACTATACCCCAAGATTCATAAATTAAATTTTGTTTACCTCTAATAAAAGCAAAAAATAACAAAGTAAAACTATCTATTAAAATAATAAATATACTAAGATAAATTAAATTTCTAACTGTATCAGAATAAAATAAAATATTATCTAATACTATAGCTATAATTATAGTTATAAAACTAAAAATAAGCTTTAAAGTAAATATTTGTTTAAACCACTGTTGCTCATCTTTATCTGATTTAGCTACTTCTCTAATTAATACTGGAGATAATCCTAAATCCATAAATACAGAAAATATAGATGCAAAAGAAATAGCAAAAAAATACTGACCTATTGATTCAGCTCCTAAATATCTAGCTAAAATAGT
>CAYZIE010000033.1:0-5953 GCA_964478385.1 uncultured Gammaproteobacteria bacterium
ATTTTCAAAGAATAGAACCTTTTTATCCTCGTAGAGATTTATCAGCTAATTCTAGTCAACAGAAATATTTTTATAAAAAAGTTAAAAATGGGTTAATGAAACCCTTGATTAAAGAATTGAATAAGAATCCTTTACCATTTGTAACTTCTTTTTTTGTTACAGCTTATGCTGCTGAATATTATAATTATAAAGGAGACATATATTGTATAGTTTGTGATGCTGATATTGCTAGAGCATGGGCTCCATACTTTCCTAAGAAAAGTCGTATTCATTATTTAGCTCCCAATAAAAGAGTAAAAGAAAGATTACAATTATATGGAGTAAGAGAAAAAAAGATTAGCGTTACTGGTTTTCCTTTACCTAAAGAAAATATTGGTGATCGTGATATGAAAATTCTTAAGAAAGATTTATCAGCTCGTTTATATAATTTAGATCCAAGAGGTATATATCGTAAAAAATACGCTAAACTTATAGAAAATTATTTATGTCCAGTTAAGAATATTAAAAAGAATAAACATCCTTTAACTATTACTTTTGCTGTTGGTGGAGCAGGTGCTCAAAGACAATTAGGTGTAATAATACTTTCTAAGTTAAAAAAACACATAAAAAAGAATAAAATACGTTTAAACTTAGTAGCTGGTAATCGTAATGATGTTTATTTATTTTTTCAACAAGCAGTTAAAAAACATTGTTTAACCAAATGTGATAATTTAAAAATAGTTTATGCAGAAGATAAGATAAGTTATTTTAAAAAATTTAATAAAGTATTACGTACTACTGATGTCCTATGGACCAAACCATCTGAACTTACTTTTTACAGTGGCTTAGGTATTCCAATTATTATGTCTGAACCAATAGGTTCTCAAGAAAAATATAATAGAGCTTGGTTATTTGCTATTAGAGCTGGTATAGATAGTCAAGATCCTAAATATGTAGATGAATGGTTGTTTGATTGGTTAGATTCAGGTTGGTTAGCTGAAGCAGCTATGGAAGGATTTTTAGATGCTCCTAAATTAGGAACCCACCATATTGAAGATATTGTTTTACGTAATAAAGTAAGTGAAATAGAAGACATACATTTACTATAATGAAAGTTAATAAAATAACAATTAATACATATAAAAGTATAAAAGAACAGGTAATACTCCAAGGTTTACCAGTTAATATTTTTATTGGACAGAATAATTGTGGTAAAGGTAATATTCTTGATTCTATAGAATATGCTTTTAAATATAATCAAAATAATAATTTTCTTTCTTATAAAAAAACAGATTTAGAAATAGAGATTAATTTTACAGAAGAAGAAATTATTAAATATCAATTACCAAATAAAAGAGGAGTATTAAAAATAAAGAATCAAGTTAGAGAATTGATATTTGATAATCAAAGATTAAAAGATAGCAAAGCTTTACAAGAAGTATTAGAAACAAAAGTAAAGAATTTAAATAGTTTTGCTTTTCTAGACTTTAAACAAACAGAAGAAGATTTTAAAAGTTTATATAATCATCCAAAAGAAAAAGAATTATTTGAAAAGAATTTAAGAGAACATTTCCCTAAGATATCAGCTACTGAAAATGCTATGGATATACATTATGATAGTCATGGTTTAAAACAAGGAGATAGAAGGGTTACTATAGATCGTATGGGTTCTGGTTTTAGAAGAATTTTTACTATATTATTATATATTTTTCATCCTGAGTATAATATTGTATTAATTGATGAACCTGAAATACATTTACATCCTGCTTTAATTAAAAAATTAATGTGGTCAATGCAGAATAGTATGGCAGGACAAATATTTTTTACTACACATTCTCCTTTATTTATTCAACCAATTACATTATCTCAAGTAAGAAGAGTAATACATAATAATAATACAACTAAAGTTTTTTCTTTAGATAAAATAGGTTTTGATTATCAAAGATTAATACAAGAATTAAATGCTGATAATCTAGAAATGTTTTTTGCTGATAAGGTTATTTTAGTGGAGGGTGTATCAGATAGATTATTAATTAGAGGTTTGATTGATAAATTCTATAACAAAGATAAAGATTTAAAAGTCATACAAACACATGGTAAAGGAAATGTTTTAATATACATAGAATTATTAAAAGTTTTTAATATTCCTGTTGCTGTTATACTTGATAAAGATGTAGTATATAGTAGTCATTTAGATAGTATAATTAAGTTTTTGAAAATAAAGATTCCTAAAATAAGTCAAAGTGAATTATTTTTCTTTTTAGAACAATATGATATTTATGTTTTTCCTAATGGTGATTTAGAAAATAATTATCCAAAGAGATATCAAAAAGAAGATAGTAAAACCTTAAATGCTTTAAGAGCAGCTAATCTTATTGAAGAAAAAGAGTTTAATTCTAGAAGAATGAAGCATTTAAGAGATATTATTTTTAAATTATAATTAATCATTAACATAGTTTTATGAGAGAACCATGTACAGGTTGTGGTACAGATCCATGCACATGTGATGAATAGATCCACCACATAGTAATAAATAAGCTAGGGATTTTCCTTAGCTTATTTAGTTAATTTATGTTATAATATATTTATGTCATGGATAATTATTGCTGTTTTAGCTTACTTTATATTAGCTATTGTTAGTTTAGCTGATAAATTTTTATTAACAAAAGTTTTAGATAATCCTAAGGCTTATACTTTTTTAGTGGGTTTATTAGGTTTGCTTGTATTTATTCTAGCTCCTTGGTTTTTATACTGGCCTGGTATTAATTTATTTTTAGGAAATATATTAGCAGGTTCTTTATTTCCCCTAGCTTTAATATTATTGTATAAGGCTTTAAAACTAGGAGAAGTTTCTCGTATTATTACTTTGATTGGTGCTTCCGTTCCTATATTCACTATTATTCTATCCATTATATTTTTACAAGAAAGTTTTAATTATATTCAATGGGTATCAATTTTCTTTTTACTATTAGGCACAATAATTATTTCATATTTACCAGAAGGTAAAACTTTATGGGATAGTTTTATTTATATACTAGGATTTGATAAGAGAAAAAGATTTTTAAGTATTATAATAGCATTATTTTCTGCTTTTATTTTTGCTATCTTTTTTATATCAACTAAATATTTATATAATAATCAAGAATTTTTAAGTGCTTTTATTTGGATTCGTTTAGGTACTTTTCTATCTGTTTTATTATTATTAGTTAAAGAAGATAATAGGAAAAAGATATTTAAATCTTTAAGAAATTTAAAAGGTTGGAAAAGAGGAGTATTTTTATCTAATCAAGGTTTAGCTGGTATTGGTTTTTTATTACAAAATTATGCTATATCTTTAGGATCTGTAGCTCTGGTTAATGCTTTACAAGGTGTACAATATGTATTTATTTTAATTTTTGGTAGTATTATATCTATTATCTATCCCAAAATTATTAAAGAAAAAATATCTAAAAGTATTATTATACAAAAAGGTATTGCTATTATTTTAATTAGTATTGGATTATATTATTTAGCAAATGTTTAAAAAAATATTATTAATATTATTTGTATTATATATTATATGGTTTATCTTTTTTGATAATCATCGTCCATATAATATATCTTTAAAAGCTCCTGATAATTTCTGGGGTATTACTTTTTCTCCTAAGTTTTCTCAAGAATTAGATTTAGATTGGAAAGAAGTATATTTAGCTACTTTAGATGATTTAAATGTTAAGAATATTAGATTACCTATTTACTGGGATGATATTGAAAAATATGAATCAGAGTATGATTTTTCGGTTTATGATTATATTTTAAATGAGGGTAAAAAAAGAAATGTTAAGTATATAGTTAATATAGGTTGGAGATTACCTAGGTGGCCCGAATGCCATACTCCTTCTTGGTTAAAAGATAATGATGTTAATACTATTAGGAATAGAAGTTTGATAATGATTAAAACTGTTATGGAAAGGTATAAAGATAGGGAAGAGATTGTAGCTTGGCAGGTTGAAAATGAACCATTACTTGATTCTTTTGGTATATGTCCTGAAGGAGATTTAAATTTTTTAAAAAAAGAAATAGATTTTGTTAAAAGTATTGATGATAGACCTATAATTATATCAGCTTCTGGTGAGCTTAGTTCTTGGAAAAGAGAAGCTGAATTAGGTGATATATTTGCTACTACAATGTATCGTATAGTATGGGCTAATTATTTTGGTTATTTTAAATATCCTTTACCTTCTTGGTTTTATAAATTAAAAGCTAAAATGATTAATAAAGATGCTATTATCAGTGAATTACAAGCAGAACCATGGATACCATATAATGGTAATATGCTTGATTTAAGCATTGAAGAACAAGATAAATCATTGTCTATTGATCAGTTTAAAGCTAATTTACAGTTTGCTATTAATACTGATTTTAAACAAGCATATTTATGGGGAGCAGAGTGGTGGTATTTGAGAAAAATAAATGGCGATATATCTTTTTGGAGTATTGCTAAAAATATATTTTAAAGCTTGTTTTTAAGTATTTGTTTTGTTATAATTTAAATAATTAATTAAAAAATTTGTGTTGAAAATAATAATTACAATCATTAGTCTTAATCTTTTTTTATTACCACTAAATATAGTACATGCTTGGGGTTTTGATTATACTCCTAAAGACCCTAATATGGTATATCAAACATATTTTAATAATATTAATATTAGTCCTTCTTGGTCTAATGATTTAGAGGTTAATAAAGAAGTAATAGTAGCTGTATTAGATTCTGGTATTGATTTAGATCATCCAGATTTAATAGATAATATTTGGAATAATTATGGTGAGGTAGCTAATGATGGAATTGATAATGATAATAATAGTTATATTGATGATGTAAATGGTTGGAATTTTATAGACAGTAATAATAATCCTCAACCAATAATTAGTGATGGTTATGATTATACTGCTGTTAATCATGGAACAGTTATTGCTGGAGTAATAGCTGCAACAGCAAATAATAGTGGAATAGTTGGTATAGCTCCTCAAGCTAAGATTATGCCTTTGAAGATTTTAGATAATAAGGGTGTTGGTAATACTTTGGTATTATCACAAGCTATTGATTATGCTGTAGAAAATGGTGCTGATATTATAAATTTAAGTTTAGTAGGTACATTTTTTGATAATAATCTTAAAGAATCTATTAGAAATGCATATAATAATGGAGTTATGGTTATAGCTGCTTCTGGTAATGAAGATAATATTGGTGTTAGTTTAGATGATACACCTCATTATCCAGTTTGTGATATAGGTGATTCTAATACAGTTTTAGGTGTTGCTGCTGTTGATAATAATAAAAAAATAGCTAGTTTTTCTAATTATGGAAAAAGTTGTATTGATGTTTCTGCACCTGGTACTCATTTCTATTCTACAGCTCTTCATTTAGCAAATGATTCTAAGTTTAAAAACTATTATAAAGGTGGTTGGTCTGGCACTTCTGTTGCTACACCAGTTATTTCTGCTACCGCAGCTTTAATTAAAATGAATTATCCAGATTTTAGACCATATGATATATATAATATTTTAATGTCTAGTACTCAAAGTTTAGAAGATTCTAATCCAGTACAACATATTAATTTAGGTAGTGGTTTAATTAATATTGGTAATGCTTTAAATACTGCAGAAGAATACTATAATCAAAACATTAGAATTATATTATCACCTGATTCAGGATTATCTCCTGAAATATTAATAATGGATAGTGATGCTAATTTAGAAAGTTCTTTTTTAGTTTATGCTGAAAAGTTTCACGGAGGTGTTAATATAGCTGTAGGTGATATAAACAATGATGGTGAAGAAGAAATAATAACAGCACCAATGAAAGGTGGAGGACCACATATTAGAGTATTTAATCAATATGGTGGATTACTTAGTGAATTTTTTGCATATGATGTTAGTTTTCACGGAGGTGTTAATATAGCTGTAGGTGATATAAACAATGATGGTGAAGAAG
>CAYZIE010000033.1:6053-6683 GCA_964478385.1 uncultured Gammaproteobacteria bacterium
AAATAATAACAGCTCCTATGTCAGACTATATTCCAGAGATTAGAGTTTTTGATAATAATCATAGAATAAAGGGTAGATTTTTAGCATATGATAGTAATATGAAATCAGGTGTAGAAGTTACAGTTGGTGATATAAATAATGATAATTGGAATGAAATTATTACAGTGCCAGTTAAAGATGATCAGTATATTGTTAAATTATTTAGTATGAAGGGTAGAGACAAAGGACAGTTTTTATCATATGGTAAATCTTTAACTATGGGCTTGAAGATTATAGCTAAGGATATATCAGGAGATAATATTCCAGAGATTTTAACTTTACCAAATAAAGGTACTGCTTCATTATTACGTATATATGATGATAATGGTTTAGAAAAAGATAATATGTATCTACGTAATCCTAATGATAGGAATGGATATTCTTTAGATATATTAAGATAATATTATGGATATAAGTGTTGTTATACCTGCATATAATGAAGAAAACGTTATTTTAAAAACAATAAATCAAGTTAAAAAGTTTTTAAAAGAAAATTTTGATACTTTTGAGATTATAATAGTAGATGATTATTCTTTAGATAAAACTTTTAATATTATTTCTGAAATAAAAGATATTAAAGTTCTACATAAT
>CAYZIE010000034.1:0-6547 GCA_964478385.1 uncultured Gammaproteobacteria bacterium
ATTATACATATACATATAATCAAGCTAGTAAAGATACAATTAAGATATTTAGTAAATAATTATGTTAAAAAAAATATCAATATTAATGATTAGCTTAGATCCAGGATTATTAGATTCTGGTAGTAGTGGTAATGTTATAGAAAGACATAAATATTATGCTAATAAACTCAAAAGACTAGATATTATTGTTTTAGCTAAATCAAAGAATAAAAAAAATAAGTTATCAGATAATTGTAATGTTTATGGTTTTGATAATAGTTTTTCTTCTATATTCAAAGCATATAATTTAGGTAAGAAATTATTTAAAAAATATAATTATAATTTAATAGATACCCAAGATCCACATATAACAGGATTAATAGGTTATTTATTAAAAATAAAATTTAAATCTAAATTAGAAGTACATTTTCATGGTGATTTTTGGAAGAATAAGTTTTGGATTAAAGAATCTTTGAAAAATAGAGTATATAATATCTTACAAAAGATTTTAATTAAAAAAGTAGATGCTATTAGAGTTGTTAATAAAAGAATTAAAAGCAAATTAATAGAATCTGGTATTAAAAAAAATATTATTGTAACAATAAACACTGCTGTAAATGAAGAAGTTTTTGTTAAAGATATTGATTCATTTGAAATACAAAATAAATATAATAATAAAAAAATATTATTGTTCGTTGGTAGACTTGTTAAAGCTAAAAACCTATTTTTTCTTTTAGAAGTAATTAAAAAATTAAAAGAAAAAAGAGATGATTTTATTTTATTATTAATAGGTGAGGGTGAAGAAAAAGATAAATTAAATAAATTTATAAAAGAAAATAATTTAAGTGATTATGTTAATATATTAGAACCTAAATCACATAAAGAACTTTCTTTATATTATAATGTAGCTTATCTATTAATACTATTGTCTACAAATGAAAGTTTTGGTAAAGTTATAATAGAAGCTGGATTTACCAATACACCTACATTATCTTCTGAGTCTTTGGGGCCACAAGATATTATTAAAGATAATATTAACGGATATTTAGTTGAAATAAATAATTTAGATCAAACACTAGATAAATTAGATTATTTATTAAATAATAAAGATTTAGTAGAACAAGCTGGAAAAGAGGCTAAAAAGAATTTTTTATTAAAATATAGTCAAAAAGAAACATATAAAAAAGTAGAAGAATTGTGGTATAATATTGTAAATAATAGATTATGAAATTATTAATGATTACAAGAAAAATTGATAAAGATGACGGTTTAGCCGGCTTTACTTATAATTGGATTAAAAAATTATCTAAACATTTAGATAAACTATATGTTATTTGTTTAGAAAAAGGAAATATTAGTGGGTTACCATATAATATTGAAATATATTCTTTAGGTAAAGAAAAGGGAAAGAATAAATTAAAAGAATTTTTTAATTTTCAAAAATTTGCTATAAAACTATTACCAAAAGTAAATGGAGTATTTGCTCATCAAAATCCTGAATATGGATTATTAATTGCTCCTTGGTGTAAAATATTTAGAAAAAAATTAATATCTTGGTATACACACAAACAAGTTAGTTTACGGTTAAGAATTTTAAACTTTTTATCTAACAAAATGGTAACTGCTTCTAAGGAAAGTTTTAGATTGAAATCTAAGAAATTAACCGTTATGCATCACGGTATAGATACAGATCTTTTTTCTTTTAAAGAAAATCGTGATAAATTATCATTTTTATCTATTAGTCGCATTTCTGAAACAAAAAATATTCATTTAATGATAGGTTTAATTAAAGAAATAAAAGAAAAAATAGATAAAAATGTTGTTTTTAAAATAGTTGGTTCTCCTACTTTAGAAAAAGATACTATTTACTTAAAAGAATTAAAAAATAAAGTAGAAGATTTAAATTTAAATAATAATATTAAATTTTTAGGTTCTATAGCTAATAATAAAACACCTATACTATATCAAAATGCTAACATATTCTTTAATTTTTCTGATACAGGTAGTTTAGATAAAACAGTATTAGAAGCAATGAGTTGCGGTACTATACCATTTGTATCTAATGAAGCTTTTAAAAACATATTAACACCTATTAATAATTTACTTTATGTAGAAAAAGATAGATTAAATACTGATAATATTAAAGAAATTATTAATATGGATAATAGTTTAAGATTAGAATTAAGAAAATACGTAGAGAATAAACATAGTTTAGATAGTTTAGTTAAAGAGATTAAGGATTTGTTTTTATGAAAATATTAGTAGTTTTATATAAATTTGGTACACCTGAAGAAATTGGAAAAAATCTTGGTTCTTATGATTATTTTTATAATCAATTGTTAGAATTGAGTAAAAAAAATATTGAAATTATAGTTTTAGCTCCTTGGTTAAAATGGAATAAAAAAGGATCTAAAAAAATAGATAGTATTAAAATTATTAGATATTGGCCAAAACTTGCAGCTAAAAGTTTTAGAAATTTTTTATTATATAAATTAATAAATAAGTTATATATTTATATAACTAAAATAAAAACTGAAAAAGTAATTAAAAGAGAAAAAATTAATATAGTTTATGTAAGACAAGCTAGAGAAACTGGATTTTCTGTTTCTAAAATAAAAAAGAATTTTCCAAATATTCCGATTGTATTCCAACCAATCACTACTTGGTGTTGGCATTTTAAAGAAGCTGGAGATAATTTACTTAAAAAAATAGTAAAAGATATTAAAAGTCAAAAAAAGTATGCCAAGGGAATTTTAAAAGATTTTGATTATTTTGTTACATATAATAAATCAATGATTGAAGAATATGTTTCATTGGGCGCAGAAGAGAAAAAGTTTAATATTATACCAGGAGCAGTAAAACATAAAATTTTTAAACCATTAGAAAATATTTTAGACATAAAGAAAAAATTAAAATTACCTTTAGATAAAAAAATAATTTTATATATTGGTAGAATTAATATTAAAGAAAAGGGTATTGATTATTTATTAGAAGCTGTAAAAAAAATTAAAGATAATCAACAAGACTTTAAATTAATAATAATTGGTCCAGGAACAGAAGAACAGAAAGATAAATTATTGAATATTATAAAAAAATTAGATATTGAAAATTTTGTAGAATATTTAGGAAGTAAAGATTATTATAATTTACCAGAGTATATAAATTGTTCAGATATAGGAATAGTTCCCTCTGTTTGGTTTGAATCTTTTGGTAGAACAACATTAGATATGTTATCATGCGGCTTACCAGTTATAACTACAAGGGTTGGTGGAATTTGTGAAACCAATATAGATAATTCAACTGGTTTAAATGTTGATTCCAAAGATTCGATTGGCTTATCTAAAGCAATTTTACAAATTATTAATAATAGAGAATTGCAAGAAAAATTTAGTAAAAATGCAAGACAAAGAGTTTTAGAAAATTATACTTTAGAAATAACTACAAATAAATTTATAAACTTTTTTAATAAAATTATTTAATATATGTGTGGTATTAATGGCTTTACTTGGAAAGATGAAGGTCTAATCCAAAAAATGAATAAGAGAATAAAACATCGTGGTTCTGATGATGATGGATTTTTTGTTGATAATAATATTTCTTTAGGCCATGATAGATTATCAATTATTGATTTATCAGAAAAGGGTCATCAGCCAATGCACCATAAAAATTTGAGTATTGTTTTTAATGGTGAAATTTATAACTTTAAAGAAATAAGAAAAGAATTAAAGGAATTAGGCTATAAATTTATATCTAATACTGATACCGAAGTAATTTTATTTGCTTATAAGGAATGGAAAGAAGATTGTTTACATAAGTTTAATGGTATGTTTGCTTTTGCTATTTGGGACAAAGATAAACAAGAATTATTTATTGTTCGTGATAGATTGGGTATAAAACCATTATATTATTATAATAAAGATAATAAATTTATTTTTTCATCAGAGATTAAGGGTATTTTAGAACATAATATTTTAAGAAAAGTAAACATTAATTCTTTAAATTTTTTATTAAGAGTTTTATACATTCCAGAACCAGAAACAATATTTGAAAATATTTTTAAATTACCAGCTGGACATTATGCTATTATTAAAAATAAGAATTTTAAAATAAATAAATATTGGGATATTGAAAATTTTAAGGATTCTAATAAGAATTATAAACAGTTGAAGAAAGAAATATTAATACTATTAAAAGATTCTGTAAAAAAACGTTTAATTTCTGATAGACCACTTGGTGTTTTACTTTCTGGTGGTTGGGATTCAACTTCTGTTTTAGGAATTATGTCAGAATTAGGCATAAAAGATATTCAAACTTTTACTTCTGGTTTTCAGGAAAGTAATCAAAAGTATAATAAAGATTTAATATTAGCTAAAAAAACAACTAAGTATTATAATACAAAACATAATGAAATATTTTTGCCAAAAGAAAGCATAAAAGATATTTTAGAAAAAGCTATTTATCATCTTGACGAACCAAATGCAAGTTCTACTGTTGTTCCTATGTATTATTTATCTAAAAAAATAAGAGAAAAAGTAGTAGTTGTTTTAGGTGGAGACGGTGGAGATGAGTTATTTGCAGGTTATCCTAGGTATTGGCAAAGTTATTATTTAAATAAATTTCAAAAATTACCGAAGTTTATTAAAAATATATTTCCTTATTTTATTTTAGAAAAAAAGTTTAATAAAACTGATTTAAGAAATAAATTAAATATATTACCAGGCTTTAAAAGATTTTCTTTATTTAAAGTTCATCCTAAAGAAAAAATTAAAAATATATTAAAAAAAGATTTATATAAAGAAGATTTAGTTGAAAATTATTTTGTAAGTAAATATTTTAATGAAAAAAAATATGATGATTTTGAAAAGAAGTTATTATATTTAGATATAAAAAATTGGTTATCAGTAGAGTCATTGTGGAAAACAGATAGAATGACAATGGCCAATGCATTAGAAGAGAGGGTTCCATTACTGGATCATAAATTAATGGAATTATCATTTCAAATTCCAACAAAATATAAAATTCATAAATTTGCTGGAAAAAAGATATTTAAAGATGTGGTTAAGAAATATATTCCTAAACATTTAAGAAATATTAAAAAAAGAGGCTGGTTAACACCAGGTGGTAATTGGCTTAAGAAGGAATTAAAGCCATTAATGGAGGATATTTTATCTGGTATTTATTGTCCAGATATAAAACAATACTTTGATTTAAATTATTGTAATAAAATATACACAGAACACTTAAATGGTAATTCAGCTCATTCAAATCAATTATGGACTATATTAACTTTTGCAATTTGGTATAATAAATTTATTAAATAAATTTATGACAGTTTGTTTTTTCGGAAATTACATAAAAGATTATCCTCGCATTCAAACAATGCGAAAAGGTTTAAATATAAATAATATTAATGTTTTAGAATGTCATACTAGAAAAAGGGGTATTAAAAAATATTTAGATCTTTTTAAACAACATAGAAAAATTAAAAATAATTATGATATTTTAATAGTAACAATGGGAGGATATACTCTTGTTTGGTTTGCAAAATTAATTTCTAATAAAAGAATTATTTTCGATGTTTTTACATCATTATATTTAACAAATATAGAAGATAGAAAAACATGTAGTAAGTATAATTTAAAAGCTATTTATTATAAATTATTAGACAAATATTCTTGTAAATTAGCTAATAGTGTATTATTAGATACAGATGCGCAAATTAATTATTTTTGTAAGAAATATAGACTTCAAAAAAGAAAATTCAAAAGAATTTTTATTAGTACAGATAATGATATCTATTATTCAAAAGATAATAAAAAGGATAAAGATAAATTTATAATACATTGGCATGGTCACATAGCACCACTTCATTCTATTGAAACTATTATTAAAAGTGCTAAATTATTAGAAGATCATAAAGATATAGTTTTTCAAATAGTAACTAGATTTAATAGTAAGTATAGGAAAATTAAAAAATTAGTTGAAGAATTAAAATTAAAGAATATAAAATTTTATTCAGAAACAGATTATAAAGGATTAGATAAATTTATTAATCAATCAAATATTTGTCTAGGTATTTTTGGTGATAATAAAAAAGCTGAATTAGTAATTCCAAATAAGATTATAGAATCAATCGCATGTTCTAGACCTGTAATTACTGCTAATCATGAAGTTTTAAAAGAGTTATTTACAGAAAATAAAGATATAATTTTAGTTGATATAAATAATCCAAAAGACTTAGTTAATAAAATATTAGAATTAAAAAATAATAAAGGATTACAAGACATAATATCAAAAAATTGTTATAATTTATTTTTAAATAAATTAAGACCAGAAATTATTGTTAAGGATTTAATAAAAATTTTATGAAAATATTATACATAACTAATGTTAGAATACCAACAGAAAAAGCGCATGGTATCCAAATTATAAAGATGTGTGAAGCTTTTAGTAATTATAATATAAAAGTAGAATTAGTTTTACCTACTCGTAAAAATATTAAATTTAAAGATATTAATCTTTTCAAATACTATTCTATAAAAGAAAATTTTAAATTAAAAAAAATATT
>CAYZIE010000035.1:0-6162 GCA_964478385.1 uncultured Gammaproteobacteria bacterium
AACAAGAAGAAATGTATAAAGATAATAAAGAAGTGTTAAAGAATATAAAACTACCCGCTTTTAGACATCATGTAGCTAATATGCTTATTAATCAAAAGATAATTAAATTAATTTCTGATAAGATTATAAAATAATTTTATGCCACATATTAACTATAAAATTGATTTTACTTCTGAAATTTATATTGTTAATAATAACAAAGTTTTATTAAGAAAACACGATAAATATGGTATTTGGTTAAGTGTTGGAGGGCATATTGAATTAGGAGAAGATCCTGTTGAGGCTGCAATAAGAGAAGTTAAAGAAGAGGTTGGTCTAGTAGTTAAAATTATACCAACTTCTAAGATGCTAGATACTGATAAAGAAAAATATAAACACTTACCATCACCTGCATTTATTAATAGACATAAAATAAATAATGAGCATGAACATGTTACTTTTGTTTATTTCGCTAAAACAAACTCTAATAATATAAAACAAGGTAACAAAGAAATAAGCGATGAATGTAAATGGTTTAGTCTTGAAGATTTAAAAAAATTAAAAGAAAATATTAGTGACACTGTAAAAGAATACTCTAAACACGCTCTAAAAACTATAAACAATGAATAATCACGAAAGATTTTTTAAAGAAATTAGTCAAAAATTTCAATATAAATCTAAAATAAAATTAATTCTGGTAACACATTTATTACCAGATAGACCAATATTTTTAAAATATTTGTCAAAAACTATTGATGTTGTAGCTATAATACCTAAGCTTAAATCAATAAATAAAGAAGTGAAAAATTCTTTAGATGATGAATATAATATAATAAAAATACATAAATCTAAGTTTAAAAATTCTAAGTTTGTATTAGAATTAATAAAAAAAGTTGCTAAAAATGATAAATTCATAATATCAGATATTGGAGGATATTTTTCAAACTCAATAAAAGATATTTCTAAAGAATTTGGAGAAAATTTTTTAGGTATTATTGAAGATACAGAAAATGGTTTTCAAAAATATTTAAAACATGAAAATTCCTTACCTTGTCCTATATTCTCAGTAGCAAGGAGTTCTTTAAAGTACCCTGAAGATATTTTAATTGGGTACTCCACTGTTTTTTCAGCAGAATCCGTTTTAAGACAAAGAAATGAAATATTAACAGGTAAACAAGCTACTGTCATTGGTTATGGCAAGATAGGAGAACATGTGGTTAGAGATTTAATAGCAAAAAAAGCTATAGTATCTGTTTATGATGTTTCTAAAATTAGAATGACTCATGCATTAGCAGAAGGTCATCAAATTATTTCAAAACAAAAAGCATTAAAAAATAGTGATGTAATATTCTCAGTAACTGGTAATAAATCATTGTCGCTTTTAGATTTTAAAAAAATAAAAGGTGAGTGTTATATATTTTCAATTACCTCTTCTGATGATGAATTTTATTTAGAAAAAAACTTTAAAGGATTTAAAAAAGAAAAGTTTTCACCTGTAGGTGTAACATTAATAAATGATGATAATAAAATTCATTTAGTAAACTATGGAAATGCTGTAAATTTTTTACACGGAGCTGTTGTTGGTAATTTTATATTCTTAGTTCAAGCTGAAATAATATATTGCATTAATGAACTTATATCAAAAAAATATGGTAATGATTTTTTAGAATTAAATAATAAGAAAAAAGAAGAAATTGCTTCAATATGGCTTAAACATTTTAAATAAAATAAAGCTGGTCTAATACCAGCTTTTTTGATATATTTAATACATTATTTAATATAAACTAATCTATGTACAACAAAGAACTATTAATAAGTAAAAAAGCAGCAAAAGAAGCTGGTAAGTTTTTAAAAAAAGAATTTAATCTTTGGAAAAGAGGTAGTGAAAAAAAGAAAAAACACAATGAAACAGTAACTTGGTGTGATAAAAAAGCAGAACAAATAATATTTAAACACATTAAAAAGGCTTTTCCTAAATATAATATACTTTCTGAAGAAAGTGGTTTAAAAAATAAATCTAGTGAATATTCTTGGATTGTAGACCCATTAGATGGAACTAATAATTTTACTGTTCACAATCCTCTTTTTACAACATCTATAGCATTATTACATAAAAATGAAGTTGTAATAGGTATAATATATGTACCAATGATAGATGAAATGTACTATGTTGTAAAAAATAAAGGAGCATATAAAAATAATAAAAAAATAAAAGTTTCTGCTATTAAAAAAATAAAAGATTCATATATTACATATTGTCATGGATTAGGAATAAAGGATCATAAAAAAGCTTTTCAAATATATGAAAACTTTCATATCAAAGCAAGAGGTTGTAGACATTTTGGTAGCACAACATTAGAATTAGCTATGGTAGCTAATGGATACACAGAAGCATTAATAATTCCTAGTACAAAATTATGGGATATAGCTGCTGGTATTTTATTAATACAAGAAGCTGGTGGTAATATTATTGATTTCAAAGGCAATGATTGGAATATTAAATCTAAATCTTTAATAGCTACTAATGGTAATATAGATAAAAATATATTAAACTATATCAAAAAGAATAAACTTGATTAAAAATATAAAAAATGCTAAATTAATTTAACATTTTAGGCCACGTAGCCAAGTGGTAAGGCAGGGGTCTGCAAAACCTCTATCAGCGGTTCGATTCCGCTCGTGGCCTCCAAACAAAAAAGCAGTCATTAAGACTGCTATTTTATTTATCAATGGTACCGGCGATCGGACTCGAACCGATACGGCCAATGGCCACAGGATTTTAAGTCCTGCGTGTCTACCAATTCCACCACGCCGGCAAGATTAGTGGAGCGAGTGACCGGGTTCGAACCGGCGACCTTTTCCTTGGCAAGGAAATGTTCTAGCCAACTGAACTACACTCGCTAAAATATACATGTTAAATATTATACATTAAAACAGTAAAAAGTCAATGGATAATCTCCTTGTATTATACTATATAAATGGTATTATATAAAGAGATAATATGAATAAAATATTGATTAAAAAAGATAAGTATAAATCTTCAAGGGGTGGATATTCTCGTATATTAAATTTATATTGTCGTAAATGTAATAATATAATATCAAAAAGATGGCCCTGGTAATTTAAGAAGACTGTATATGGATAGAATCATGTTCCCTAAAGAATTAATAAATTTACATAAAGAAGATATAAAAAACATTAATCCAATTAAATGTAATAAATGTGGTTTTGTAATCGGTATTCCATATATCTATAAAAAAGAAAAAAGAAAGGTTTTTAGAGTGTTCCAAGATGCTGTTATTAAAAAGATAATAAAACTTTAATGAAAAAAGAAAAATTAGTTATAATAGATGGACATGCATTACTACATAGAGCATGGCATGCTGTACCCAATTTAAGTACAAAAGATGGTATTATGGTCAATGCTGTATTTGGATATACTTCAATATTATTAAAAATAATAAAAGAATTAAAACCTACTTATCTTTTAGCAACCTTTGATTTAAAAGAAAAGACTTTTAGACATAAAGAATATAAAGAATATAAAGCACATAGAATAAAACAAGTTGATGAATTCTATGATCAAATACCAATGACAGAAGAAGTGTTACAATCTTTAAATATTCCAATACTAACTAAAAAAGGTTTTGAAGCAGATGATGTTATAGGAACAATAGCTAAACAAGCATATAAAAATAATGAAGATTTAGAAATAATAATAGTAACAGGAGATTTAGACACATTGCAATTAGTAAATGACAGGACAAAAGTATTTACATTAAAAAAAGGTGTAAATGATACTATTACATATAATATAACTGCTGTTAAAGAAAGGTATGGATTAAAACCAACACAGATTATAGATTTAAAAGCTATACAAGGAGATGCTTCAGATAATATTAAAGGTGTTAAGGGTATAGGAGAAAAAGGAGCTAAAGATTTAATACAAAAGTTTGATTCTTTAGAAGGTGTATATGATAATATAGATAAGGTAGAAAAAGAAAGAACTAAAAAATTATTGCTAGAAAATAAAAAAGAAGCTTTTGAAAGTAAAAAATTGGTAACAATAGTTCAAAATGTAGATATAGATTGGAATTTAAAATCATCTATTGTAAAAGACTTTAATCCTGAAGAGGTATATAAAGTTTTCCAAAAATATGAATTTAACTCTTTATTAAATAAAATACCTAATACAGAAAATAATAACCATACTAAAGAAGAAAGTGGATATAAATATATAAATAATAAAAAAGATTTTCTAGAATTCTACAAAGAATTAGAAAAACAAACAATATTTAGTATAGACACAGAAACTACGGGCTTAAATGTTTTAAATAATGAAATATTAGGAATATCATTCTCTTGGGAAGAAAAAACCGGAATATATGTTGATATAGATAATAAAGAATTTAAAAATTATGTTCTTAAAAAAATAAAAAAGATCTTAGAAGATAAAAAGATTAAAAAAATAGGACATAATTTAAAATTTGATTACAAAGTATTTAAAGTATTAGATATTGAATTAACTGGAATAGAATTTGATACATTATTATCCGCTTATTTAATAAACTCTAATAGAGGATTAAAGTTAGAAGAGTTGGCTTTCAGTTATTTAGGGTATAAAAAATTAAAACTAACTGATTTATTAGAAGAAAAACCTAAAAAGAAAAAAGAAATTAATATAAGAGAAATACCAATAGAAAAACTATCTTGGTATGCAGCTGAAGATACAGATATTACATGGAGATTATATAAAAAACTATTACCAATTACAAAAGAAGAAAAAAATTTAGAACTATTACAAAAAATAGAAATTCCATTAATAAAAATATTAGCTGAGATGGAATTAAATGGAGTATTGTTAGATGAAAAATTTTTAAAAAAATTATCCAAAGATTTTAAAAAAGATTTAGATAATTTAACCAAGAAAATATATAAATTAGCAGATTCTGAATTTAATATAGCATCTCCTAAACAATTAAAAGAAATACTATTTGATAAATTAAAAATAGATTCTTCTAAAATTAAAAAAACAAAAACTGGATTAAGTACTGCAGCTTCAGAATTAGATAAAATGAAAAACTTACACCCTATTATTAATTTAATAATAGAATATAGAGAATTAAGTAAATTAATATCTACTTATGTTAATGCTTTACCAGAATTAATTAATGAAAAAACTAATAGAGTTCACACAAACTTTAACCAAACCATTACAGCTACTGGTAGATTATCATCTTCTGATCCTAATCTACAAAATATACCTGTTAGAACAGCTTTAGGAAGACAAATAAGAAAGGCTTTTGTTGTTAATAGTGGATATACTATGTTAGCAGCAGATTACTCTCAAATAGAATTACGTTTAGCTGCAGCAATATCTAAAGATAAGAAGATGGTAGGGAGTTTTAAAAAAGGAGAAGATATTCATGCTCGTACAGCTGCTGAAATACATAATATAGACTTAAAAGATGTTACTAAAGAAATAAGAAGAACAGCTAAAGAGATTAACTTTGGAATACTATATGGTTTAGGTGCATTAGGATTATCAAGAAGAACTGATATGAATAGAAATGAAGCTAAAGAATTTATTGATAAATATTTTGATATATACAAAGGAATAAAAAAATATTTAGAAGATACTAAAAACTTTGCATATAAAAATGGTTATGTACAAACCATATTTGGTAGAAAAAGATACCTACCTGATATAAATTCTCATATACCGATGTTAAAAGCTGCTGCAGAACGTATGGCTATTAATATGCCTTTACAAGGAACTGCTGCAGATTTAATGAAAATAGCAATGATTAAGGTATGTAAAAACTTGTCAAAAATTAGTTTCAAGACTAAGATATTATTACAAGTTCATGATGAATTAATATTAGAAGTACCAAATAAAGATTTAGACAAAGTTGCTAAATATATAAAAACAACAATGGAAAGTGTACATAAACTACCAATACCTTTAATTGTTGATTTAGAGATAGGAAACAACTGGGGAGAATTAAATAAATATAATAAATAATATGCTTTTCTTTTACTATGGAGAAAACTCATTTGACTCTTATCAACAAACAAAGAAAATAGTTGAACAATTTCAAAAAATAGTTGATAAAGATAAATATAACACTGAATATCTTGATGGAGAAAATATAACTCTTGATGATTTTTTTCATGCTGTAA
>CAYZIE010000036.1:0-5910 GCA_964478385.1 uncultured Gammaproteobacteria bacterium
AGAAAGAAAAAAAATAGTTGATAAAATAATTAAATTCTATAAATTAAACTTTAAAAATAAATAGTATGAAAAAAGTTAAAAAGGTTCTATTACCCTTAGTTATTATCATAATAATAGCTTTAGTAATATTTTTTAAGGGAAACAAAGATAAAGTAAGATATATTACTGAGTTATCTCAAATTACTGATATATCAGAAACTGTAGAAGTAACAGGTAGTGTAGAATCAGCTGATGATATACAATTAAACTTTCCTGTAACAGGTACTTTAAGTAATGTGTTAGTTTCTGTAGGAGATTCAGTTAATAATTATCAAACATTAGCTACTCTTTTAGCAGGAGATAGATATGCCTTGGTAGAAAGTGCTAGAGCTCAAGTAGATATAGCACAAAGTCAATTAGATGAACTCTTGGCTGGTGCTAGTGATCAAGATGTAAATGTAACAGAAGAAGAAGTTGCTAGTGCTGAAAGCTCATATCAAGCTTCTTTAGATACTTTAACTAATTTAGAAAGTACTAGGGATGTAGAGTTAAGTAATTTAGAAGAAACTGCTTTAAATGTTTTAGATGATAAGTATTTTGTAGCTCAGTATAGTTTAGATTTAATATATGATATTATTTTAGATTCTACAGCTGATGCTCATCTTTTTGTTTATGATGTTTCTAAATTAACTGAAGCTAAGAATCAATATCAAGTAGCTAAAAATAGCTATGAAGATGTTTTAGATAGTATAAATACAGCTACAGTAAGTAGTGAATATAATGATATTATATTTGCATTAGAAGAGTTTAAACAAGTTTTAGAAAACGTTTCTAATTCTTTATCTTTAACCTTTGATGTTTTAACTGTTACTATAAACAATACAGAATATACAGAAACTATTGTTAATAATTTTAAGTCAGATATTAATACTCAGTTAACAGCTATAAATACAGCTATTTCTTCTGTGCAGACTTCATTTTCTAATTTAAGAACTCGTAGTTTGTACTATGCTAATGAGATTATAACATCAAATAATAATATAGAAGCATCTTTAGCTAGTTTAAACTTAGCTAAAGCTAAATTAAACTTAAAGAAAACTCCGGCTCGTGATTTTGAGATAGCTTCTTCTGAGGCTAATTTACGTAATGCTAAAGCTAATTTAAATAGATACTTAAGTGATTTATCGCAAACAGTTATTAAAGCTCCTGTAGAGGGTATTATAACAGAGGTTAATTTTGATAAAGGAGAACAAACATCTTTATCTACTCCTGTTATTTCTATGATTGGTTTAAGTAAAATGCAAATAGAAGTTGATGTGCCAGAGTCAGATATTACAAAATTAGAAGTTGGAGATCAGATTGATATTACATTAGATGCTTTTTCTTCAGATAAGATGTTTAAAGGTACTATTACTTTTATAGATCCTGCAGCTACTGTTATAAATGAAGTTATATACTATAAAGTAAAAGCTAATTTTAATGATTTAGATGAAAAAATTAAATCAGGCATGACTGCAGATTTAATTATTTCAACAAATAGTAAAGAAAATGTATTAGTTGTACCTTCTAGAGCTATAATATATCGTGAAGGTGAAAAATATGTACAATTATTAAAGAATGGAGAATTAGTAGAAAAACCAGTTAAAGTAGGATTAAGAGGTGATACTGGTTTAGTAGAAATACTTTCAGGAATAGTTGAGGGTGAAGAAGTTATTACTTTTATTAAAAATAAAGAGTAAAATATGATTGAAGTAAAAAAACTATACAAAGAGTATTGTACTGATGAGGTTGTTACTAAAGTTTTATTTGATGTTAATCTAAAAATAGACAAAGGAGAATTTGTAGCTATTATGGGACCTTCTGGATCTGGTAAATCTACATTAATGCATATACTTGGCTTTTTAGATACTCCTACTAAAGGACAGTATTTATTCAATAATAAAGATATAAGTAAGTTAGGAGACGATGTTTTAGCAGAGTATAGGAATAAAGAAGTTGGTTTTGTTTTTCAAAGTTTTAATTTATTACCAAAAACAAGTGTTTGGGATAATATTTATCTCCCTTTATTCTATAACAAAGAAAAAGTAAGTGATAAGCTAGTTGATAAAGCTATAGAACAAGTTGGTTTAAGTCATCGTAAAAAATATTTATCTAATCAATTATCTGGTGGTGAAAAACAAAGAGTAGCTATTGCTAGAGCATTAGTAAATAATCCTGATATTATATTTGCTGATGAACCAACTGGCAACTTAGATTCTAAGTCTGGTGTTCAGATAATGAGTATACTTCAAAAATTAAATAAAAGTGGTAAAACTATTATTTTAGTTACTCATGAAACTTTAACAGCGAAACACGCTAATCGTATTATTAAGTTTAAAGACGGAAGAATAGTAGAAGATACTAAAGAATTTAAAAGTATAAAATCTAGTTTAAATGATAAGATAAAATAATGAGATTTCATTTAAAAGATTATATTTTAGTATTAAAAATATTAAAGCGTAATAAAACACGTTCTTTTTTGACTAGTGTTGGAATAATAATTGGGATTGCTTCTGTTATTCTTATTATGTCTGTTGGTGCAGGTGCTCAAAGCTTAATTATAGATCAAGTAGAAGGTATGGGATCTAATCTATTAGGTATTATGCCTGGTGCTGCTGAAGAAGATGGTCCTCCTGCTTCAGCTATGGGTATTAGTATTACAACTTTAAAATATAATGATGCTCAAGCTATTGAGAAATTAGAAGAAATTGAATATGCTTGTTCATATATCACGGGAAGTGGACTTGCTTCATATATGGGTAGAACTAAAGATGCTAATTTCGTTGGTTTAACTGCTAATTATTTAAAAGTAGAAGATACTAGTTTAGATTTAGGTAGATTTATAACTAAAGAGGAAGAAACTCAAGTTAAAAGAGTAGTTGTTTTAGGTAGTCAGGTTAGAGAAGACTTATTTGGAAATTCAGATCCTATTAATCAGAAGATAAAAATAAATAAAGAAATTTTTAAAGTTATAGGCGTAATCAAAGAAAGGGGTAGTAGTGCTTTTCAAAATCAAGATAATCAAATATTTATACCATTATATACAGCACAAAAGTTAATGTTAGGTGTTAATCATCTTGGGTATTTAAGAGCTAAGATAGCTGACGGTGTAGATTTAGAATTAGCTAAGAGTCAGGTAAGACAAACTATAAGAGAGCAACACAATATTGATTTTGTAGAAGAAGATGATTTTAGTGTAAGGTCTACAGAAGATGCTATGAGTATGTTAGGGGCTATGACAGATGCTTTAAGGTATTTTTTAACAGCTATTGTAGCTATTTCTTTACTAGTTGGTGGTATTGGTATAATGAATATTATGTTAGTTTCTGTTAATGAAAGTACTAGAGAAATAGGTTTGAGAAAAGCAGTTGGTGCTACTAAAAAAGATATTAGTTTTCATTTTCTAGTACAAACAATCTTAATTACATTATTTGGTGGAATTATTGGTATTATTTTTGGTATTAGTATTTCTTTTTTAATAAGTGTTATAGCTCAATATTTAGGATATAATTGGTCTTTTATTATTTCTTTTTCTTCAATTATTTTATCATTTATTTTTATAATATTAGTAGGAATTATGTCTGGTTGGTACCCGGCTAAAAAAGCTGCCGATTTAAATCCGATAGAAGCTTTAAGATATGAATAGTAAAGATTGGAAAATAGCAATAAAAGCATTGAAAACAAACAAAATAAGAACTATTTTAAGTGTTTTTAGTATTATAATAGGTATAGTTGTTATGATTTTAGTTACTTCTGCTGGTCAGAGTTTAGAAAAGTTGATTTATACTCAGATGGAAAGTTATGGTACTAATATAGTTCAAATAGAAATAAAGATACCTGGTACTAAACATGCTTCTACTGCTAATGCAGCTGGTATGGCAAAGGGTATTGTTATTACAACATTAAAAGATACTGATAGAAATGCTATAGTTAAGTTAGATAATATATCTCAAGCATATTCAGGTGTTTTAGGGCAAGATCTATTATCTTGGCAGGGTAATATTAACAAGAGTAATATTTTTGGCATTACTTCTGATTTTATAAAAATAGATACTGCAGAAGTTAAGGAAGGTAGATTCTTTACTCAAGAGGAAGAAGATTCTTTATCTAAAGTAGTTATTTTAGGTAGTAGTGTTAAGGAGGATTTATTTAGTAGTAGTATTGCTATAGGTGAGAATGTAAAGATTAATAGGATGAATTTTAAGGTTATAGGTGTAATGGAAGAAAGGGGTGGTAGTTTTGGCTTTGATATGGATAATTTAGTATATATGCCATTACAAACAACTCAGAAATTAATTTTAGGTATAGATTATGTATCTTGGATTAGCGCAGAAATGATTGATACAGAAAAAGAAGAGCAAACAGTAGATAGTATAAATCATATATTAAGAGATAGACATGATATTAGTAATCCTAATCGTGATGATTTTGGTGTTATGTCTATGTCTGATGCTCAAGAAATGATGGATAATATTATAGGTGGTATTACTTTACTATTAGTAGCCCTAGCTATTATTTCATTATTAGTTGGTGGTGTTGGTATAATGAATATTATGTATGTTTCTGTAGCAGAAAGAACTTTTGAAATAGGTTTAAGGAAATCTGTAGGAGCAAGTAAAAAAGATATACTTAAACAGTTTTTAACCGAAGGTGTTATTATAACATTTTTAGGGGGAGTATTAGGTGTATTTTTCGGTATAGTTTTAACATATTTAATATATTTTGTAGCTGTTTATTATGATTTTGATTGGCCTTTTACAGTTTCTACTGTTGGTATAGTAACAGCATTAATCTTTTCTATTTTAATAGGTTTAATCTTTAGTTTAAGGCCTGCTAAAAAAGCTGCTGAGTTAAATCCTATGCAAGCTTTACGTAAAGAATAGGGTACTATATAATAATATTAATAGAGATATTAGCACTCCTTGACTGAGAGTGCTAAATGGTATATAATATTTCTATGAATAATAGGCAGGAAAAATTATTGAAGAATATTATAGAAATCTACATTAAAACAGCTAAGCCTGTTGGATCTCAAGTATTATCAGAAGATAAATCTTTTTCTGTTAGTCCAGCTACTATACGTAATGATATGTTGGAGTTAGAATCAGAAGATTTAATTTTTCAACCTCATATTTCTGCTGGTAGAATACCAACTATGTCTGGGTATAGGGTATATTTAGATTCACTAATGGAAGTAAGAAAATTAAAAAGTAATGAAAAAAAAGAATTAGAGAATAAACATAATGAAGATATACGTGAATTAGCTAAACTATTGGTAGAAAAAACTAATTTAGCAACTATTGTAAGTTTTTCTCCTTCTGATTTTTACTTTACAGGTTTATTTAATCTTTTTTCTCAACCAGAATTTGAAGATCATAAAGCTATGCTATCAATGACACAGGTTGTAGATTCTTTAGAAAAAGCAATAGGTAGTATATATCATGATATTGATAAACCAACTGTACTATTGGGTGAAGATAATCCATTTAGTGATAACTGTTCAGTTATTGCAACTTCTTTATCTAATGGAAAGATATTAACTGTATTAGGTCCTTTACGTATGGACTATAGTAAAATATTAGGATTATTTGAAGAAATAGTTAAATTAAAATAATGAAAAAAAAAGAAAGTAAAGAACAAAAAAAGATTAAAGAATTAGAAAAGAAAGTAGCTATTAACTTAAGTGGATGGCAAAAAGCTTTAGCTGATTATCAAAATTTAGAAAAAGAAAGTAATAAGCAAGTAGCAGAATTATCTAATTACTTAAAAAGTAATATTATACTACAACTTTTACCTATCTTTGATAATTACAGAACAGCTATAGATCATATACCGGAAGATCAGAAAGAAAGTCAATGGGCTGTAGGTTTAGAGCATATACTAAAGATGTGG
>CAYZIE010000037.1:0-5771 GCA_964478385.1 uncultured Gammaproteobacteria bacterium
TGATGGACAGTGTGCGGCAGAGTGTAGTGATAATAGTGATTGTGATGATAGTACATGCTCTGAAATATATAATGATTATTGTACTGATCATAGATTAGTAGATTATGATGGAGATGGTTATGAGAATAATTATATAGTATCAGATTCAGTTTCAAATTATTGTAGTAATGGTAATTGTCAGTGTACTGTTAACACCGCTGATTGTAATATAGATACACCAAATTCATATTGTTCTATATATGCATGTGGGGCAGAGTGTAGTGATAATAGTGATTGTGATGATGGAGATTCTAATACTACTGATTCATGTTTAAATGATTGTACTTGTTCTAATATTCCTATAACTCCTGAATGTAATGTTAATGATTTTAATTATAATGGTAGATTATTAGAAATTAAAAGTGATAGTATAGAATTAATGAAGATGGATAGTAATGGTATGATTTTATTAAAAGGTAATATACATATTAATGGTATATCTTCATATCAAGAGCCTGCTCAAGTATTTAAAACAGGTACAGAAGAATTAATGGTTGTAGATGGTAATGGTGACTTATACTTAGAAGGTAGTTTAGATGAAAATAATAGTAATGATGATATGTTAATTATACAGAATCAATATTCTAGTAATGATAAATTAAGGTTTGACCCTGGTTATATTGGAGTATTAATAGATAATGGTAATTTATACATCAAAGGATGTATAGCAGAAAATAGTTTATAAATAAATTTAAATATATGAAAAAAACTAAGAATTGGCACTTATCTTTACTAGTATTACTTACTTCTATCTTTAGTATATTAGTAATACATCAAGTAGTATTAGCTCAAGCAGGTAGAATAACTGGTAATGAGTTTTGTTTTAATGATGGTGCTTGTGTGAGTAATTGGGGTAGTGTTGGTGGTTATTGGGAGGAAAGCCAAGATTCTTCTGGTAATTTTAATGGTATTAAATATCATAACTATCCTATTTATGGTATAGGTATAGGTGGCAGGGCGTATACTGGATATAAATTATCAATATCAGACGCTGACTATGGAGTGCTAAGATTAGATTCTGGAAGCAACGACCCTGGCCTTATTTGGTCGTATAATGATGGTTTACATATTAAAGCAGATAATGAATTAAATATTGAAGCATTGAAAGGTAGTTTACGCCTTGGAGCTCCTGGTTATATGAGCAGCACTGAAAGTTGGGAATATAACGTATATACAGATAATAGATTTGGTATAGGTACTGAATGGTTAGATCAAAATGATGGTAATCATTTACATATATTTAATGATGTTGCTAATAAGAATGCAGAAATAAAGATTCAAAGCAATGGTTCTCCTGATGATTCTCCTGGGTCTCATTGGAGTATATATCATGATTATCAACCCAATAATAATCAATTAAGATTTTGGCAAGGAGATGATTTATTTGCATTTAAAAAAGCTGGATCAAACAATGATGCTTTTTTTGGTATAGGTACTGATGATCCAATGATGAACTTACATATAATTACCTCTGATAAATCAACTAGAGCTGGTATACTTTTGGAAACAGACACAGATAATAATCCTAATTCTTGGAGAATACATAATGATTATGTAAATGGTATTGATTCAGTTAATAATCTTAGTTTTGGTCATTATCAGAATAGAGACTTTTTAACTTTAACTAAACATGGAAGAGTTGGTATAGGCACTAGCACACCTATGGCTGATTTAAGTATTCATGAAGATATAGGTAATTCCTATCTTGATATATCTGCTAAATCTGGTGATTATGGAGATGGTGATGCAAACTTACGTTTAATTAATAATGATACAGGTTGGGGTATAAGATCATTAGCTTATGATGGTAATTTATATTTTAGTACACTATTAGATGGTTATGGTGGTGATAATGATGTAGATAAAGATATAATAACTTTAAGTCCTAGTGGTTTAAGTGTAGATGGATATTTACAAATAGGTAGTCAAAGTGGTGGTGAACCTGCTCATTCTGATTGTAGTTCTGATACAATGGGAAGATTAATATTAAGATATACAACTAAAAGTGATTTATATATTTGTGCATATAATAATGATACTTATTCTTGGCATAAAATTGATTTATAATTAAATAAGATATATGAAAAAAATAAATAATTTATATTTATTATTACTAGTATTACTTACTTCTATTTTAAGTATATTAGTAATACACAAAGTAGTATTGGCTGTTTGGATAGAGCCAACAACATCTCCTGGTGACACTAGTATAGATCATAATTTTGTCTTAAATCCATTAACAGAACCATTAAATTTAGGTGGTATGATGATTATAGATGATACTGTTTCTGGTAGTGTTAATCCAGGAGGAACTAAAATGGGTGTTATACAAGCTAAAGTTAATAATTTAAATAAAACAGGTTTGTATATAGAAAATCCAAATACTAGTGGTCATGCAGCACATTTTGAAGGTAATGTTATGATAAATGGTAGTTTAAAGCTTAATGGTAGAAATGTTGGTGTAAGTTATTGGGATCATACTGATTTTGGTTCATTTCCATCACGCCTTTATTATAATGAAGATGAACCTAGGGTAGGCATTGGTACAAGTTATCCCGATTATCCTTTACACATTAGTGATAATAATAATACTGCAGTGTTTAATATAGATAATGAAGGGACTAAACTATGGACAGGTACTCGTTTGGCTAGAGATGGTTCAGAGGAATGGTTTATTGGTATGAATGATTCTTCTGATAACTTATTATTTAGAGTAAATAATCTTACTGATCGTATGATTTTAGATCAATATGGTAATCTTAATTTAGATGGTGGTATTAGTATAGGGGATATAAGTGGTAATCAGTATATGCAAATAGATTATACTTCTACTAATCCTCCAAGTTCTGATTGTAATTCTAATAAAATAGGTCGTATGATATTAGATATACAAGATCAAGAATTGTATGTTTGTAGTTCAAACCTTGGTGTTGCAGAATGGTATATAACAGGCTTAATAAAACCTAAAAAATAATAATGAAATCTGATTTTCATTTTCATACATATAGTAGAATTACAGTTATAATAATTTTTATTTTACCTATATTTTTAATTTATCAATCTGTACAAACAAAAGCTAATGAATATACTAATATAAAAATTGGTGGTTGGGGATGGTCTAATATAACTGGTTGGGTAAGTTTAAATTGTTTAAATGATTATGATGGTGATGGAGAATTAGATAATAGTTGTAGTGGTGGAGCCGGAGCTTGGGGTTTAGAAGTGAATAGTAGTGAAGCTGGTAGTCCTAGTATAAAAGGTTGTGGTTGGGGTGGTAATGATTTGGGTGAAGGTAATACTTTGGGTTATATTTGTTTTAGTGATCAAAATGATCCAGTAGAAGCCCCACAATACGGTGTTCATATTGTAGATACAGAACAAATGCCTAATGTTTTATGTCCTGGTGAAGCTCAAGATGGTTGTGATAGTAATAATAACTATGCAGATATAGTTAATCTTAATACCCTTGGTGATACTAATATGTATTTTCCAATAACAACAGATAGTAGCGATGGTCCAGGGCCTGTGTCTAGTTGTTTTAATTGTCATGAAGAAAAGCAATGTAATTCAGGTGGTTCTTGTATTGAACATTCAGATTGTGACCCAGAAAATGGTGACTATTGTAATGTTGTAGATACTAAATGTGATAATTGTTTAGAATATTCATATTTTGATGTTCCTGGACAATTTTGTAGTGAAGATCATAGTACACCTTGTACAGATGATAATGATTGTATAGATAAAGGAGAGTGCGTATATTACAGAAAAGGTGATTTAGATTGGGTTAAGAGTGGTTTTCAATGTGTTGATTGTAATATTGGAGAAATTAATAATACTTGTGATTTAAATGCATATGGAACTAATTTAAATAATTGTGATAATTGTACTTCTTCTTGGTATACTCCAGGTGTTATACTAGATAATAATCATAATAGGATGACCGTTGATGATAGGGGTGTATTATGTGGTTGGGGTTGGAATGCTTGGGAAGAAAATGATAATACATATGGTTTGGGTTGGTTTCAATTTTCTCCTCGTATTACACCAGAATTTAATCCTTACTTTTCTGTAGAACAAGGTAGTATTTATGGATTATCAAATATATTTTCTACTTATGCTCCACCATATGGAGGATATAATGCTTCATATTTAATAGAAGCAGGTGGTAGTATTACTAATTTAGTAAGTTCTAGTACTATTTCTGGTATATTTCAAGGTGAGCAATCTAATCGTCCAGAGATAGATTTTTTAACTATTTCTGAAGTTAATAAAAAGTTAGAAAATGTTTTAGGTAAACTAGATATTTTTGGTTTAAAAACCGGCTTTGAAAGTGAGTATAATAAATATGGATCTAAATTGGTTGAATATACTAATTCTATCGAATTAATTAATAATTTAAGTAATGTTTTAGAAGGAAATGTATTTTATAAAATTGCTTCTTCTGATATAACTATTAATCAAGAAATAATTATTCAAATAGGTAATAACAATGTTGCTTCTGGTATTGTATTTATACCAGGTGATTTAAATATTAATAGTAATATTACATACAGTAGTGGTAGTATTGATTCTTTGAAAGAAATTCCTTCTTTGGTTTGGATAGTAATGGGAGATGTTAATATAGATCCTAGTGTTACTGATATTGCTGGCACTTTCATAGTTTTAGGAGGTGAAGATGGTGAAGGAAATAGTATTACTTGTCCTAATGGTAATTGTGGACAATTCAATACAGGTAGTACAGGAGATGCAGGAACAGAAGTTAAATTAATAGTACGTGGAAATGTGTTAGCTAAACAGTTTAATCTACAAAGACAGTATTATGATTCTGATAATCCAAGTATACCAGCAGAACAGTTTGTAAATGATGGTAGATTACAAGCTAATCCCCCTCCTGGGTTATTAGATTTTAGTAAAGCTATACCTAGGTTTAATATGAATCCTTAGAATATTTTGTTGTTTTATGTAATTATGGTATAATACATTTAGAAGTAATAAAGTAATAAATTGATTATGGGAATATTTTCTAACCCTACAAGTTATTTAGGTATAGACATTGGTACATCTAGTATTAAGATGGTTGAGCTTGAGAATTACAAGAATCAAGCAAGATTAAAAACATATGGTTATGCTGATATTTCTACTAATATATTAAGAAGTAATATAGATAAAAATAATCAGATTATAGCTAACCATATTGTTGATTTAGTAGCTAAATCTAATGTTCAAACTAGACAAGTAGTATCTGCTTTACCAACCTTTTCTGTTTTTAATTTTATAATATCAATAGCTCCAATACCAAAGAAAGATTTACCAGCTGCAATTAAATGGGAAGCTAAAAAGTATATACCAATACCAATAGATGATATGATTCTAGATTGGAAGATTCTTAATAAAAAAGAAGTAGGTGGTAAAAAAGAAGAAAAGCAAGATTTAAAGAAAGAAGAACCAATTAAAGAAGATAAAGAAGAAAAAAAGGAAGGTAAAGAAACCCCTAATGAAGAACAAGCAGAGCAGAAAAGAGCTGAGGAAGTGGTTAAATCAAAAAGTATAGATAATAATTACCGTATTCTTTTAACTGCTGCTCCTAAAAATTTAGTAGCTAGATACATTGATATATTCAAAAGAACAAAGATGAATCTTTTAAGCCTAGAAACAGAAGCTTTTGCTTTATCTAGATCTTTAATAGGTAATGATCCTTCTAATGTATTAATAGTAGATATTGGTGCTAATAC
>CAYZIE010000038.1:0-5618 GCA_964478385.1 uncultured Gammaproteobacteria bacterium
TTAACAGATGGTCATCATAAAGTATATGTAACTATAAATGATGATACAGGTAAGATAACAAAACAATCTTCTCCTTTATCATTCTTTGTTAAAGAAGCTAAGGCTGTGACTGCAAATGAATATTTTGATGATAATATAGTGACAGATAAAGTTTCTAATATGCTATTCTACTATATTATTGCAGCTATTATATTAATATCTTTAGGCTTGGGTATAATATTATTAGTTCATAAAAGAAGTAGCAATGATACATTATGAAGAAGAATAAAAAACTATTCTTAAGTAGAAACTATCAGATTATCTATGCTGTAATCTTAATTATTTTAATTCCTTTAACAATAATAATTAATACAATATGGTCTGTTAAATCTTTTAAAAAAAATATAGATATAGAATTACAAAGACAAGCTTTATCTATAGGTAGAATATTTAACACTACTGTTTATCAAGAAACTGTTGATTTACAGAATAAAGTAAAAGATATTGGTAACAGTAATCAAGATATTCACTTTTTAGAAGTATTGATACCAGAGGGTAATGATTTTAAAACTATAGCTTCTTTAAATGAAGATAATTTAAATAATATAGTTGAAGATCTTAACTATGTTATAGCATGGCATGAAAATCAAGCTATAGGAACACTTGTTTTAGAAGTAGAAGATTCTAAACAAAGATACTGGGAGATTGTTTTACCATTGAGTAACAAACAAGGAGAAAAAGAAGCTTTACTATCTTTAAGAATGTCTTTAACTGTAATGGATGATTTAGTTAAAGATACACTTACTAAATCATACATTATATTATCAATAACAATAATAATTGTAATACTTCTTTTAACTTTAAATACTCGTCTTTTTGAATATGCCATTCTTTTCCGTAAATTAAAAGAAGTAGATAAAATGAAAGATGAGTTTATCTCTATGGCTTCTCATGAATTAAGAACACCAATAACAACACTAAAAGGTTTTCTTTCAATGATGAAAGAAGATAACTATAACAATCTTGATGATCAAGGTAAAAAGAATTTAAAAATAATGGAAGTTTCTACTAATCGTTTAAACTCCTTAGTAGAAGACCTATTAAACGTATCACGTATAGAACAAGGAAGATTACAAGTTAAATTAGAAGAAGTTAATACTAAAGATATATTAAAAAATACAGCTGATGAATTTTCTTTAATAATAGAAAAGAAAGGTTTAGAATTAAAATTAAAATTAGAAGAAGAATTATCAAATATTTTAGCTGATCAAGATAGATTAAAACAAATACTAGTTAATTTAATGGGTAATGCTATTAAATACACTAAGAAAGGACAAATAGAATTAACCGCTAAGAAAGATAAAGACAATATAATAATATCAATTAAAGATTCTGGTATAGGTATATCTGCTAAAGATAGAGAAGGTTTATTTACTAAATTTCATAGAGTTAAAAACGAAGAAACAAAAGGTATTACAGGTACAGGACTTGGTCTATGGATTACTAAACAATTAGTAGAATTAATGAATGGAGAAATATATGTAGATAGTATAGAGCATGTAGGTACTCAAGTATCTTTTACTATTCCAATATTTAAAAAATAGATTATGAAAAAGAAGAAAGTAGGAGTATTTACATTTACATGCGATGAAGGTTGCAGTATTTATTTAATAGAACTGTTTAATAAAAAATTAATTGAATGGTTAGAAAAAATAGAATTAGTATATTTTTTATCTGTAAAAGATAAAACTGAAATTAAAGATATAGACATTGCCCTAGTAGAAGGTGTTATAAGTACAAAAAAAGATAAAGAAGAAGTTGAAAAGATAAGAAAAAATGCTAAAATAGTTATAGCCATGGGTAGTTGCGCTATTACAGGATTGCCAAGTGGCCAAAGAAATAATTTTAACGAAGAACAGTTAAGTGAAATAGAAGATGATTTAAAGAAATTTAATTATCTTCCTAAGTGTTTAAGTGTTAAACAAGCTATAAAAATAGATGATGAAATAATTGGTTGTCCAATTAGTCATGATAAATTTATAGAAGTATTTGAAAAATATATATAAAAAATATGCATAAACAAAGTTTAGACATTAGTATTAATAAATTATCTAAAATAGAAGGTCATGCTGATTTAGATATTAAAATTAGAGATGGTAAAGTAGAAGATGTTGATTTAAGAGTAATGGAAAATAAAAGATTCTATACTCAAGCTGTTAAGGGTAAAGACTATAATGCTGTACCTCAATTAGTTTCTCGTATTTGTGGTACTTGCTCTATAGCTCATTTAACAGCTTGTATTGAGGCTATAGAAAAAACATTAAAAATAAAACCAAGTGAGCAAACAATGTTAATGAGAAAATTAACAATGTATTCTTTAATGATAAGAGATCATGCTTTACACTTGTATTTTTTTGTAATGCCGGATATTTTTAATTTAGATTCTTTATTAGATTTAAAAGATGAACAAAAAGAATTAATTCATCAAGCTTTACATGTAAAAGAAGCAGGTAATAATTTATCTAATTTAATTGCTGGTAGAGCAGTACATGCTCCTTTTGAACAAGTAGGAGGATTTAGTAATCTACCTGATAAAGAAAAAACTAAAGATATTATTAAAGAGTTAAAAAGTATAAGAAAATCTATTTTAGATTTAGCAGATATATTCTATAACTGTAAATGGGAGCTAAAAAGAAAAACTAATTTTATTGCATTAGTTACAAAAGATTTTTCTTTTCTTGAAGGTAAAATAAAAAGTAGTACAGGAGCAGAAATAGAAGAAGAAAATTATTGGGATCATTTACATAATGTTATAATGCCATATTCTCAAGCTAGTGGTTTTAAATTTGAAGGTAAAGAATATATGGTTGGTGCTTTAGCTAGAATAAATTTAAATAAAGATGTCTTACATAAAAATACAAAAAAAGATATGAAGAAATATTTAGATTTATTTCCTTCAGAAAATATATTTCATAATAATTTAGCTCAAGCAATAGAAATAATGCATTCCATTGATCATTCTATTGAAATATTAGAAAATACAGAGTTTAAAAAAGAAGAACCTGTTAAGCCAGATAACTTAACAGGAGAGGGTGTAGGGGTTATAGAAGCTCCTAGAGGAACATTATACTATTGGTTAGCTATTGATGAGGGTAAAATTAGGTATGCTAATTTAGTTATTCCTACATCTCAGAATTTAATAAATATGAAAGAAGATATAAAGGAAATGGTTTTAAATAATATTGATAAAGGAGAAGAGTTTATAAGAAAAGAAGCTGAGAAAATTATTCGTGCTTATGATCCTTGTATGTCTTGTGCATCTCATTTCTTAAAAATAAATTTTGTTTAATAAAATAACAGTTCTAATTGAACTGTTTTTTTATTTCTTTAATAAGTTGTTTTAAGGCTGTGTCTTTTTTTAATTTTGGTGGTATACCAAAGATTATTATTTTATCCAACTTATTAATTTTTTGTAGAAGTTTTATATTAAAACCTAAATCTAAATCATGAGCTGTATAAATATTATTTAATTCAATACTATCTATATCATCAAAAATCTTTACTTTATCAATATTAATTACTGTATCAATGATAATTAATTCTTTGTTTATTGGTTTTATATTCTCATTAGGATCTAAATGAATAAAATTAAATTTTGGAAATTCTTTTTTTAATTCAGGTAATAATTTAATAGGTAGATTGTCAAAATCTAGAAGAGGATTACCAAATACATGTATTGTTTTTTTCATAAGTTTAAATATAAAGAGTGCTATTGTATTTTAACAGCACTCTTTGATCAATTCAAGTGGATTAACTCCAGGAAGGTTACAAAGATGATTAAGATATTTAATTTTTTTTCTAAAATCTTCTCTATATCCTCGTATTTCATATACTACTATTTTTGCACCAACTTTTATTAAACTTTCTCTTAATTTATTATTAGCAAGTTTATTATCAGTAAATGTAGTATATAGTACATGTCCTTTTTCTGTTCGTATAATAACACCTCTTAGAATTTGATCTTTTGGAAGACTATCTAATGCTCCCATGGTTTCCTCCTTTGTTATTTTAATTTGTTTAAAGATTCTTTCACACTTTTACTTTTTTGTAAATAACTACCAATTGCTATTAAATTAGCTCCAGCTTTTTTTATTTTTTTAAAATTATTATTATTTACACCTCCATCTACTTCTATATTTACTTTAGGGTAGTCTTTTTTTAAACTTTTAATTTTATTTAATACTTTATTTTGAAATCTTTGACCTTGTTTACCAGGAGTAACACCCATTATTTGTATAGTATGAAAATCTTTAATTATTTCTTCTATTTCTTTTAATTTAGTATTAGGATTAATAGCTAGACCAGTTTTTATTTTCTTCTTTTTTAAAAAAGTATTAAATTTTAATATTTTATCTATATTAGTATTAGCTTCATAATGCCATATAATCTTTTTTACATTTTTTACTTTAGACCAAGTAGTAATATATTTAGATATACTATCTACCATTAAATGTATTTCTAAAGCTTTATTCTTAATAATATCTTTTACAATATATGGATTTATATTTGTTTTATCTTTAACAAATTCTCCATCCATTATATCTATTTGTATATATTTAAAATGATCAGCAATATGTGACCATTGTTTTTTAAATTCTTTTTTATCTTTTACTAGAATAGCTGGTATTATCTTTATCATATTTTCTTTATTCTATCTTTATGTCTTTTTAAATTAGAAAATTTAGTATTTAAAAAAGTTTTTACTATTTTAATACTTTCTTTTATATTTAATTCTTTACCAGATAAACATAATACATTACAATTATTATCTTCTCTACTTAATTTTGTAGTTTTAGTAGAATAACCTAAACATGCCCTTATATTTTTTATTTTATTAACCACCATACACATACCTTGTCCACTGCCACATATTAGTATACCTTTATCATTTCTTTTTATTTTCTTGCCTACTTTTTTAGCAAAGTCAGGGTAATCATCTTTTTTGTCTAATTTAGTATTACCTAAATCAATTAAATCAAAATGTTTTTTTAATTCTTCTTTTAATTTATATCCATTATGATCTGAACCAATATATATTTTCATATTATTTTTTTAATTTTTTAGATCCTCTACTAACAGCAAATATACCTAGTATAGCGATATATGTTGTTGTAAATTCTTTTACAATACTATATCTATCTGGATTATATGCATTTAAAGAAACAAATATAATCATTATTATGGTCCAGATAAAGATAAATATTTCTCCATTATATTTAGAAATAAATTTTTTAGTAGTCCATCTATTTACTTCTTTTATTCCGGTGAATATAGATAAAGTTGATAAGTATATTATTGTTAATGTTTTTATACTATGTGCTAAATCAATAGTCTTAAAAAATGTTAAAAAAAAGAATATTGCAGTTATTACACCCCAAAAATTAGTTAATGTTTTCCAAAAGAATAGTTCTGTTTTTTTATCTTTCATATATATAATATATCATATTTTAGGAATTAATTAAACATTAAAATATTGACTTTTATTATTTTTTTTGGTATATTATGTTTTGTTTAGTATATGCCTCCATAGTTCAACGGATAGAACAACGGCCTTCTAAGCCGTAGATGTAGGTTCGATT
>CAYZIE010000039.1:0-5470 GCA_964478385.1 uncultured Gammaproteobacteria bacterium
ACCATTGATTTTTTACTATATAATTGGTAATATATTAATATCTAAATAATGTTTTATATAAGTTTAAACTTATGTTTTTTCAAGAATAATATATGAGTGGACATTCAAAGTGGTCAACAATTAAAAGGGCAAAAGAAATTAAGGATAATAAAAGAAGTGGTTTGTTTACTAAACTATCTAAAGCTATATCTGTTGCAGCTCGTGATGGTTCTGATATAGATATGAATTTTAAATTAAAGATGGCAGTTGATAGAGCTAAGTCTTTATCTATGCCAAAAGATAATATTGAAAGAGCTATTAAGAGAGGAAGTGGTGAAGATAGTGGAGAAAGAATAGAAAGTATTATATACGAAGGATATGGGCCTGGAGGAGTAGCCTTGATAATAGAAGTTTTAACAGATAATAAGAATAGAACCGTATCTAATATTAAACATATACTTAGTAAACATAATGGTAGTTTAGGTGGTAACGGTAGTGTTATGTGGATGTTTGATGCTAAAGGACAAATAATATTAAAAAAAGATAAAATTAATGATGAAGAAGAGTTGTTAATTATAGAATCAGGAGCTGAAGATATAATTAAAAATGATAATATTACAATTATTACAAATCTTGAAAATTTAGAGAAAGCTAAAGATAATTTAGAGAAAAATAATTTTAATATTGAATCTTCAGAAATGATATACTTAGCAAAAGAAAAGATAGAACCAAAAGATGAAGAAAAACTATTAAAACTATTAGAAACATTAGATGAAGATGATGATGTAAATAATATATATACTAATACAGATATTTAATGAAAAATAAAGAAAAAATAATTTTAGGTATAGATCCTGGTTTTGCTGATACTGGGTTCGGTATTATCTCTAAAGAAAATAATAAATTAAAATATATTACTTGTGGTAGTATTAAAACACTTAAAACAAAAAGTTTTTCTAAGAGATTAAAAGAATTATATAAAGAAATTAATAAAATTATACAAAAATATAATCCAGATATAGTAGCAGTTGAAAAATTGTTTTTTGCTAAGAATGTTAAAACAGCTATAGATGTAGCGCAAGCTAGAGGTGTTATACTATTAGCTATAGAAAATAACAAACAAGAAGCATTAGAATTTACACCTTTACAAATTAAACAAGCTTTAACATCTTCTGGTAATGCTCATAAAAGACAAGTAGGGTTAATGGTTAAAACAATTTTAAACCTTAATGCAGTGCCTAAACCAGATGATGCTGCAGACGCTCTAGCTGTAGCTATAACAGCTTCATTTTTAAACAAACAATTGATTAAATAATATGAAACAATTTAAAATAGTATCTATTTCTTCAGAAGTTGATCCTTATTCTAAGACAGGTGGTCTTGCTGATGTTGCTAGATCTTTACCAAAGTCTCTACATCGTTTAGGACATAATGTTATTATGATAACTCCTTTGTATAAAAAAGTAATAGATAGAGAAAAATATAAACTAGAAAAAATATATAGTGATGTTAAATTGATTATAGACAAAGATAATGAAATAAAAGTTAGTTATTATAGAACAGAATTAATAAAGGGGTTAAAAGTATATTTTATACGTATTGATAAATATTTTTCTAGAAAGAAAAGTTTATATGGTTCAACACATGAAAATGCTCGTTTCTATACTTTTGATATAGCTGCTTTAAAACTTATTTCTTTATTAAAATTTAAAGCAGATATTATACATTGTCATGATTGGCAGACTGGTTTAATTTCATATTTAAAAAAACAAAGATTTAAAGATAGTAAAACTTTAGCTAATGCTGCTACTGTTTTTACAATTCATAATCTTACTTTTCAATTAGGAACTAATTGGTGGGAGATTCCTGTTAAGTATAGAGATAAAGGTAAAAAGGTTTTACCAAAGCTAAAAGATGAGAAAATAGAGCATATTAATTTTGCTAAAAGGGGAATTCTTTATTCTGATATTATAAACACTGTTTCAGATACTTATGCTCAAGAAATATTAAAGATAAAACTTGGTCAAGATCTTCATAGAATATTAAGAAATAGATCACATAAATTATTTGGTGTTGTTAACGGTATTGATTATAACAAATACAATCCAAATACTGACAGAGGATTATATAAAAACTATACTGTAGATAAAGTACATCGTAAGATTTTAAATAAAAAATATTTACAGAAATACTATAAACTACCTGTTAATGAAAAAATTCCTTTAATTGGTCTTACATCACGTATTGTAGAACAAAAGGGCTTTGATTTAATTTTAGAAGTTTTGCCAACAATACTTTTAAGAGATGTTCAGATGATAATAATGGGAGATGGTAGTAAGGATTATTTAAAAAAATTAAATAAAATAGAAAGAAAATTTCCTGATAAATTAAGAGTTGTTAAATTTAGTCGTAAAATGGAAACATCAATTTATGCAGGAGCTGATTTATTTCTCCTGCCTTCTCGTTTTGAACCTTGTGGTATTAATCAATTGATAGGTTTTCGTTATGGTTGTATTCCAGTTGTTAGAACAACAGGAGGGTTAAGTGATACTATTGTTAATTTTGATGCAGATAATTTTGTAGGTAATGGATTTACCTTTAAAAACTATAACCCACAAGAATTATTAGTAGCTGTTACTAGAGCATTAGAAACATATAAATACAAAGATGTTTGGAAATCATTAGTAAGAAGAGGTATGAAATCATCTTTTTCTTGGGAGTTACCAGCTAAGAAATATATTCAGGTATATAAAAAAGCTAAAAAATTTTTAAAAGAAGGAAAATAATATGAATAAAATAATTTGGATTAATTTTTTACATATGTATCAACCACCTTGGCAAGATAAAGGTGTTGTTGAAAGAGTAAGTATAGAAAGTTATGATTATTTAATTACATTATTTGAAAAATACCCTAGTTTTAAATGTTCTTTAAATATTACTGGTAATTTAATAGAACAATTAGAAGAAATAAATCCAAAACTTTTAAAAAGGTTACAAAAAATAGTTAAATCAGGACAAGTAGAATTAACAGGATCTTCTAAATACCATGCACTATTACCACTATTATCTACAAAAGAAGCAAAAAGACAAATACAACTTAATCAAGAAGTGTTAAATAAATATTTTGATATTAAGAAAATAAAAGGATTTTATTTACCAGAAATGGCTTTTTCATTATCTATAGCTAAGATAATCAAAGGTCTAGGTTTTAAATGGTTAATATTAGATGAAATACATAGCAAAGATAGAATTAATAATGAAATACTATACAAAGTAAAAGGAATTGGATTAAATGTAGTGTTTAGAAACAGAAAAATATCTAAATCATATCCAGCTGAAGTTATATTTAAAAAATTAAAAAAGAATTTTAAAAATCAAAATATAATTACAGCAACAGATGCAGAGATATACGGACATTTTCATGAAGATTGGCAAGGTCATTTAGAAAAGATATTGATAGATAAAAACGTAGAAGTAAAAACTATATCAGAGTATACAAAAAGTTTAAAAGAAAAAAAGAATATTTCTTTAAGATCTGCTTCTTGGGAATCTAGTATTAAAGATATTAAAAACAATATACCATATATACTTTGGGATGATCCTAAAAATATAATACATAAAGATTTATGGAAACTAGTTAAACTTGCAGATAGTTTAGTAAATAAATATAAAAAAGATAAGAATTATTATTGGGCTAGATTACATTTAGACAAAGGTGTTTCTTCTTGTACTTTTTGGTGGGCTACTGCTAAAAAACCATCACCATTTTCACCATTAACTTGGAATCCAGATTTAATAGACAATGGATCAGAAGAATTAATTAGAAGTATTAGATCATTAGATAAAGCTAGTGTAAGTGAAAAAATAAAAGCTGAGAAACTATATATAAGTATAAAGAAAAATACTTGGTTTTCTCATTGGCGTAAATATAACAAATAATATGGTTAAGAAAAAAGTATCAGAACAAACAAAGGAAAAAATTGCTAAACTAGTTGATTTAGAATATATTACTAAATTACTCAGCAATAAACTTCCTCAGTACTATAAAGATTTTAAAAAGATAGAAACTATTGAGTTAGACCCATTTAAAAGACATTTAGGGGTTACTAGTGCTGTTTTTGTTGTAGAGTATAAGATAAAATATTTAACTAAGAGTAATAAAAATAAGAATTTAAATATATTTGTTTCTGCTCATTCTGATGGCTCTAGAAAAGGAGCATATATTAAAACTAAGTTTTTATACAACCATGGTTTTAAGTCTGGTAAGTATAGAGTTACTAAACCATTATTTTTCTTACCAAGTAAAAAAGCTTTTTTTTACGAAGCTTCAATTGGTCGTAGTTTTTTTAATTTCTTTTCTCAACAACCAAGTGCTAATCTAGATACTTCTTTATCATTAATATCAGGATGGGTTAAAAAGCTTCATAAATTTAATACAAAAAAATATAAATTCAATTGGCCAAGATTTTATATAAGTAAAATGATACCATATTCTGATAAGTTTATAAAAGATTTTATTACCCGTGATAAAAAACAAGGAAAACAGGTAGAAAGATTATTTAATAATATGGTTAAACTAGAAAAGGGGTTTTCTAAAACATTTGATAAAAAAGTTATTTACGGAGATTTTCATCCAGAGAATG
The DNA here is from genome assembly GCA_964478385.1 of uncultured Gammaproteobacteria bacterium. Taxonomy (GTDB): domain Bacteria; phylum Patescibacteriota; class Patescibacteriia; order UBA1558; family GWA2-36-10; genus UM-FILTER-36-13. The sequence continues at coordinate 4,623 of CAYZIE010000039.1, forward strand.
TTATAATAACAAACTTAAATGCTAAAAGTTTAGAAATGATTGATTTTAATGATTTATCATTAGGAGATCCTATGATGGACTTAGGTATATTTATTCAACAATTTGATTTTATGGGACATAACTTTGTTTCTCGTAAAAAAATAAATAAATATAAATTAATGTTAATTGAAAAATATTTTAATAAAAAAATTAAAGATATTGATATTAAATATATAAATAGAATCAATCTATACCAATCATGGACAGCTTTACGTACAGCTACATTCCTTTTTTATATGAAAGATGTAAATAATCCAATAAATGATCTACTAAAAGATTGTGAAAATTATTTAGTATTAGCAAGTAGTGATAAAAAAATAATTAATCTACATTAAATATGAATCCAAAACATAATATAATTTTTGAAGGAGCAGAATTATCTGGTAAAAGTTATCTAATGAGTCAGGTTTTTGATTTTCTTGAACCAAAATATAATAGTGGTGGCAAGATTATGGATGGTTGTCATTGGTTTAATTGTGATGTTGGTATTTTTGGCACTAAACATGGAGAGATAGCTTTAAATAAATATTTAGAATTACTAGAAGAAATTAATGATACTAATGTAATGGTAGAAAAGTTTCATTTAACAGAAGCTGTTTATCAAAAACTATACCATAATACTATTTTTGATTATTCTAATATTGAAAAAAGATTAAAAGACATTAATGCTAAAATTATTTTAGTTACTTTTGATGAAGATGAAGAATTATTAGATAATAGATTAAAAGATCGTTTAAATCTTTACCCTCACTATAGTCGTATAGCTCAGAAACCAAAAGAATATATAAAACAACAACAAGAATATTTAA
>CAYZIE010000040.1:0-5432 GCA_964478385.1 uncultured Gammaproteobacteria bacterium
TAGAAACAGCTTTCTTTTGTTTTTCATTCCAAGCTGCTTTTTCAGAAACAATTAATTTTTCTTCTTTTTCATTTATATCAATTATTTTAGTTTTAAAATCTTTACTTATGAAATCTTTTAGATGAGCTAAGATTTTATTTTTGTCACCACCTTCTATACGAGGATAATGTTCTATTGATAATTGAGATACAGGTAAAAAACCTATAACATTACCTATTTTAATCATTAAACCACCCTTATTTGCATCAATTACTTTACTTAGAACAATTTCACCATCTTTGTATAGTTTTTCTAAATTATCCCAAGCTTTTTTATGCCCTGCTTCACGTAAGGATAATTCCATGTAACCATTTTCATTATCTAAACCTATAACAGTGGAAGAGATTTTATCTCCTACCTTTAAATCAGAAGATTCTCCTGATTCATCATAGATTTCTTTACCACGTATAATACCAGTAGTGATACCTGATAAGTCTATATATATTTCATTTTTTGAAATACTTATAATCTCACCCTCCACTAGATCACCTATTTTAGGTATTGGTAAAGCATTTTTTTGTTTATCAAGTAGTTCATCCATTAGATTACTTGATATTTTCTTTTCTTCTGCCATATTAATTATTAAATTTTAACCTGTTTATGTAAACAAGTTGCTCTTTTTGAGCGTTTATTAAATACTAAAATAATGAATTAGTGGGCTTACATTACCATAAATCAAGAAATAAATCAAGGGTTAGTAATATATGTATATTTTAGTATATTTTTACACTTTTTAATCTTTACTTTACTGTATTTTTATGGTAAAATTAGATAGATTTAAGATAAGTAAAATTAAATAAAATATGACAATTTCTTGGAAGGGTTTTAACTATTTTAAACTACAAAATAGTACTAGAACTATAGTTTTGAATCCATACTCTTTAGATAAATCTACTAAGTTTAATAAGTTTAAAAGTGATATAGTTTTATTTTCTGATCCTAGTAAGGTTTCTAAAGTTAAGTTTAATAAAGAAGCATTTTCTATTTTTTCACCTGGTGAATATGAAACTAATGATGTTTTTATATACGGTAGAAAGATAGATAAAAATATCATTTATTTAATTATTTGTGATGGAATGAAAATAGCTTTTCTTGGTGAGTTTGGTCATCAAGAATTAAGTGATAAAGATTTAGAATTAATAGAAGGAGCTGATATTTTAATTTTACCAGTTGGTGGTGGTGATTTAACTACTCCTAAAGAAGCTAATAAAATAATTCATCAAGTAGAACCAAGGGTGATTATACCGAGTTGTCATTCTGCAGGAACTTTTAAATTAAAAGCAGAGAATATAAATAATTTTGTAAAGGAATTTGGTGCTAAAGCAGAAACAGAAAATAGTTTTAAGATTCAGAAAAAGAATTTGCCACAAGATGAAATGAAATTAATTATTTTAAAAATATAATTATGCTATTTTTAAATGAAAGTAAAAATAAATTAGGGTTATTATTTTTTTTAGTGATAATAACCTTTACTTTAGGTATTACTATAATATGGAAGTTTTTACCAAATGCAAAACTAGATTTTGCTTTTGAGAAAAACACATGGGAAGGTATAACTAAAGAAACCGTAGAGCTTAAATCTAATATTACAGATAATTTAGAATTAGGGTTAGTGAAATTTGATAATTTGAAAAAAGAATTTGACAGAACACACAAACAAGAAATTTTAATAGAAACAACTAAAGAATATTTAAGTAATATGTCTACTTCAACAGAAGAAGAATAATAATGAATAATAAAATGGTGAAAAAGAAAAAAACTGAAAAAGAAGTTAAAAAAGAAAATATTAGTCCATTATCTATAGTTGATGAGATGAGAACATCTTATCTTGATTATGCTATGAGTGTTATAGTCTCACGTGCATTGCCAGATGTTAGAGATGGATTAAAACCTGTGCATAGACGTATTCTTTATGCTATGTGGAGTATTGGCTTGAAACATAATTCTAAGTTTAGAAAGTCAGCTACTGTAGTAGGTGAAGTATTAGGTAAATATCATCCTCATGGTGATACAGCTGTTTATGATTCTATGGTTAGAATGGCGCAAGATTTTTCTTTAAGATATACATTAGTAAATGGTCAAGGTAACTTTGGTTCAATGGATGGTGATAATGCTGCTGCTATGAGATACACAGAAGCTAAACTACAAGCATTAGCAGAAGAGTTAATGTTTGATATTGAAAAGAATACTGTTGATTTTATACCAAATTATGATGGATCACATAAAGAACCAAAAGTATTACCAGCTAAATTACCAAATTTACTATTAAATGGTACTACCGGTATAGCTGTAGGTATGGCTACTAATATTCCACCACATAACTTAGGGGAATTAGTAGACGCTATTGAATTATTAATTGATAAACCAGATTCTAATATTGATGACTTAATGAAGTTTGTTAAAGGACCAGATTTTCCTACTGGTGGAATTATATATAATACTCAAGATATTAAAACAGCTTATGCTACCGGTAGAGGTGGTATTGTAGTTCGTGGTGAAGCTGAGATAGTTGAAACAAAGACTGATCAATTTCAAATTATTATTAGTTCAATACCATATCAAGTCAATAAAGCTACACTATTAGAAAAAATAGCTTTATTAGTTAAAGAAAAAAAATTAGATGGTATTAAAGATTTACGTGATGAATCAGATAAAGATGGAGTAAGAATAGTTGTTTATTTGAAAAAAGATGCTTACCCTAAAAAAGTTTTAAATAATTTATATAAACGTACATCATTACAAGAAAAGTTTCATGTTAATGCTTTAGCTTTAATAGATGGATTACAACCAAGAGTTTTAAGTTTAAAAGATATTCTTGAAGAATATATTAAACATCGTCAAGAAGTTGTTACAAGAAGAACTCAGTTTGATTTAGATAAAGCTAAAGATAGAGCACATATATTAGAAGGTTTAAAAAAAGCTTTGGATAAGATAGACGCTGTTATAAAAGCAATAAAAGCATCTAAAGATAAAGAAACAGCAAAATTAAACTTAATGAAGAAGTTTAAACTTTCTGAAAGACAAAGTATAGCTATTCTAGAAATGAAATTACAAAATTTAGCTAATCTAGAACGTTTAAAAATAGAGAATGAGTTAAAAGAAAAACTTAAGATTATAAAAGAATTAACAGCTATACTTAAAAGTAAAGTTAAAATTTTAAACATAATTAAAAAAGAATTAAAAGAATTAAAAGATAAATTTTCTGATGAAAGGAAAACTAAAGTTGTAAAATCAGCTATAGATAAGATGAATACAGAGGATTTAATACCAAATGAATCAACAGTTGTAACTATGACTCATGATGGGTATATAAAAAGATTACCACCAGAGAGTTTTAAAACTCAGGGAAGAGGAGGAAAGGGAGTTATAGGACTAACAACTAAAGAACAAGATGAAGTGCAACTTTTCTTTTCTACTAATACTCATGCTGACTTAATGTTTTTTACTACAAGAGGTAGAGTATTTCAAATAAAAGCATATGAAATACCTCAAACATCTCGTACGGCTAAGGGTCAGAATATTGTTAATCTATTACAATTAGCACCTAATGAAAAAATATCTTCTGTTTTACAAAGTGAAGATTTTAATGCTTTTAAATATTTTGTAATGGTTACACATAATGGAAATATTAAAAGGGTTGAAGTTGATCAATTTAAAAATGTAAGAAGATCTGGTTTGATAGCTATTAAATTAAAAGGAGAAGATAAATTAGGTTGGGTTAGAACATCTAGTGGGAAAGATGATATTATGTTAGTAACTACCAATGGTCAATCTATTAGATTTAAAGAAAAAAATGTAAGAGCAATGGGTAGAGGTGCAGGAGGAGTTAGAGGTATAAGATTAAAAAAGGATGATAAGGTTGTAGGTGTTGATTTAATACCAGATGGTAAAGTAGGTAAAGATGAACAACTATTAGTTGTTATGGAAAATGGTTATGGTAAAAGAACTAATCTTTCTGCATACAAAGTACAAGGAAGAGGTGGTAGTGGTATTAAAACTGCACAGATTACCACAAAAACAGGAAATATTGCTTCCGCTAAGATAATAAGTCGTAAATTAGAAAATGAAGATTTAATTATTATATCTAAAAAAGGTCAGGTTATTCGTTTACCTATAAAATCAGTTAATATTCTAGGTAGAGCAACCCAAGGAGTTAAACTTATGAGCTTTAAAAGTACAGATGATAAAGTCTCTTCAGTAGCATTTGTATAATAAATAAAACCCCTTTTAGGGGTTTTTTCTTACTTGTAAATCTTTTGTTTTAATGATAATCTTGTATTATGTCAGAAGATAGAATTATTTCATCCAAAGAACAAAACGATGATAAACAATGGGATCTTAATTTAAGGCCTCAGTGTTTAGGTGATTATGTTGGACAGAAACAGATAAAGAATAATTTAGATATTGTGCTAGAAGCTGCTAAAAAAAGAAAAGAAAGTATTGATCATGTACTATTATTTGGTCCTCCAGGGTTAGGTAAAACAACCTTAGCTCATATTATAGCTAAAGAAATGAAAACTGGTATTAAAGTTACTTCAGGTCCAGCTATTTCTAAGGCAGGTGATTTAGCGGCTATCTTAACAAATATGCAAGAAGGTGATGTTTTGTTTATTGATGAAATTCATAGATTAAATAAAACAATAGAAGAAATACTATACCCAGCTATGGAAGATTTTGCTTTAGATATAGTTTTAGGTAAAGGTCCTTCCGCACAAATAGTAAGATTAGATCTTCCTAAGTTTACTATAATAGGAGCAACAACAAGATATAATTTAATATCTTCACCATTACGTGATCGTTTTGGTATTACTTTTCGTTTAAATTTCTATGAAGCAGATGAATTAGCTGATATTATAAAAAGATCTGCTAATATTTTAGATGTTAAAATAGATAAAGAAGCTAGTAGTGAAATAGCAGGACGTAGTAGGGCTACTCCACGTATTGCTAATAGAATATTAAAAAGAGTAAGAGATTATGCAGAGGTTAAAGGTGATGGTAATGCCTCTTTAGATTTAACAAAAAAAGCTTTGGATTTAATGGAAATAGATAAATATGGTTTAGATAGTTTAGATAGAAGATTATTAGAAGTTTTAATTAATAATTTTAATGGTGGTCCTGTAGGTTTAACCACATTAGCTGCATCTGTTCAAGAAGAAGCAGGTACTATTGAAGAAATTTTTGAACCATATTTAATGCAATTAGGTTTTTTAAGTAGAACTGCTAAGGGTAGAATAGCTACTGATAAAGCTTTTGAATATTTTGATGATAAAAAAGATAAGGATCGGTTATTCTAATTATGAAAAAATTATTATTACATGCATGTTGTGCTCCTTGCGCAATATATCCAATACAAGAGTTATCTCAAGAATATGAGGTAACTATTTATTTTTATG
>CAYZIE010000041.1:0-5104 GCA_964478385.1 uncultured Gammaproteobacteria bacterium
TTAAAATATTAAGTTTTAAGGTAATTAATATAAATATGAAATACGAATTAACATTCATAATCTCAGCAACAATTCCTGAAACTGATCATAAAAAAGTTGAAGGAGAGGTTTTGTCTTACCTAAAAAAGGCTGATGCTAAAATTATTAAAGAACCATATAGTATTGGTCGTAAGAAATTAGCATATAGTATTAAGAAACAAAAATATGGTTTCTATACTATCATAGAGTTTTCTCTAGAAGATACTAGTAAACTTAAAGAATTAGACACAGAGATAAAGTATAATAATGATATACTTAGACATTTGATTATTAAAATAGAGAAAAGAAAAGAAGAGAAGAAGAAAAAAGAAGTTGAAGAAGAGAAAGTAGAAGAACCCAAAGAAGAGGTTAAAGAAGAAAAAGTAGAAGAACCCAAAAAAGAGGTTGAACTTAATTTAGATGATATTGATAAAAAGTTAGACGATATTTTGAAAGAATAAATTAATATAATTATATGAATTTAAACAAAGCAATGATTATTGGTAATCTAGTTCGTGATCCAGAGATGAAAACTACTGGAAGTGGTCAAAATGTTGTTTCTTTTTCTGTGGCTACTAATTTAGTATGGACAGATGCTAATGGTCAAAAACAAGAAAAGCCAGAGTATCATAATGTAGTAGCTTGGCGTCGTTTAGCAGAAATTATCAACCAATACCTTAAAAAAGGAAGTAAAGTATATATTGAGGGTAGAATACAAACTAGATCATGGGATGATCCTAATGGTGTTAAAAGATATAAAACAGAGATAATTGCTGATAATATGATAATGTTAGATAGAGCTTCTAGTAATGATTTTACTCCATCAGAACCTACGCCAAAACCAGAAAATCAAGATATACCAGACAATAGTCAAAAACAAGAAACAAATACTAATAATGAAGAAGAAATTAGTATTGAAGATATACCATTTTAATTAAATAAATATGCATAAGAAACAAAGTAATAAATATTGTCATTTTTGTGTTAATCAAGTGTCAGATATTGATTATAAAGATTGGCAACAATTAAAAAGATTTACTTCTTCATATGGTAAAATAGTACCTAAGAGAAGAAGTGGTGTTTGTTCAAAACATCAAAGAAAACTAGCTATCGCTATAAAAAGAGCAAGATTTATGGCTCTTTTACCATATATTTCTCAATAATATGTTGTCTATCTCTGATATCAAATTAGGAAGTGTTATTGATATAAAAAATGAACCATATCAAGTAGTTTTTACTCAACATATAAAGGTTGCTAGAGGTGGAGCTGTTTTAAAAACTAAATTAAAAAATTTAGTTAATGGATCTACTTTAGAAAAAACATTTTCAGGAAGTGATAAAATAGAAGAAGCTAATATTGAAAGAAGAAAAGCTAATTTTCTATATACTCAAGAACAAGAGTATATTTTTATGGACAATACAACCTTTGAACAGTTTCATTTTAATAAAGAAGATATAGGAGATTTAGTTGAATATTTGAAAGAAGGTCAAGAAGTAGATGTTTTAATTTTTAATAATAATCCAGTATCTTTTGTTTTACCTACTAAGATTACTTTAGAAGTTAAAAGTGCTCCTGACGGTGTTAAGGGTAATAGTAGTGGCGCAGTAACTAAAACAGTAGTATTAGAAACAGGATTAGAAGTTAAAACTCCATTATTTGTAAAATCTAAAGATAAAATTATAATAAACACAGAAACAGGGGAATACGTAGAAAGAGTTTAAGTAGTAAAAGTAATAAATATATAACTATTTGGTTAATTTTAATCAAATAGTTTTTTTATTGGCTATTAAACCTTAAATATGTTATAATATAAAAAACAAAAAGATAGTAAAATATGAATAAAGTTGTAAATAATAACATACTAACCGATGATTGGTCTGATAATATATTAATCAAAGATAAATCAGGTAAATTATATCATTTAAAGGAACAAAATGATATAATTGAACCTAATGAAGGTAATATTGTGAAAGATATTACTAAAACACCTATTACACCTCATTTTGAGCCAGTTAAAACAATATCTGGTACTTCTCAAGATAAAGCAGATTTTGGTTTTCATCCAGATGATACAGAACAATTAGCTAAAATAAAAGAAACAATACCAGATGATGATAGTAAGAAATATAGTATTAAAAAGATTGTTGATCGTTTAATAGAAAAACAAGGTTTAAAATTTGATAAAGATAATATAATTAAGTTTACAGATATTCTTTATGATTTTTTTCGTAATCGTAAAAATGCAGTAAATACTCGTTTATCATTAGAACAATTAAAGATAGGTAAAAGTAAAATTAAAGTTGATATTGTAGATAATATAATGTCAGTTGTTAAGGGTATAAAGAATAAGATGGAGGATGTTGGTGGATTAGTAGTGAAACAAGAAGTATTTGAAGAAAGAAAGCCAGAAAAAGAAGTTAAACCAGTAGAAGAAAAACTTAAACCTGTTAAAAAAGAGTTTAGTATACCAAAGAAAGAAGAAGTTAAAGTAGAAGAACCTAAAAAAGAAGAACCTAAAAAAGAGGTTGAACCAGTAGAAGAAAAACTTAAACCTGTTAAAAAAGAGTTTAGTATACCAAAGAGAGAAGAAGTTAAAGTAGAAGAACCTAAAAAAGAAGTTAAATCAGTAGAAGAACCCAAAAAAGAGGTTGATTCTTTACCTAGGGTTAAAAGACCAAGTATGCATATTACTGTTAAAAAACAGGTTCAGGATGTAGTAAAAGATAAATATAAAGTACCTACACCAGAAAAAGTTGCTTCTCCTCACGTATTATCTGGGTCAATAGAAGAGTTAAAACAATTATCTTTAGGTAATTTTAGACTATTGGGTGAAAGTGCAGAACAAAGTAAAGAAAAATTATTAAATAAAATAAATAATTTAGGTAAAGAATCTTTTACTAAAAAATCTCAAGGTATTGAAGCTTGGAGACAAAGTGAAGTATATAAAGAATATTTAAATTTAGGTAATGAAAGTATGCTTCAGGGTAAAGAAATTTCAGATATAATAAATGATTATAAGTCTAAAGGTAGAGATACTTTAAGTTTAGAAGAGTTTTCTGCTGTTTCAGATATTAATAAAAGTCTTAGATTTTAAATTATGCAAAATAAATTTATAGTACCACAATTTATAGATTCAGAAGATAAGATTTGGGGACCAATTACAGTTCGTCAGTTTGTATTAATATTAGCAGGAGGTTTAGCAATATTTTTATGTTATAAATTATCTGATTTTTCTTTATTCTTATTCCAAACAATAGGTATTGTAGTTTTTGTAGCAGTCTTTGCTTTCTATAAAGTAAATGGAATGCCATTTCATGTTTTTGCTTTAAATTTTACGCAAACAAAGAAAAGACCAAGTATTAGAATATGGAGAAAAGAATATATCAAAACAGAAGAATATAAAAGTAAAAATGAAGAAGGAAAAAAAGAAGATTATATAAAAAGAAAAGTCATTATGCCTGCTAAAAAATTATCAGAAGTTTCTTTAGTTATAGATACAGGAGGAGTATATAAAGGAGAGAAGTATATAAATGAAGAAAGTAATGTTTTTAATAATAAATAAATATTATGAAGAATAAAAAGTTAGCTGGAAATAGACCAAAGAATTCAACACAGAAATTTTTAGATATTGCTGAGATTAAAGATGATTTAGTTATTTTGAATGATGGAACAGTAAGAAGTATTCTTTTAGTTTCTTCTATTAATTTTGATTTAAAATCTGAAGAAGAACAAAGAGCTATTATTTCTTCTTATGTAGGATTTTTAAATACTTTAGATTATCCATTACAAATAGTTATACAATCAAGACCATTGAATGTTGATGATTATATGGAAAGATTAAAGAAAATGGAAAAAGAGCAGACTAATGAATTATTACGTATGCAAACAGCTGATTATCGTTATTTTATTAATGAATTACTTACTTTAGAAAAAATAATGAGTAAAAGATTCTATATTGTAATTCCATATAGTGCTGTAAGTGATAAAAAGAAGGGATTCTTTGATAAGTTAAGAGCAGTTTTTGCTACAGCCAAGGTAGTTACATTAAGTAAGAAAAGGTTTGCTGAATTTAGTGCTCAATTAAGCAAGAGAAGTGATTTTGTTACCTCTGGTTTATCTGCATTAGGTTTAAGAACACAACGTTTGAATACTCAAGCTTTAATTGAATTATATTATAATAGTTATAACCCAGATTTATTTCAGAGAGAACCATTAGAAGATATAAATAAATTAAAAGTAGAATTATAATGTTTGGATTTAAAAAAATACAACAAGTTAGTAAAGAACAACAAAAAGTAGTTAAACCTACTGTTGTTAAACCTGATCCTAAAGTACAACAAAAAGTTCAAGAAGAAAAAGAAATAAAAAAAGAAAAGAAAATATTAGAAGCAGAAAAAGTGTTTAGAGAAGGTATTGTTTCTGTGCGTGATGTTATTGCACCAGCAGCATTTAAAATAGATAGTCATCATTTACGTTTAAATAATCTTTATGTCAGAACAATCTTTGTTATGACTTATCCTCGTTATGTTACTATTGGTTGGTTTGCACCTATTATAAACGAAAGTTTAACTTTAGATATTTCAATGTTTTTCTTTCCATTAGATATACAAATGGTTTTAAAACAGTTAAGGAATAAAGTTGGTACAATGGAATCTGAGATTATAGCAGGGCATGAAAAAGGAGCTCCTCGTGATCCAATAGCAGAAACAGCTTTACAAGATATAGAATCTTTACGTGATTCTTTAACACAAGGAACAGAGAAATTCTTTCAGTTTTCTCTTTATGTTACTATGTATTCTAAAGATTTAGAAGAACTTGATTTAGCTACTGATAGAGTAGAAAACTTATTAGGTGTTCAATTAATCTATTCTCGTAGAGCATTGTTTCAATCAGAACAAGGATTTAATTCTACATTACCATTAGGTAATGATGAATTATCTATTTTTACAAATATGAATAGTTCACCTATAGCTTCATCATTTCCTTTTGTTTCTTCTGAACTTACTTCTGATAATGGAATACTTTATGGTATTAATAGACATAATAATAGTTTAATATTATTTGATCGTTTTAGTTTACAAAATG
>CAYZIE010000042.1:0-2087 GCA_964478385.1 uncultured Gammaproteobacteria bacterium
TTCTTGAGTTTTTTGATATAATTAATAATAATTAAAATAAATATATGGTAAATGAAAAAAAATTTAGTGCTTTAATGTTATTTAGTATAAGCCTATTAATAACTTTAGGGATATTTGTTTTACAAAAAGAAGAAGTTAAAGCTGATAAAATAATTTTAGATAATGGTAATTTATATTCAATAAATAATATACTAGGAGAAAAAGCAATTACTGAAAATAATAATATTAAAATATTATTTGATCAAAAAAATGATATGGTATTATTTGGAAAAGGTTGGGAAAAAGCTTTACCAGAAAGTGAAAGAATTGGTGGAACTAATCTATACTTATTAAAAGATAAAAAAGAAATAAAATTAACTGATCAATTAGTTACTAATGCATTATTTGATAAAATAAGTGATAAAATATACTATACTACAGAAAATTATGATTTGTTTGTTGTAGATAATGGTAGTAATAAAAAGATAACAGAAAAAACATTAGGTATAGATCTTTCACCAGATGGTAAATATATGGTTTATCAAAAACTTAATTCCGATTGGATACAAGGAGACTATTATGAACAAGCTCTTGGTATGACTGTTTTAAATTTAAAAACTAAAGAAGAAAATCGATTAAGTGATAAATATGAAGATTGGGGATTTTTATGGACTCCTGATAGTAAAAAAATATTATTCTTCTCTGCTAGTTCTAGTGGCTTAGCTTCTCATTATATTATTGATATGAATGGTAAAAACAGAAAACAATTGAGTAATAATAATATGAAATACTTTACCAATAAAACTATACCTACTCCTTCTGAAAAACCTACGTGGTCATCTAATGGAAAATATTTAATATATGAATCAGATAGATCTATTTGGATTAATGAATTTAATGGTAGGTATAATAAAATAAAAGAAAATAAAATGTTAAGTTATGGTAGAGATCCTCATTGGATTGTGGATGGAAAAACTATTGGTATAGTTATAAATAAAAGTAATAAAGCTAAAGAAAGAATTATACAAGTTGATTTAGAAGGAAAAATAGTAAAGTAATTCATTTAATAAACTAAATACAAATATATGAAACATATTAATAAAATAAAGTATATATTATCTTCTTCTATGATTATACTATTATCTGTATTTTTACTTCCTAGTAATACTGAAGCATCTCCTAAATTTAGAAGCCCTGTTAATACATATAGTAATAATCTATTTAGCGCTTACTATGATAATCAAACTGGTGGAGGTAAGAAAAGTCATTACTGTCATAGCTATGATACATATAATAATCATAGAGGTACTGATTTTAGAGTTAGTGTAGGCACTAGTGTGTATGCAGCTGCCAATGGTGGTGTATATTATAGTTATGATAATTGTAGCACTTATGGATATTATGGTTCTGATTGTGGAGGAGGTTTTGGTAATAATGTTAGAATAGACCATGAAGGAGATATTACAGATGGTAATGGTTGGAGAACTATATACGCTCATCTTAAAAAAGGTAGCGCTATAGGTTATTCATCTATACCTTGTGGACGTAGAATAGGAAGAAGTGGTTCTTCTGGTAATTCAACAGGTCCTCATTTACATTTTGAAGTAAGAAAATACAGTTACCCTCACAATGATCCATTTGCTGGTTCTTGTAGTGGTCCTACAAGTTTTTGGGTTCATCAAGGAACAGGAATACCAAGTACTCAGTGTCAGTAAGATAGTAAAACAAAAAAGACGATTCTAAAGAATCGTCTTTTTTATAGTTTATAACTATTATTTCCAAATTAATTCATCACCTTCAACTTTAGCTGAAAAATTCATTTCTTCATTTGTATTTTTTTCAAAATTCATAATTTTAAGGTTAAATTATTATAAATATACAGTACTATATATAATTAATAAAATCAATGTAAATTGGCGGTGTATGTTGAATGAAATTCGAACTTTTTTGAACAGAACCCCGACTAATCACGCGCTCGGCGCGCAAAATCGCCAAAAACTCTGAAATTGTAAAATGGCGGAGAAGACAGGATTCGAACCTGCGGAACGATTACTCGTTCACTTGCACTCCAAGCAAGCGCTTTCGACCACTCAGCCACCTCTCCATAT
>CAYZIE010000042.1:2187-5000 GCA_964478385.1 uncultured Gammaproteobacteria bacterium
GTCAATTATTTCTTTAATTTCTTCTCTGTTTTATTAATAGCTATACTTGTTTTAATAACTGTATCAGGGATAAGAGAGATAGTATCTATTTTTTCTTTAACCAAGAATTGAGCAAAGTCAGGAAAATCAGAAGGAGCTTGACCACAAATACCTATTTTACTTTTATGTTTCCTAGCTGCTTTAATTACTGTAGAAACTAAATCTTTTACAGCTTTATTTCTTTCATCATATACATGTGAAACAAGTTCTGAATCCCTATCTACGCCTAATGCTAGTTGAGTTAAATCATTAGAACCTATACTAAAACCATCAAATATCTTAGCAAACTCTTCAGCTAGTATTACATTAGAAGGTATTTCACACATTACATATATCTCTAAACCGTTCTTACCTCTTTTTAATCCATTATCTGCTAATACCTTTAAAACTTTTTTTCCTTCTTCTATAGTTCTACAAAAAGGAACCATAATCTTTAAATTATTTAATCCCATTTCTTCTCTTACCTTAACCAATGCTTTACATTCTAAAACAAAAGCAGGCAAGTACTTAGGATCATAATGTCTACTAGCACCTCTCCAACCTATCATAGGGTTACTTTCTACTGGTTCAAACTGTTTTCCACCTATTAGATTAGCATATTCATTAGATTTAAAATCAGATAATCTTACAATTACATCTTTAGGATAGAAACTAGCTGTAATTCTAGCTATACCTTGTGCTAGTTTATCAATAAAGAACTGTTTTTTATCTTTATATGCAGAAGTTAGATTAAGAATCTGTTTTTTAGCTATTTTATCTTTTAGTTTATTAAAATGTATTAAAGCTAAAGGATGTATTCTAATATAGTTTGAGATTATAAACTCTTCTCTAGCTAAACCAACACCTTCATTTGGTATAAAGCTTTGCATCATAGCCATTTCAGGATTACCAATATTCATCATAACCTTAGTTTTAGGTTTTTTAAAATGTTTTAGATTTGTTTTCTTAACTGTATAATCTACAAAACCATTGTATATAAAACCTTTTTCTCCTTCAGCACAAGAAATAGTAATCTTTTGATTTTTCTTTATTTTAGTACTTCCTTGTTTAGTACCAACAACACATGGAATACCTAATTCTCTAGAAATAATAGCAGCATGACATGTTCTACCACCTGAATCAGTAACAATAGCTGCAGCTTTTTTCATTATAGGTTCCCAATCAGGATCAGTCATTTCTGTAACTAATACTTCACCTTCTTTAAATTTATCAATACCACTAACACTTTTTATAATATGTGCTTTACCTTGACCTATCTTATTACCAACAGAAGCACCTTGTACAACTACTTTACCTTTTCCTTTTATAAAATATTCTGTTAATGTATTAGGATCTTCTTGAGAACGAACAGTTTCTGGCCTAGCTTGAACAATGTATAATTTTTTAGTAATACCATCTTTGGCCCATTCCATATCCATTGGCTTTTTATAATGATTTTCAATCTCTACAGCCCACTTAGCTAATTGTAATACCTCTTTATCGTTTAAAGCATACCTTTCTTGATCTTTTTTTGAAACAGGTAAATTCCTTACTTGATCTTTATTACTATATACTAATTTTTTTCTTTTCTCTCCTAAACTTTTACTAATAATTGGTTTAAAATTTTTAAGAGTAGGCTTAAAAACATAATATTCATCAGGATTAACAACCCCTTGAACAATATATTCTCCTAACCCGTATATAGCATTTATTAAAACTGCATTCTTAAATCCAGATTCTGTATCAATAGAGAACATAACACCAGATGTAGCTTTATCAGACCTAACCATCTTCTGCACTGTTATAGATAACTTAACCTTAAAATGATTAAATCCTTTATCACTACGATATGATATAGCTCTATCTGTAAATAAAGAAGACATACATCTTTTACAAGCATCAAGTAAATCTTTTTCTCCTTCTATATTCAAATATGTATCTTGTTGTCCCGCAAAAGAAGCATCTGGTAAATCCTCAGCAGTAGCAGAACTTCTAACAGCAACATCTACATTCTTCTTTTTAAATTCTTTAGATAATTTAGCATATGATTTAACAATACTATCTTGAAGATCTTGAGGAAATTCAGCATTTAGTATAGCTTGTCTTACTAATTTAGCTTTTTCTTGTAGATTATGTATATCTCTAGTATCTAATCCTTTTAATATTTTCCTAATCTCTTTTTTAACACCTGTTGATGTTATAAAATAATCATAGGCTTGAGCAGTAACAGCAAAACCATTTGGTATAGGAACACCTTTTTTAGTTAACTTAGAATACATTTCACCAAGAGAAGCGTTCTTACCACCTACTTTAGGAACATCTTTAATTCCTATTTGATTAAACCAAAGAATAAATTTACCTTTTTTCATATTTTTATTGTTATAAAAAGTCAAAGTTAAATATTTTAACTTTAAACTTAAAGCTATTTATTATTTTAATTATACATTTAACTTAAAAGCATATTTACCTAATATAGGCATTTCCCAATACTTCCCTTCTAAAGCACTCTTTATACCAATCAAAGCATAAATTAAAGCTATAATGTAGAAAAACCAACCAATAACTGGGATTATAAAAGCTACAGTTTCTACAATTAATAATAATACTCCTTGTTTAGCATGAAATTGCGCAAACTTAGAATTTCTTTTTAAAAATAGAGGAACTAAACAAAGTATCCATACATAACCTAAAGCGGCTATAATTTTATTGTCCTCAATGTCTTTTTTGTCTTTTTTTATTTCTGCCATATTTTTTTATTAATTATTTTTAAATATATATTTAACAAATATACTACC
>CAYZIE010000043.1:0-4851 GCA_964478385.1 uncultured Gammaproteobacteria bacterium
ATAGATAAATTAAATGATTTAGAATATACTACAGCCTTAGGTTTAGTATTATGGGCTGATAAAAATCTAGAAGATAATTCAGGTTTTTTATCTAACTTTTCTTTCTTAGATAATATATTTAATAAAGTAAAAAATAAGGTTAAATCTATATTACCAGGATCATAAATTAAAGATAAATAAAATGGTTAAGAAAAATATAAAAGAAGTAATACCTCCAATTGAAACATTTGCTAAAATTAAAGTAGTTGGTGTTGGTGGTAGTGGTAATTCAGCTATTAATAGGATGGTAGCATCTAAAATTAGAGGTGTTGATTTTATAGCAGTTAATACTGATGCTCAAGCCTTACATCATTCTATAGCTCCTACAAAGATACATATTGGTAGAGGTACTACCAAAGGATTAGGTGCTGGTATGGATCCTGAATTAGGATTAAAAAGTGCTGAAGAAAATGAGCAAGAGATAATGAAGTTTTTAGAAGGTTCTGATATGGTATTTATAACTTGTGGTTTAGGTGGTGGTACAGGTACTGGTGCAGCTCCAGTTATAGCTGATATTGCTAGAGAAGCAGGAGCTTTAACAGTAGCTGTTGTTACTAAACCATTTACATTTGAAGGAGTACAACGTAAAGATATAGCTGATAGAGGATTAGATAATTTATTAGATAAAGTAGATACAACTATTACTATACCTAATGATAGGTTATTACAGATTATTGATAAAAAGACTTCTCTTTTAGAAGCATTTGGTATTGTAGATGAAGTTTTAAAACAAGGTGTTCAAGGTATTTCCGAGGTTATTACAGTGCCAGGATTAGTTAATGTAGACTTTGCAGATGTTAAAGCTATTATGAATCAAGCTGGTTCAGCTTTAATGGGTATTGGTACTGCTACTGGAGAAAGTAGAGCACATGATGCAGCTAAAGCAGCTATAGATAGTCCATTACTTGAATTATCAATAAATGGAGCTACTGGTGTATTATTTACTATATCTGGTGGTAAAGAATTATCTATGTTAGAAGTAAGTGAAGCTGCTGAAGTTATTACTGCTAATTGTGATCCAGAAGCTAAGATTATATTTGGAGCAGTTATAGATGAAAATTTAGGTGATGAAGTTAAAGTTACTGTTATAGCTACAGGATTTAAAGGTAGTGATGATAATCAAGAACCTAATGCTATTCAACCAAAAATTCCATATACAGAAACATTTGCTAAAAAAGCAGAAGAAAGAACAGTAAAGAAAGCTTTTAATAAAAAAGATGAAGAAGTAGTTGAAGTTCCAAAAAGTAAAGAAGAGGAAGAATTAGATATACCTCCATTTTTAAGAAATAAATTGAAAAATAGATGAATTGCGTAGCTTGTAATTCTAAAAATACAAGAGTTATTGACTCTCGTCTTATTGGCGAGGGTTTTAGTATTAAAAGAAGAAGATCATGTTCTTCTTGTAATTTTCGTTTTTCTACTATTGAAGAAGTAAAAATATTAGATTTAGTTGTTATAAAAAGAGATGGAAGAAGAGAAGCATATAGCAGTAATAAATTAATAAAAGGATTAAGAACATCTTTAGAAAAAAGAGCATACTTAGAAGAAGATTTTCAAAAATTAATTAGAGAAATAGAGAGAGATATTCAAAAAAAAGCTAATATAGAAATAACTTTTAAACAATTAGGTGAAATAGTAATGAAGAAATTAAAAACCTTTGATCAAGTAGCATATATTCGTTATGCTTCTGTATATAGATCATTTAAAGATGCTAAAACATTTCAAAAAGAATTAAAGAGATTGGTTAAAAAGAAATAATTTGCAATCTCTATTTTTTTATGTTAATATATTAATCCATTCTTTAAAAATATTCAGGGAAGTAAGGTGAAAATCCTTCACAGTCCTAGCTACGGTAAAGTCCGACACCTGAGTTATATTCTTTTTCCTAAGGAGAGAAAGAATAAGTTTATTAAACATTTAGTAAATTTATTTTTAATCTCCTTACAAGGAGATTTTTTAAAATCAAAAAAGTTCATTCAAAACAAAGGAGGGTAAAATGGGTCTAGATAGAAGAATGTTTCTTAAATTATGTTCTTTTTCATTTCTTGGTTTTATTATATCTAGTTGTGAGAAAACAATAACTGGATTAGAACAAGATCTTGAAAAATCATTATTAATTAATAATACAGAGGATACATTATTATCTTTCTTGCAAAGATATAATCCTGTTTATCATGAACAAATAGATTGGGATTTTCCCAATGGTGATAATTGTTTATTATTAATTGATTTACAAGAACATGGTTTAGGAGATTATAATTACTATATCAATGGACAATGTGTTTTAGAACCAATAAATACAGTATTATTTAATCCCATTCGTCAAAGTTTAAGGATTACTCGTAATAATATAACTGTATTTAGACATTATCCAAAGATTAAATATAATCTTCAAGAGGCTTAAAATAAAAGTGCAGATATATTATATATATCTGCACTAAATACAATTAATTAAATAAAATATATGAAAAAATTCTTTTTTACTTTACTTATCATTCTAATAGCAACTCCTTTTTTAATTTTTGCTGAATATGATAATACAATTAGCTATTTACAGAATCAAACACAAAACACTTGGATTACACAAGCTTTAGTTTCAGCACAAGCTGAAAATATTGATATTAGCTATTTAGATAATAATACAGATGATTTAATGACAGCTAGTAAAAATATATTAGCTTTAACAGCTATACAAAGTGATGATTATGAAACATTAAATAATTTACTAGGTGTTATTAATAATAATTTTATAGACAATCAATTAGGATCTTCTGAATTATTAAATGATGATTTTTGGGGATTATTAGCTTTATCTTCATTACACTCAGAAGATAATATATCAAGTATTAAAGAATTTATACTATCTAATCAAAATGAAGATGGTGGTTGGTCTTGGTCTGTAACAGGTCAATCAGATAGTAATGATACAGCAGCAGCTATTTTAGCACTATTAGAAACAGATTTAACTATATCTTCTTCAGAAATAGTTTTAGCTTTAGATTATTTACATACTGTTCAAAATGAAGATGGTGGTTTTGGTTATGATACAAACAGTGAATCTGATGGAGCTTCTACTGCTTGGATTATTTCAATGTTTAATAAAGCTAATATAGATATTAATGATTGGTATGTGGGTGATAATAATCCAATACTATTTTTACAAAGCTTACAATTAGAAGATGGATCTTTTACTTGGTTAACAGGAGATGAAGATGGTTCTTCTATGGTTACTTCTTATGCGCTATTATCACTATCAAATGGTACTTATCCCTTAAACTATATTGATTTAAGTGTAAATAATACAGTAAATGTTGATTTAAGAATTGAAGGACCTGATAATACAATTTGTTTAGCTAGTTTAGAAGCTAGTAATGTTTTAGAATTATTAATTTCAGGATCAGAAGTTTGTAATTTTGATTATATAGTACAAGATACAGAATATGGACCTTATGTATCAAGTATAGATTATATTGATGCTGAGGGTATGTCAGGGTGGCAATACTGGGTTAATTCAGCTTCTGGTATGGTAGCAGTAGATGAATATATTTTAGAAGTCGGAGATGAAGTATTATGGGCTTATGGAGAATATGGTATTCAACCTACTAGAGTAGAAACAAATCAAAATATATTTTTAACAGGAGAAGATATTACTATAACTATAACATATTTTGATGGTAGTGATTGGTTAGTATTAGAAAATATTGAAGTATATGTAAATAATGATATATATATTACAGATGAAAATGGACAAGTTAATTTAACAATTAATGAAGATGGTATATATACTGTTTATTCAGAACAAACTGAATCATATATTAGGAGTAATAAAGAGTATATAACTATTGGTAATGGTATTTCAGAAATAGTAGATTTATCTGTTAATATCTTAAATGATAATCCAGAGAATGAAGATAGTGTATCTTTTACTATTAATCAGTCTATGATTGACTTTGGTGATTTAGAAGCAGGGCAATCAGCAGAAAATATATTAAGTTTAACTAATACAGGTACAGTTGATATTTATATAGAAGCAAGTATTATAGGTGATAATATATTTGATTTTACCAATTTAAATCAATCAGAATGGAGTAACTTTAATTTAATTATTAATCCCTCTGATTCTGAGGCAGTAAATGTAGAATTATCAATTCCAAGTAATACTACAGATTCTGGACAACAAAATGGTCAATTAATATTTTGGGCTACTATTAATTAATGATTATGTATAAATTAATTATACTTATATTTCTATTACTACCCTTTTCTGTTAAAGCTATAGGTTTATCTATATCTCCTTCTTCTTTAGATATTATTTCTCCAGATATTAAAGAATATAATTTAAATATTAAGAATATTTCTAAAGAACCAATTATTTCACATATTCAAGTAGATGAATATTCAGATAATATAATTTTAAATAATAGTGAAATTCAATTATTACCAGAACAAGTTACTCAGATTAAAATTAAAACTGATTTTAGTAATTTTGAAGAAGGTATTAAAAAAACCAATATTTCTGTTATTAGTAAAGCTTTAGATAAAAAAAGGTTTAATGCTGCTACAGGTATTAAAGTACCTATTACAGTATATATATTTAAAGACTATTGGAAGTGGTCTGGGCAAGCTGTATTTGTAGTAACTTTCTTAAGTTTATCTATATTTATAGCTATATACTACCTATTATCATACCTATTATCTAAAAAAAAGAAGAAGAAAAGATTTTCTCTTAATTTTCTACATCTTCATAAAAAAAGAAAATGGTATCATATATTTAAACGGTAATTAACTAATTATCGTTTTTTTGATATAATA
>CAYZIE010000044.1:0-4795 GCA_964478385.1 uncultured Gammaproteobacteria bacterium
GTTTATTACTATCATGTAATCCTGTTTTAGCTTTTCGTATACTATTTGAAATATTATTTAAAGCTTTTTCTTGTCCAAAGATATTCTTAGAGACATTCTTTTCTAAGTTTATTAAATTCTTACTATTATTTTCACTAATATCTTTTAATGGTATTTTAGTTATTTCAGAGATTATTTCTTTAATATCATCTTCATTAATACTACCTAAAGATATTTTATTATCTTTTTCTTGTTTCTTTTTTAAACTTTTTAATTTTTTTTCTTTTTCTATTTCTTTATCTCTTGTTTCTTTAGCTAGATTATATTCTTCATCTACTATATATTGATGTTTAATTATTTTTAATTCTTCTAGATTATCTTTAATTTCTTTTATCTTTTTTAGATAACTTTTCTTTGTATTCTTTACTTTTATTCTAGAAGCAGCTTCATCTATGAGGTCTATAGCTTTATCAGGTAATTGTTTATCTGGTAAGAATCTTTTACTTAAACTAATAGCTTGTTTAAGAGCTTGTTCTGTTATTACTACATTATGGAATTTCTCATAGTTTTCTTTTAATCCTTGTAGTATTTTATATGTTTCATCTTCGCTAGATTCACCTATTACTATAGTTTGAAATCTTCTTTCTAAGGCTCTATCTGTTTCTATATGTTTTTTATACTCTTCAAAGGTAGTTGCACCTATACATCTTAAATTACCTCTTGCTAAAGCAGGTTTTAAGATATTAGCTGCATCTAAAGATCCACCTGTAGACCCTGCGCCCATTATAGTGTGAAGTTCATCAATAAACAGTATATTATCTTCATCATCACTTATATCTTCAATTATTTGTTTTAATCTACTTTCAAATTCACCCCTATACATAGTACCAGCTAATAGTCCAGACATATCAAGATTAAGTATCTTTTTATTAATTAATACATCAGGCACCTTCTTTTCTGTTATTCTTTTAGCTAATCCTTCTATTATTGCTGTTTTACCTACTCCAGCATCTCCTAATAGTACAGGATTATTTTTAGTTCTTCTACTTAATATTTCTATTAATCTATTTATTTCTATTTCTCTTCCTATAACTGGGTCTATATTTTCTTGTATTTCTTTATTTGTTAGATCTACAGTAAAACTATTTAAAATACTTTCTTCTTCATGATCTTCTAAAACAGTATCTATTTCTTTTTGTATTTCTTCTCCTGTTAAATCATTAAATTTAGAAGTACTTTTAATTATTATATCAAGATGTTGTTCTAAATTTTTATTACTTATTTTAGCTTTAGTAAATATTTCTTTTAATTTATTATCTTCACTTTTATTAATACTAAATAGTAAATGTTCTGTACCAATATGTTTATGTTTATTTTTATATGCTAAAGATACAGAGGATTCTATAATCTTCTCTGTTTCTTTAGATGGTTGAGGGAACTTAGTAATGTCTTCTAATATTGTTTGTTGTATTTTATTACTTTTTAATTTATTAATATATTCTATATCTATTTTTTGTTTTAATATTACATCAGCGCCTAAAGATCCTTTAGCATTAAGTATTGCTATGAATATATCTTTAGGTTCTATTTTCTCTTGATTATTATTAAAAGCAAGACTTTGAGCATTAATCAAAACTTTTTTAAAGTGATAGGTAAATCTATTTAATATATTTTCCATATTACATATTTCTTAAAGCTTTTATTCTTTTTTCTGCTAAAGGGTGAGTAGAAAAAAGATTCTTTACTTTCTTACCTTTAAAAGGACTTGAAAAGTATAGATGAGCTGTAGCTTTATTCTTTCTTTTTAAAGGAATGGTTTGTTGAGATATCTTTTCTAAAGCTTTAGCTAAACCTTCTGGATATCTAGTTAATAGTGCTCCAGAGGCATCTGCTAAGTATTCTCTTTTTCTTGATACAGCTAATTGTATTAGTTTAGCAAATAAAGGGGAGAGTATAGCTAGGATTATACCTATAACTATTAAAAGACCTCCATTATTCTTATTATCACCTCTACCTCTCCAGATAAATGATCTTAACATCCAGTCAGCTAATAGTGTAATTATACCTACACAAAGTATAACCACCATCATTAATCTAATATCATAGTTTTTAACATGAGCTAGTTCATGAGCTATTACTCCTTCTAATTCTTCATTTTCTAAGCTCTTAATTATACCTGTAGTTAATGCTATAGAAGCATGTTCTGGATCTCTACCTGTAGCAAAAGCATTCATATGTTCATCAGGTATAATATATACTTTAGGCATAGTAATACCAGCTGTAATACTTAAATTCTCTACCATTCTCCAAATATATGGATTATCTTTCATTTCTATTTCTTTAGCACCTGCTTGTTTTAATGCTATCTTATCACCTGCATAGAAACTAGTTAAACTCATTCCTGTAGCAAATATTACTGCAAATACTATGAAGTATGGGCTAGAACTATAGAAATGGTAGTAAACATAGGCTAAAGCACCTATTACTAAGATAAAAAGAAGCATAAATGCTATACTTTTTCTTTTATTACTATCTATTTGTTTATACATATATTTATATATTTTCAACCTTAATGTAACAATAATTAAGGTATTTTGTCAATATAAAAACTGCTTCTAAATTAATTAAAAACAGTCTTTATTACTCTTAAAATTTAACTTTTACATTTTCTTTTTCTTCTTCATTTTCTATTTCAAAAAAGTCCCAAGCTTTGAATTTTAACATTCCAGCTATTATATTATTAGGGAAAACTTCAATTTTAGTATTAAAGTCTCTTACTTGACCATTGTAGAATCTTCTAGCAGCTTGTATCTTGTTCTCTGTATCAGATATTTCGTCTTGTAATTGTAGGAAGTTTTGTGAAGCTTTTAAATCAGGATAGTTTTCTGCTACTGCGAATAGGCTTTTTAAAGTATCAGATAGCATATTTTCTGCTTTACCTTTTTCTTCTATACCTTTAGCTTGCATAGCAGATGCTCTAGCTTCTGTTACTTTAGTTAAAACACCTTCTTCATGTTTCATATATCCTTTTACAGCTTCCATTAAGTTTGGTATTAGATCATACCTTCTTTTTAATTGTACATCTATATCTGACCAAGCTTCTTTTACTCTGTTTTTTAATCTAACCAAACCATTAAATACACTTATTATCCAAAAGATAATTAGCACTACAACAGCTATGATTATATACATAGTAGTATTCATATTTTTCTTTTAATTAATTAATATCTTAAGTTTACTAGAAATTTCTTTTTTAATCAATACCTACTATTTTTTATTTTCTCTTTTTTATGTTATAATATACATAATAATTTAATATACAAATATGTTAAAAACTAAAAACTCATTCGTATCTTTTTTAGTAATTATTACTATTGTTCTCAGTTTAACAATTATTACTAAAACCGTTCTTGCTCAATGGACTCCACCTCCTTCTCATCCTGGAGAAGGACAACCTGGTAATATACTATTTAATCCTTTGTTAGAAGATATTAATGCTAATGGTAAGAGTATTAATAATCTTTATTCTTTAAGTATTGGCAATGATGCATCTATTGGTTTATATAGTCAGGGTAGAATAGGCGTAAAAGGTGAAGGTCAACATGGTGTATTGGGTATTGGTACTGGTCCATCCAGCATAGGAGAACCAAGTTATGGAATTTTTGGTAAGATTTTAGAAGGTGGTACTCATGCAGGATATTTTGAAGGTAAGGTTAATATAGAAACAATTTCATCTGCATCACCTAATTTAATTTTAAATAGTGGTAGTGCTGATGATAATCCAGAATTACGATTTAAGAATGACAACAGCATGGATTATACTGCTATATATTACGATAATACAACTGAACAATTAAGAATATGGAATGATGAAAATCTAGCAAACTTTGATAATGATGGTAATATTTTTGTAAATAGGTTAGCTATTAGCACTACCACATCTAATAATTGGGACAATGTATTTGATCATGCTGATGTTAAGTTGCAAGTTGATGGTCAAACAAGAATAGACTTAGGGGATTATTCAGAATACAAGGGTAGAGATGCTTTGATATTTAATCTTGCAGAAGATAGTGGCGGTATTGACGAGAATCAATATCCCGAACAACAGAAGCACATTGTTTTATTATGTGATAAAGAAGATCCTAGTTCAAATAATGATGATTCTTGTGATTATTTTCAATTTTATAGTATAGATAGACCAAAATTCGGAGAAGAGTATGGTGGTGATATAGGAAGAACAGCTGGGATTATAGCTTCTGAGCTTTTAAGTCATAATAAATGGGCAGATGCATATTATTTAGATTCTGCTGTCACAGGTATTGGTTGTACAGAAGATATTTATAATCCTTATAATGGTGGATCTTGTACATCAACCACATCTTTAAAAGTTAAGGGATTTATAAAATCTGATATATATGGAGGAGGAGGAGATCAAAATGTTTGCGTAAATGATGATGGTAAATTTTTTGTAGGTAATGGTTGTGGTGATGTTGGTGGTCAGTCTAGTCTTTGGACCCTAGATGATAATGGTATTTATTATAATGATAATGTTGGTATAGGAGGTAGTAGTCATGAATCTTTTGAATTATATATTCACGGTGATACAAAAATTACAGGAGAAACTAAAATATATGGAAATATAAAGTTTTTTGGTGATATAAAGCCTGGAGATGCTATTTGTGATGTTGATCAAATATTAAAGAAAACAGATAATAATACATGGAGATGTGCAGACGATAATTCTGGTAGTGGTTCTAGTGTTTGGAATACTAGTGGTAATAATATATATTATAACGATGGAAATGTTGGTATT
>CAYZIE010000045.1:0-4676 GCA_964478385.1 uncultured Gammaproteobacteria bacterium
ATTAATAGACATAATAATAGTTTAATATTATTTGATCGTTTTAGTTTACAAAATGCTAATGCTGTTGTTTTTGCTACTTCAGGTGCAGGTAAAAGTTATGGTATAAAACTAGAAGTATTAAGATCTATGATGTTAGGCACTGATGTTATAATAATAGATCCTGAAAATGAGTTTCAACATTTATCTGAATCAGTTAATGGTGCATATATTAATGTTTCTTTAAATTCAGAAAGTAAGTTAAATCCTTTTGATTTACCTAAGGGTATAGGTGGTGATTCTAAGCCAGAAGATATACTACGTAGCGCTGTTATAACCCTTAAAGGTTTAATTAGATTGATGATTGGAGAAATGACTAATGCTGAAGATTCTTTAATGGATAGAGCATTATTAGAAACATATGCTAAAAAAGATATTACAGCTTCTAGTGATTTATCAAATATAGAGCCACCTATGATGTCTGACTTAGAAGAAGTCCTTATGAGTATGGAGGGTGGAGAAGATATGGCTTTGCGTATTAAAAAATATACTGAAGGTACTTTTTCTGGATTATTTAATAGCCCTACTAATATTAGTATGAATAATCAATTAGTAGTTTTCTGTATTAGAGATTTAGAAGAAGAGTTAAGACCTATAGGCATGTATATTATTATAAACTATATATGGAATATTATTAGAAGTGAGATGAAGAAAAGAATTCTAGTAGTTGATGAAGCTTGGATTATGATGAAACATGAAGATAGTGCTAAGTTTATGTTTGCTTTAACTAAACGTTGTCGTAAATATTATCTTGGTATTACTACTATTACTCAAGATGTTAATGATTTTTTAGTATCTCCTTTTGGTAAAGGTATACTTACTAATTCTTCTATGCAATTATTATTAAAACAATCAACAGCATCTATTAATTTAGTACAAAAGACATTTATGTTAACTGAGGGAGAAAAGTATTTATTACTAGAATCAGGAGTAGGTGAGGGTATATTCTTTGCTGGACAAAAACATGCTGCTATTAAAATACAAGCTTCTCCTACAGAACATCAGATTATAACTTCAGATCCTAGACAATTATTAGAAATAGAAGAAGCTAAAAAAGAGTTTGAAGAAGAAATGTTAAATAAATAATTAAATAAAAATATATGGAACAAGAAAAAAGAAAAAAGTATACTTGGATAATTATAATAATCTTAGTTATTTTACTATTAATATTCTTTGTTTTACGTTTATCTGATAAATTATCTCCAGAAGGTGATTATAAAGATTTTGAAGTATTAGAATTTACTCCTCCTAGCGCAGAATTAAATGTAGATAATATTCCTACTCCTGAGGAAACTAATACAGAGTTTAATGCTATAAACTTAGCAAGAAGTTTTTCAGAACGTTTTGGTAGTTGGTCTACTGATAATCAGGGTCATAATTTAGAAGAATTAATACCATTAAGTTCAGCTAGAATGGAAGATTATTTAATGTCTATTCCTTTGGATAATACTGTAGAAGAATATACTGGTATAACTACAAAAAGTCTATCAGCTAATATACTTTCTTTAACAGATGAAGATGCCTTGGTTAAAGTATCTACTCAAAGAATAGAAACACAAGAAGATTTATCAGAAGAAGTATATTATCAAGATATAGAAATAAGTATGATTAAATCAGGTGATAAATGGTTAGTTGATGCTGCTTATTGGCAAGAATAATTATGGAGAACGCTTTAGAACAAAATAATTTTCGTAGACAATTAACTGTATCAAGAATTCAGGGACTTAAAGAGCAATCTGAAGAACAAGCTAAAAAGCAAATGCAAGAGATGAAAAAGAAGCAGATAAGAAAAGCTATGAATAAGGCTATTTCAAAAATGTTTTCTTCTACTTCTGCAGCTACTGTAGTTGGTATAGTTATTACATTAACAATTTGGACATTACAGCTTATATTCCCTAAAATTTTAGGAGAATTAGATTTTTATGAAAAATTATTATTAGTAATAATTTCTTTTGTACTTCTTGTCGTTTTTATAATAATAGCATTTATATTATCTATAATTATTCATGTTACAACAGATCCAATTGATGCAATATTATCATTAGGTACAGCTATCATAGATACATTTGCTTCTTTTTTTTAATAAACAATATTATGAATATAAAAAAAATATTAATAGTTATCGGATTTATACTAATAGTTTTTCTATTAGGCTTTGCTTTGTACTGGGTTTTCTTTAGAGGAGCTCCTAAACCAGAAGATGATCTTAACTATAACGTAGGTGAAATACCTGGTATTGGCCCTGGTGAAGTTACTATCATAGATGAAAATATTAATGAAGTTGTTACATTACCTTGGCAAGAATATATTCAAGAGCAAGTTTCTCCAGTAGCTAATGGTGGCTTAACTGCAGTTACTAAAGTTACAGATACGGAAACAATAGGTTTTTCTGATTCTTCTTTAGGATTACAATATTATGATAGTGAAAAACAACAGTTTTTTACTATTAATGAAAATGGAGAAACAGAACTATTATCTGATAAAAAATTCTATGGAGTAGATAATGTTACTTGGACAGATAAAGGTGATAAAGCTATTTTAGAATATCCTGATGGATCTAATATATTATATAATTTTAATACAGGTCAACAAGTTACTTTACCACATGAGTTAGAAGATTTTGCTTTTAATCCAATTGGTAATAAAATAACTTCTAAGTGGATAGGTAATAGTAGAGAAAACAATTGGTTAATTGCATCTAATGATGATGGTTCTGGTATGAGATTATTAGAACCTCTATGGGATCAAGAACATAATACAGATATGGTTGTTTCTCCTGATAATCAAATAGCAGCTATGCATAGAAAATATATTGATACACAAAGACAAGAAGTATTCCCTATTGGATTTCATGATGAAAACTTTAAATCATTTACAGTACATGGTGCAGGATTTACTTCTAAATGGTCTCCTCAAGGTGAAACATTATTATATAGTGTATATCATCAAGATAGTGACTATTTACCTACATTATGGCTAACAAAGGGTAGAACTAGTCAATTAGGGGACTTAAAAGCTTCTTTAAATGTTAATACATGGCCTGATAAATGTTCTTTTTCTAATGAAGCTACAATATACTGTGCTATTCCTCAAGGATTACCAAGAGGTGCAGGACTATACCCAGAGATAGCTGATGATTATCCTGATAATTTCTACCGTATTAATTTAAGTAATGGTATGAAAACTTTAATTGCTAGTCCTGTAGGTGAGAGTGGTGGATATTCTGCTACTAATATCTTTTTTTCTAATGATGGTAATATAATGTATTTTGTAGATAAAGGTACAGGTCAATTACAGAGTATAAGATTAAATTAAATATATGAAGTATAAAAAAACACTTTTAATCATTTTTTCTATTGTTTTTTCTTTTAATGCCTTGGCAGCAATTACTAGTTGGGCAGCCCAAATGGAAGCATCCCCTGCACAGGATTGTCCTAATGATGCTATATGTTTTAAACCTAATGTAAAAATACCTGGTACAGAATTTGGAGGTGATGCAATTACTATAACCCCTGCTTCATTAGGTAAATATATTGTAGCTATATATAAATATGGAGCATGGGTAGCTGGTCTTGTGGCTATGTTTATGTTGGTTTTAGCTGGTTGGAAATGGTTATTTGCAGCTGGTAATTCTAGTCAGATAGGCGCTGCTAAAGAAATGATTACAGGTATTTTTATAGGTCTTATACTTTTGTTTGGTGGTCAATTATTATTATCTCAAATAAGTGTTAGTCTAGTAGAGTTTAAACCTATTAGTGGTATGGACCCTATAAAAGGAATTGATTCAGGATCTGCAGAAGATCCTGTTTGTGAACAGCATATAGAAGATTTATTACAAGAAGGTCAAGAGCTTGAGTGTGGGAACCGTATAGTAACATCTACACCAGAAGGAGATAAGTATTGTATATATAATAGACCAAATAGTAAGTATGATAATGATGAAAAAGAAGGTGTTTTCTGTCTTAGAGATGTTGGTGCTGAAATGGGTAGTAAGGAAAAGCCATGTCCATCAGTTTCTCTAGCAGCTATCTCTTGTAAAGAGTATAAGAGTTGCACAAAACTTAATATGGGAGATTGGGGTGATGAATGTAATACATATGAGATAATAGAAGAATGTCTTTTAAATAAATGTCGTTCTTTGGGGGTAGCAGCTGTCGATGCCACATATTATTTTTGTAGTGTAGATGAAGGAGATTTAGATGAAAAATGTGTTTCTATAGATAATGTTAATTGTGAGACAAGTACTTGGTGTAATCAAGGTATGTCAGGTGGTTATCAATCATGTTGTGCAGACATAACTGGTGGTTGGGATTATTGTAGATGTGTTAGTGGAGACTGTAACAAACACTCTGATGAAAGATGGGGTGAGGCAGATAATAAAGAATGGGATGGATCTTGTAAATAATAATTAACTTATTCCAAATGCATCTCATTTTTAAGTTTTTTAAGAGTATCTTGTAATTGTTTTTGAGAAAGATATTTAGTATCAGTAATAATTTCCTTAGCCCATTTTTGGGCTTTTTTGATTATTTTTGTATCTGTTAATTTAGCTATGTTTAGTTTCATTAAACCTGTTTGTTGTGTTCCAAATATTTCTCCTGATCCTCTTAATTCTAAATCTAGTTCTGCTAGTTTAAAAC
>CAYZIE010000046.1:0-2541 GCA_964478385.1 uncultured Gammaproteobacteria bacterium
ACCAGAAGAATATGGTAGAATGGCTGCTCAAACTGCTAAACAAGTTATTATACAAAGATTAAGAGAAGCTGAAAGAGATCATATATTTAATGAATATAGTGACAAAGAAGGTCAATTAGTATTAGGAACAATACAAAGAAGAGAAGGTAGAAGGTATATTGTTAGTTTAGATAATGCTAATGCTATACTACCGCCAGAAGAACAAATACGTACAGAAAGATATAATATTGGTGCTAGACTTAATTTCTATATCAATGAAGTACGTATGGGTAATAAAGGTCCAGAAATTATACTATCTAGAACACATCCTGAAATTGTAAGAGAACTATTTGCTACAGAAGTTCCTGAAATAGCTGCTGGTAGCGTAGAAATAAAAGCTCTTGCTCGTGAAGCTGGTTCTAGATCTAAAATAGCTGTTGTAGCTACTGAAGAAAATATAGATCCTGTTGGTTCTTGTGTAGGACAAAGAGGTTCTAGGGTGCAAACAGTAATACATGAACTAGGTGGAGAAAAAATAGATATTATTGAATGGGATGAAGATATTAAAACATATATTACACATGCTTTAAGTCCTGCTGAGGTTGTTGATATAGATATCAATGAAGAAGAAAAAACAGCTGGTGTTAAAGTTAATGAAGATCAACTTTCTTTAGCTATTGGTAAAAATGGTCAAAATGTAAGATTAGCTGCTAAGTTAACTGATTATAAAATAGATATTATATCTAATGAAACAGGTAAACCAGTCATGGATGAATCTAAAGAAGAAGATGTAGAAGAAATTAAAGAAGAGCCTAAAGAGGAAAAAGAATCTAAAGAAGAGGAAAAGAAAAGCGAAAAGAAAGAAGAATCTAAAAAGAAAGAAAAAGAAGAAAGTGATAAAAAACCTAAAAAAGAAAAGAAAAGTGAAGATAAAAAAGAAGATAAATAATTAAATAAACACTATGTCTAACACAATTATTTTTGCTATTTTAGCATCATTAGTATCAATTGGTTTTGGTATTATATTAATTAAAAAAATATTAAAAAAACCAAGAGGTAATGACAAGATGAAAGAAATCGCTGACGCTATACAAACTGGAGCTAAAGCATATCTTACTCGTCAATACAAAACTATCTCTTATCTAGCTATAACTTTGTTTATAATCTTAGGATTTACTCTAGATTGGTTAACAGCTATAGCATTTTTAATAGGTGCAGTATTTTCTGCATCTGCTGGAATTATAGGAATGAATATTTCTGTAAGAACTAATGTACGTACTGCAGAAGCTGCTAGAAAAGGAATAGAACCTGCTATGAAATTAGCTGTTCTAGGTGGATCTGTTACTGGAATGTTAGTTGTTGGTTTAGCTCTATTAGGTGTAGCTGGACTATATATAATTCCAGGGTTTACAGTAACTCATTTAATAGGTTTAGGATTTGGAGGAAGTTTAATATCTGTATTTGCTCGTTTGGGCGGAGGTATATTTACTAAAGCTGCTGATGTAGGAGCTGATCTAGTTGGTAAAGTAGAAGCAGGAATACCTGAGGATGATCCTCGTAATCCAGCTGTAATTGCTGATAATGTTGGTGATAATGTTGGTGATTGTGCTGGTATGGCTGCTGACCTTTTTGAAACATATGCTGTAACTTTAGTTGCTGCTATGCTTTTAGGAGCTTTATCTTTCACAGATTTTGATAATGCTATACTCTACCCTATTGCTCTAGGTGGTGTAGCTATTATAACATCACTAGTTGGATTATTATTCATTCGTTTAGATAAAAAGAAAAGTGTTGAAGAAATAGAAAAGAATGATGGAATAATGAAAGCATTATACAAAGGATTAATTGTTGCTGGTATTTTAACAGCTATAATATTCTTTTTCGTAACTAAAAATATGATGTCTGATTTAGTTAGTGAAAACTATCTTCATATTTACTATGCTAGTTTAGTAGGTTTAGTAGTTACTGCTTTAATTGTTTGGATTACAGAATACTATACTTCTACAAAGTATAAACCTGTAAAAGATATTGCTAAAGCCTCAGAAACTGGTCATGGAACAAATATTATTCAAGGTTTAGCTATGAGTATGAAATCTACTGCATTTCCTGTTCTGGTTATTGTTGCTGGAATTATAGTTTCATATCACTTTGCTGGACTATATGGTATTGCTATATCTGCAATGAGTATGTTATCTCTAGCTGGTATTATTGTTACTATTGATGCTTATGGGCCAATAACAGATAATGCTGGTGGTATTGCTGAAATGGCTGAAATGCCAGAAGAGGTAAGAAATATTACCGATCCTTTAGATGCTGTAGGTAATACTACTAAAGCTGTAACTAAAGGTTATGCTATTACTTCAGCTGGTTTAGCTGCATTAGTATTATTTGCTGCATATACAGAAGAATTAATTAATGCTGATAAACATATAGTATTTAGTTTAGAAAATCCTTATGTACTTGCAGGATTATTTATCGGTGGATTATTACCATATATCTTTTCTGCATTATCAATGGAATCTGTTGGTAAAACTGCTGGATATATTGTAAAAGAAGTTAGAA
>CAYZIE010000046.1:2641-4344 GCA_964478385.1 uncultured Gammaproteobacteria bacterium
TTATCAATGGAATCTGTTGGTAAAACTGCTGGATATATTGTAAAAGAAGTTAGAAAACAATTTAAAGAAAAACCAGGGATTATGACTGGTGAAGAAAAACCTAATTATACTTCAGCTGTAGATATTGTAACCAAAGGTGCATTAAAACAAATGATTGTACCTGCCCTTATACCAGTATTAGTACCTGTATTAATTCTTTTAATATTCAAAGGTGATAATGGTTTAACAGTATTAGGTGGTACTTTAGTAGGTAGTATTGTAACAGGAATATTTTTAGCTATATCAATGACATCAGGTGGTGGCGCTTGGGATAATGCTAAAAAATATATTGAAAGTGGTAATTGTGGAGGTAAAAACTCTGAAGCACATAAAGCAGCTGTAACAGGAGATACTGTTGGTGATCCATACAAAGATACAGCAGGTCCTGCTATAAACCCAATGATTAAAATCTTAAACGTAGTCGCACTATTATTAATCGCTATATTATTTAAATAATAAATTATGAAAATTGATAAAAAAAACCTAGAAAAAGGAAAAGTAGAATTAACTATTGAAATACCAAAAGAAGAAATAAAAACTCATTTAGAAAATGCTGCTAAAAAAATATCAAAGAGTAAAAAGTTACCGGGCTTTAGACCAGGTAAAGCTCCTTATGAATTAGTAAAAAGTAATGTTGGTGAAATGGCTATTTACCAAGAAGCTTTAAATGATATTATTACTGATACATATTATAAGGCTATAACAAGAGAAAAACTTCAAGCTATAGGTCAACCAGAAATTAATGTAGAAAAAGTAGCTCCAGATAATCCAGTAGTATATAAAGCTATAGTTTCTCTTTTACCTAAAGTAACTCTTGGAGATTGGCAAAGTATTTCTGTAAAAAAGAAAGACGTTAAAGTAAACAAAGAAGAAATAGATAAAACTATATCTCAATTAGTAGAGATGAATGTTAAAGAAACCATTGAAAAGAAAAAAGTAGAAAAAGGAGACAAAGCAGAAATTAATTTTGAAGTATTAATTAATAAAGCAGTGATAGAAGGTGGAAAAAATGATAAATATCCAATTGTAATAGGTGAAAGCAAAATGATTCCTGGATTTGAAGAAGAGATTATAGGATTAAAAGCAGGAGATAAAAAAGAATTTGAACTTAAATTTCCCAAAGAATACTTTCAAAAGAATCTAGCTAATAAACTAGCTACATTTAAAGTAGAAGTATTAAATGTTTTTAAAAGAGAATTACCTAAAATAGATGATAAGTTTACTCAAACTATTGGTTTTGATACTCTAGATAAATTAAAAAAACAATTAAAAGATAATATTAAGAAGGAAAAACAAGAAAAAGAAAATCAAAGAATAGAAAGAGAAGCTGTAGAATCAATTGTTAAGGTATCAGAAATAGAAGATATACCAGATACATTAATTAAAAATGAAACTCACAAAATGATTCATGAACTTGAATATAGTATACAAAGGCAGGGTATGGATATGGCTGGATATTTAAAATCTATTAAAAAAACAAAGGAAGATTTAGAAAAAGATTTTAAAGATCAAGCAACAGAAAGAGTAAAAGCTGCTTTAGTTATGAAACAGTTAGGAAAAGAAGAAAGGGTAAAAGTAGAAGATAAAGAAATAGACGAAGATATTAAAAAACAAGAAGAAATGTATAAAGATAATAAAGAAGTGTTAAAGAATATAAAACTACC
>CAYZIE010000047.1:0-4324 GCA_964478385.1 uncultured Gammaproteobacteria bacterium
TATACAAAACAAAAGATATAAGAAAAAAGAAAAAAGTATTAGAACAAAGAATATTCCTTCATGCTAATTATTTAGCTTTTAAAGATGAAGATAATGAATTACGAGAATATAATTCAGAGCTACCAAAAGAGTTAAAAGAGTTTTTAAATACAATAAAATGAAAAAAGAAAATATTATAGCTATAATAACTGGTCCTTCTGCTGTAGGTAAAACAACAGTAGCTAAAGAATTATTAAAAAAATTAAAAAACTTTAAACCAGGAGTTACATATACTACAAGAGAACAAAGAAATTGGTCTGCTGAAGATAAAATTATAAACTATATTTCTAAAGATGAATTTAGAAAAATGATAGATGATGATCAGTTTATGGAATGGGCTCAAGTATATGATAATTTCTATGGAACAAGTAAAAAAGATATTCTTAAGATACTAGAAAAACATAATGTACTATTAAATATAGATGTTCAAGGAGCTAAAATTATAAAAAAGAAATTTCCAAAAACTATTTCAATATTTATACTTCCAGAACATATAGATAATATAAAAGAAAGATTAGCAGCTAGACCAATGAAAGAAAGTATAAAGAAAAAAAGATTAAAAGCAGCTAAAGATGAAATATCTGAAAGTAATAAATTTGACTACCAAATTATTAACTATAATAATAAATTAGACAAAACTGTAAACACTATAGCTAAAATATTAAAGTATTATTGATAGTATTGACAAAAATGATAAAATTGTATAGAATATACTAGTCATTATTGCTATAAATGACTTTTTTTATAAACATAATCAGATATAAATATGGCTGAAGATAAGAAAAAAATAGAAAAACAAGAAGAAAAAACACTTGATATAAAACCAGGTATGACTGTTAAGGTACATGAATTAATCAAAGAAAAGGGTGCTAAGGGTAAAGAAAAAGAAAGAATACAGATTTTTGAAGGTATTATTTTAGCACATAAACACAATAAAGAAACTGGAGGAACAATAACAGTAAGAAAGGTTTCTAGTGGTATAGGAGTAGAAAAAATATTCCCTTTAAATTCTCCTATTATTAAAAAAATAGAAGGTGTAAAACAAGCAAAAGTAAAAAAAGCAAAACTTGGATATTTACGTACCAGCAAGAAAAGAATAAAAGAAAGAAAGTTATCATAAATTAGCGGGTGTGGTGGAATTGGTAGACACGCAAGCTTGAGGGGCTTGTCTCGTACAACGGGGTAGAGGTTCAAGTCCTCTCATCCGCACCACACATCATTTAGGGCCCATAGCTCAGTTGGCTAGAGCGCCTCGCTTGCACCGAGGAGGTCGCAGGTTCGACTCCTGTTGGGTCCACCATATAAAATTAATAAGGGCGCTTAGCTCAGTTGGCTAGAGCATCTCGTTTACACCGAGGAGGTCGGGGGTTCGAGTCCCTCAGCGCCCACCATAATCAATTTCCTAACAAGGAAATTTTTTATTTTACCCAAAAACTATTCTCTTTTTTTAAAAAAAGTGTTATAATAATTTTATTAATAATTAAAAATAAAAATATGACTATTGGAGGATTTATTGTTGGACTATTAATGGTTGGAGTTGGTTTCATATTTGTTTGGAAAACAGAATGGTTCTTACAAAATTTTGGGAGAATAGGATTTGGAGAAAAATATCTAGGGACAAGTGGAGGAAGTAGATTGATGTATAAATTAATAGGATTAATAATTATAGTAATTGGTTTTATGTACACCACAGATTTAACTGATAATCTATTAGCTTGGATAGCAAGTACATTTTTTAGACAAAAAGTTTAATAAAACTATAAAATAAAGAGGAAGGAGGTGAAAATAAAAATGCCAAAGAAAAAAGTAGTTAGAAAAAAAAGAAAAGTAGCTAAAAGAAAACCTGCGAAAAAGAAAGTAGTAAAGAAAAAAAAGGTTGCTAAAAGAAAACCTGCGAAAAAGAAAGTAGTAAAGAAAAAAAAGGTTGCTAAAAGAAAACCTGCAAAAAGAAAAACAACTAAACGCAGAAAAAAATAAAAATTCAAAATAAAAATTCCCTTATGATCTATAAAGGGAGTTTTTATTTATAAAAAATATACTATTTATTAAATAAAGATTGATGGGTATAATCAATATTCTTTCTATCTTTTTCAGAAAATAAACTAATACTACCATATTGTCCATCAAATCCTGGTATTAATTTAGCATTATTATCTCTCATATCTAATATAGCTTTAACTAAAATCTCTGGCATTATTTTATTTAATTCTTCTTTTTTTAATTCTAATAATACATTAAACTCATTACCACCTTTTTGTATAATATCCATGTACAGGTTGTTAACTTTCTTACTTCCCCTACCAAAACCATAGTAGTCAGCAATAATATTAGGTAGCGGTATTATACTTTTATAACCTATATGCTTTTTCATATTAACATCTTTTTCTTTCAAGTCTGCTAATTCATGTACTTGACTTAAAACTCCTACTGTTAACTTCTTTTTACACTTAGGACATATATTTTTATACTTCTCTATTCTTTCTAAAGGGGAACAACTAAAATTACAAGATCTATGACCATCATAATAGTACATACCTTCTTCAGGGTAAAACTCAATAGTATACAAAAATCTTTTTTTATCTTTCTTGGATATAATATCAACTATATGATCATAACTTTTTTCTTTTAAATCAAATACATTAGCCTCTCTACCAATATTAGGTCCTGAATGTGCATCAGAATTAGAAATTAAAGTAATATTATCTAATTCAGATAATAACCAATTCATAGAAGGATCAGAAGATAATCCTGTTTCTACAGCTTTAATATGTGGTGTTAGGTCTTCAAAACACTCTTTTAAAGAACTAAAGCCTGATTTAGAACCAAATACAGCAAACCATGGTGTCCAGGCATGAGCAGGTATCATCATACACCTCTCATCTA
This sequence comes from uncultured Gammaproteobacteria bacterium, assembly GCA_964478385.1. Lineage (GTDB taxonomy): Bacteria > Patescibacteriota > Patescibacteriia > UBA1558 > GWA2-36-10 > UM-FILTER-36-13. The sequence continues at coordinate 2,923 of CAYZIE010000047.1, forward strand.
CCTCTAAAAGTATATTTAAAACATCTTTAGCACTCATCCCAAGTATTGGTCTACCATCAGCAGCTAGCTTAGCCCCTCTATTTTCTAAAGATTTATTAATCTTTTCTGCAACTTCTAAGGATGGAGCTAAAAGACATAAATGAATTCTTCTTGTTTTACCACCCTGCCTATATATACAAGCAACTTCTGTTGAGATTATAAATCGAACATTTGTTTTACTGTCCTTTAACTTATACAGTCCTGAATTACTGTCTTCAACTAAATTATTCTTTAATTCTTTAAACCAAGCAGGATGAGTAAAATCAGCACAAGATGTAATATCTACACCTTTAATTTCAGACCATTTAACTATTTCTTTTAAATCAAAATTCTTAGAAGTAGCTCTAGAATATTTACTATGTATATGTAAGTCTATAATAGTTTTCATACTTAAATATTAACAGAAAAAAGAAGGAAAATAAAGTTTTTAAACAAAAAGAAAAAGGCATAATTCTCGCGACGACCTACTCTCACAACCCTACTGGGTAACTACCATCGGCGCTGGACTGCTTAACTACTGAGTTCGAAATGGGATCAGGTGTGGCCAGTTCGCTAGCATCACGAGAATTATACCTTCTTCAGATATAACTTTAGGATATTTTATCTAAATTAGTTAAAAAGAAAAATAATCCTAAAAAAACAATAATGCCTAGGAATATTAAAATAATTTTAATCATTCCTAGATTTTGATTCTTAATGTTCATGAACTTTTTAAATATAAAAACTTCCAAAATTCTTAATGGTTGCTTTGATCTATTAGTACTCCTCTGCTAAATACATTACTGTACTTACACATAAAGCCTATCAACCTGGTAGTCTCCCAGGGATCTAATAACGAATTCTAATCTTAGGGACGGCTTCGCGCTTATATGCTTTCAGCGCTTATCCGCACCAAACGTAGCTACCCAGCGATGCTCTTGGTAGAACAACTGGTACACTAGAGGTTTGTTCCTTTCGGTCCTCTCGTACTAGAAAGAAATCCCTTCAAAATTCAACGCCCGTAGCGGATAGGAGACCGAACTGTCTCACGACGTTCTGAACCCAGCTCGCGTACCGCTTTAATAGGCGAACAGCCTAACCCTTGGGAGCTTCTCCACCCCCAGGATGCGATGAGCCGACATCGAGGTGCCAAACAGCGCCGTCGCTATGGACGCTTGGGCGCTATCAGCCTGTTATCCCCGGAGTAACTTTTATCCGTTGAGCTTCCGCCGTCCTATATCGTACGGTCGGATCACTAACTTCTGCTTTCGCAACTGCTCGAGTTGTAACTCTTGCAGTAAAGCTGGCTTATGCGTTTGCACTATCACTCCTATTTCCATCAGGAGCTAGCCAACCTTTGTAAACGCCTCCGTTACATTTTGGG
>CAYZIE010000048.1:0-4271 GCA_964478385.1 uncultured Gammaproteobacteria bacterium
ACCGAAATAACTAAGCTTATTAGCATTAAGTCCAGTTTTATGAAGAACAAAAGCTAAAGGATAAAATATCTTATCTCTAATATACCTTATTCTCATATAACTCTTTTTTTCATTATTAGAGAATTGTTCTATATATTTATCATAAGCTTCTAGCATATGTATATTATACTTTATCCTTTGCTATTATTCAAACAATTATTTGACAAATAAAAGAGGTGTAAGTATAATATTAATATATGAATAATCAAATGCTAAAAACTTGGACTAAAGCATACACAATCTCTTTAGATGTAGATAGAAAAAAGAGCTGATTTTTGGTTATATTCATAAAATAAAATTAAATATAAATAATCAAGAATCGGTACACAAGCCGATTTTTTTAAATAATAAATATATGAAAATTGTAGAAGTAAAAAATTTAAGTAAAGAATTTAAATTAAAACAAAAGTTATCTGGTTTTAAAGGTAGTTTAAAATCATTGTTTAAGCCAAGGCATATAAACTCTATAGCTGTTAATGATATTAGTTTTAATGTTGAAAAAGGTGAGAAAATAGCTTTCATAGGCCCTAATGGAGCTGGTAAGTCTACTACTATTAAAATGTTAACCGGAATATTACATCCAACAAAAGGTAATGCTAGTGTAATTAATCTTAATCCTTGGAAACAAAGACATAAGCTGGCTTTTAAAATTGGAACTGTTTTTGGACAAAAACCACAACTATGGTATCACCTTCCAGCTATAGATACATTTAATCTTTTTAGTAAAATTTATGAATTAGATAAAAATGAGTTTGAGAAAAGAAGAGATTATTTAATTAATAAATTTCAAGTTAAAGAATTTGTTAATCAACCTGTTAGAAAGCTATCTTTGGGACAAAGAATGAGGTGTGAAATAATAGCTTCTCTTTTGCATAAACCTGAAATATTATTTTTAGATGAACCTACTATTGGTTTAGATGTAGTAGCTAAACAACAATTAAGGGATATTCTTAATGAAATGAATAGGGAAGAAAATACTACAATCTTTTTAACTTCTCATGATGCAGGAGATGTAGAAAATATCACAGATAGAGTAATTGTTATTGATTTGGGTAAAATAATATTTAATGGATCAATACATATTCTAAAAGAAAAGTATGCTCCATATAAAGTAATAGATTTAAAATTAATAAAAAATAAAAATAATGGAAATGGAGATATTAATATTGAAGGAGTTAAAATATTAGAAAAAAAGAAATATAGTATTAAATTAGAAGTTGATATTAATAAAATATCTGTTAAAAAAGTAGTTGATACTTTGTTTAGTAAATATGAAGTAGAAGATATTACTATATCAGAAGCACCAATGGAAGAAATTATTACAAATATTTATGCAGAAAATAATAAACATAATTAAAAAGTACTTAGCTATATTTAAAGTAAGTGCTCAAAATCAATTAGCATACTGGCATGAAGTAATACTTGGTAGTAGTTTTATGATTGTAATAATATTTGTAATGTTACAAATATGGAGAGTAATATTTTCTGAAGATCCTAATTCTTTAATTGTTGGATTTAGTATGGAGAATATGATTTGGTATTTATTTATCACAGAGTTAATTACTACTTCTAGATCTAGAATAATTGTAGATATTGGTGAAGAAATTAAAAGTGGGTCTATAATTTACTTGCTTAATAAACCATATAGTTTTATACATTACTTTTTATTTAATACTTTAGGTGAAATAAGTGTAAGAATGATAATAAAAGGTATATTTGGTGGTTTATTAATTACTTTATTTGTAGCTTCAGCTGGAATTAATTTAATTACTTTGTTTATAGTAATAATATTATTATTACTATCAATAACTTTAGATTATTATTTATCAAGTTTTTTAGCTATGTTAGCTTTTTGGATGGAAGATACTAAATCAATTAGATTTATTTACCAAAAACTTATATTTATCTTTGGTGGATTATTATTCCCTTTAGATATTTATCCTGAATTTTTTCAAAAAATAATTAAGTTTCTTCCTTTTGATGAAATACTATATGGTCCAGCTAAAATGTTTGTAAGGTTTAACTTTCTAGAAGCAATTAGTTTATTTAAACATCAAATTATTTGGATAATTATATTTATAATTTTAACTAAAATATTATATGCAAAAGGTATTAAAAAAGTGGATATTAATGGCGGTTAATCATATTAAATTCTTTTTTGCTTACGTAAAACATAATTTAGCATCAGCAATGGAGTACCGTGTAAGTTTTATAAGTCAATCATTGTTTATGATATTAAATGATGTCTTATTTCTATTCATCTGGTATTTATTCTTTGAAAAATTTAATGAAGTAAATGGTTTTAATTTTAAAGATATGATTAATCTATGGATATTTGGAGCAGGAACATATGGTGTTGTAAATACTTTTTTTGGTAATAGCTCTTTCTTGAATAAAATAATATCACAAGGAGAATTAGATTTTTATTTAGCTTTTCCTAAAAATCATTTATTCCATATCTTAATCAGTAAAATGGAAGTAGCTGCTATTGGAGATATACTATTTTGTATAATAGCTTTTATTTTTGTACATCCTATTAATATATATACTGTATCAATGTTAATATTGGGATTAATATTAGGTTCTTTAGTTATGATTTCTTTTTATATATTAATAGGTAGCATGGCTTTTTATATTGGAAGATCAGATGCCTTACATCATAGTCTAGTTAATGCTTTATTACACTTCTCGACTAATCCTTCTTCTGTTTTTCAAGGGTTTATAAAATTCTTTATCTTTTTTGTAGTTCCTGCTGGTTTTATGACATTTATACCTGCTGATTTATTAAAAGAATTTAATTCTGAAAAACTTATTTACTTATCATTATTTACTATTATATCTTTTATTATTTCATTAAAAATATATTATCATGGATTAAAAAGATATACTTCTGGTAATTTAATAAATATAAAGGTTTAATAATCAAAATAGCTGGCAAACAACCAGCTTTTTTGATATAATAAAATAAATTAATATAAAAATATGGATAATACAAATCAAATTATAAATGATGAAAATACAGAACCAATTATTGAAGAACCAATAAATAATCAAACAGCTAATAGTGGTATTGAACAACCAATACAATCACAAAAAGCTCAAGAAAAAGCACAACAAGCACAAGAACCTTCACCACAACAAGTTGCTCCTGCAAAAAAAACACAGCAAGAAGTATATGGCAAAAGTGAAATGTTGGACTATGGTCAAATACTACAGACTATACTACAAATACAAAATGGAGATGTAGTAGCTGATTTAGGAGCAGGAGGAGGATTACCAACTATGCAAGCAGCTCGTTTAGTAGGAGACCAAGGTCAAGTATATGCTGTAGATGTTGTTAAAGGGTCTTTATCTGAAATAGAATCAAAAGCTAGAATGACAGGTGTTCATAATATTAAAACTGTTTGGAGTAATTTAGAAATAGTTGGTGCTACTAAAATAAATGGGGGATCATTAGATTTTGCTATGTTATTTAATGTATTATTTCAATCAAAAAAACATTATGAAATATTAGCTGAAGCTGCTAGATTATTAAAAGTTAATGGAAAATTGTTAGTTGTTGACTGGAGTGATACTAATCAAGGATTTGCACCTGATAATGAAATGAAGGTTGACCAAACTCAAGTTATAGAATATGCTAAGCAAAACAATATGGTTTTAGACAAAGAATTTCAAGCAGGTAAATACCATTTTGGATTAATATTTATAAAACAAGAATAGTATGGACTTAACTAAATTAATAGATTTATCTTATTTATTTAATAGATTCCCTCCTGGAGGTTTTTCATGGCCTTTTAGGGTCTTTCTTCTTTTTTTATTTTTCTATTGTATTATTTTAGCTGTAAAAGCTGGGAAAAATATAAAAATAACATCTGGTAATTTTAAAAAGTTATGGTATAAAGTACAGTTATGGGGTTGGACTACTGGATTTATAGGCTTACTACTATTTTTCTTTAGAGAAGTAAGAGCTATATACCTTTCATCAAGAATATGGATGTTTATCTGGATTTTAGTAACTATAATCTGGGGGTTAAGTATAATTAAGTACTTAAAAAAAGAATTGCCTAAAAAAGAAGAAATTAAAGAAAAACAAGAAGCTTTTAATAAATGGTTACCTAAACAAAAGAAATAATCTTGACTAATACAGGTAAATAATATATAATATGTTTGTTAAGCTAGTTTATTAAACTAGCTTCTTTTTATAAAATAAACCAATAAACTATGGCAAACAA
>CAYZIE010000049.1:0-4201 GCA_964478385.1 uncultured Gammaproteobacteria bacterium
ATGGTATCATATATTTAAACGGTAATTAACTAATTATCGTTTTTTTGATATAATATAAATATGATTAATAAAAATATTATGATAGATGAAGAATTAAGAGGATTAATACAAAAAAATCAAGAAACTTTAGAAGATTTAGAAAAAAGAGTAAGAGCAATACAAAAAAAATTACTATGGCATACTATTAGTGGTTTTATTAAATTCATTTTAATTGTTGGCCCTCTTATTGTTGGTTTTATATACCTATCACCAATAGTTAAACAGTATTTATCAGGATTGAAACCTATATTAGAAATGTTACAAATAGGTCCTTCTGCGATACAAGATATGTTTGTTAATTTTAATGCTCCTGTTGAGGTAGATAATAGTATTAATAGTGAAGCTTTAGAATTTTTATGTGATCCAGGACAAAGAGATGCAATAATTCAAAGTATTTGTAAATAATGGAAGAATTAAAAGATAAAATAAATAAATTATCTTCTAAGATTGATAAAGGTATAAAATATTTAAAATTAGAAGATAAAAAAAAGAATCTTGAAAAATTAAAAGAACAAATGTCTGTTCCTAATTTTTGGGATGATCAAGATAAAGCTAGAAGTATAAGCTCAGAAGCTTCTTTTTTAGAAGATGAAATAAATAATTGGGAGGAGTTAAAGAATAATATATCTAATTTAAATTCTTTGATTAAAGATAAACAAGCAGAAGAATTACTAGAAGAATTAAATAATAATTTTAAAGAAATTAAAAATAAATATTTAGATTTAGAAAAACAAATATATTTACAAGGTAAATATGATAAATATACAGCTATTTTAAGTATTCAAGCTGGAGCAGGTGGTGTAGATGCACAAGATTGGTCTTCTATGCTAGAAAGAATGTATTTACGTTTTGCTGAAAGAAATAATTGGAAGGTTTTATATTTATCTTCCTCTTCTGGATCAGAAGCTGGTATTAAAAGTTCTACTTTTAAAATTCAGGGTAATTATGCTTATGGTTATTTAAAAAATGAAGCAGGAGTACATCGTTTAGTAAGATTATCTCCCTTTGATGCTGATCATGCTAGACATACTTCCTTTGCTATGATTAGGGTATTACCAGAGTTACAAGAAGTGGATTTTAATATTAAAGATGAAGAATTAAAAATAGATACATTTAGAGCTTCTGGTAGAGGAGGCCAGTCAGTTAATACTACAGATTCAGCTGTTAGAATAACTCATATTCCAACAGGATTAACTGCTGTATGTCAAAATGAAAGGTCTCAATTACAGAACAAGAAACAAGCTTTAATTTACTTAAAAAGTAAATTACAACAGTATATGGAAGTAGAAAAAGAAGAAGAAAAGAAAATATTAAAAGGTGAATATACAGAAGCAGCTTGGGGTAATCAAATTAGATCTTATGTTCTTCATCCATATAAAATGGTGAAAGATCATAGAACAAAATATGAATCTAATAATCCAGATGATATTTTAGATGGTGATATAATGGAGTTTATTAAAGCAAACTTAGAAAAATAACTTTTACTTTATTTTTATATATAGTATAATATACATATGTTTGAGCATTTAGTGCCAAGTATAGGTCAAGAAGGATCTAGTAGAAAAACTAGTCTTACTTTTTATATTATTGCTTTATTTTTAGCATTTATTATTTTTATATCATCCTTAGGAATAGATAAGGGTTCTTCAACTTCAGCTTATGGATATACTTTTGAAAAAGTAGATATTCAAGTAGATAATCAAGATTACAGTTTAGTGTCTAATATAGGTGATCTTTCTGTATTTAAATTTAATATTATAGCAAAAGATAGTGATACATTTTTAAATAAACTTAAAGTATATGTTCAAGGATTATATAATCCTTTAATTTTTAAAGATTTAAGAATATACCATAATGGAGTTCAATTGGGATATGAAACCATAATTGATGAATATGGATATTTAAGTTTTGATTTAGAAAATTATCCTTTATCATACGGAAATAATAATTTTAGTTTTGTAATAGAGTCTTCTAATATAAATATAGGTGATATTATACAATTTAGTTTTGAAAATCCTTTTAGTATTATATTAAGCCATGGAAAGAATAAATTATTATTTACACCTAGTGTTAGTTATCCATTAAATAGTGGTTTAATTTCTTTTGTTGAACAAGGTGGTATATACACTTATCTTGATAATACTTATCCTTTTTTCTTGTCTAGTGATACTTCTACTAAATTAACCTCTTTTTCTATTAGTAATTTAAATGAAATAGTTGATATTCATAAATTAATTATTAATTGTAAAACTGAAGAAAGTCTTGATAATTCATTATTTGTATTATTAAATAATGGTTCTGCTGTATCTCAAGGAGTATATAATAAAGAAACAGAAGTTATAGATTTTAACTTATTTAATCCTTTAGTTTTAAGTAATAAAGAAGATCTTAGTTTACAATTACATGTTTCTAAACTATTAGAAGGTAAATATAGTTTTACTTTAGAAAATATTGAAGGAATAGGTTTTTCTTCTGGTTTAGATATTAATTTAGATAATAAATTATTTTTAGGTGATATATATGTTAAAGATAATTTTTTAGTAATAAAAGATAAATATAATAATAATCAATTATCTGAAGGTTGGAATACATTACAAGAAATTAGTATTAGAAGTACAAATAATGATATTAGTTTACATAAACTTGATTGGTCTATAGAAAGTATTGCAAGTAATATTGATGATATAGAGGTATATATTAATAATACTAAGATTGATAATTTTATTTTTGATAATAATATATTAAATATTATTTTTGACTATCCTTTAAATATTGATACTCAAGGTTTGGATATAAAAATACTAGTAAACGTTTCTGATATCAAGAATGGTTCTATTATAAAATCAAGGTTATTATCTAATAATATAATATGGTTTTTTGATGGTGATGAATATAATGGAGATATGTTACCATATTTACCTTTAGACCCGATAATATTATCTTATTAAATTATTCTAAAAATATATTTGACTAAAGTATATTTTTTAGTTTAGATATACTTAGTTTAAAGAAAAGCGATGAAGAAAAGTAGATTTTTCATTATTTTAAGTATTGTATTTTTATTAAATAATTTTTATTTACTTTCTTTTATATCTTTAGATTATTTTCATACTCTTGTTAAAGAGTATTTAGTTTATATTTACTCTTTTCTTTTTTTAAGTGTTATAAGTTTAAGTTATTCTCGTTATTTTATATTTATTACAATAATTATATTATCTTGTCTTCGTTTTTATTATTTTACCATTATAGAAGTTAATAATACTTTTATTTATAATAGTTACTATACTTTTACAGCTAGTATTGAATCATTGGATAAGAAAAATAATGGTTGGCAGATTAAAGTTAAACCAAAAGATTTAAATAATTTTACTGGTAATCTTCTTGTATATACATCATTATATCCCGAATATAAATATACTAATATATTAAAAATTAGTTGTAAGGTGTATAAACCAGAGATTATAGTAGATGAAAAAGGTAAGGTATTTCATTATGATAAATATTTAGCTAAAGATAGAATATTAGGATCTTGCTTTAGACCTAGGATTAAAATTATATCTAAAGATAATAGTATTAAAAATTATTTTTTACAAAGTAAGCAATATTTATTATCTAATCTTAATAATTTGGTAGAACCTGTTTCTAGTTTGTCTAAAGCTATAGTTTTTGCTAGTAGAAGAGAGATTGATACTAATTTACGTGATATATTTGCTAGAGTAGGTTTAAGTCATATTATAGCTATATCTGGAATGCATATAGCTATAATAGTTTTTATATTACAAACTATCTTTACTTTTTTAGGTTTAAGTAGAAAGTTTGTGTTCTACCTTCTTCTTATTCTTCTTTTTTCTTATTTAATACTATTAAATTTTCCTAGTTCTGCTTTAAGAGCTAGTTGTATGGTTGTATTATTTCTTTTAGGCCCATTCTTAAAAAGAAAAACCTTTTCTTTATTCACCTTAGTATTTTTAGCTGACATCTTTATACTTTTAAATCCATATCTACTACTATATGATATTGGTTTTCAATTATCATTTCTAGCTGTTTTAGGATTATTATTATATATTAAATTTTTTAATAGCATATTAATATTTATACCAAATATATTTCATATACGAGAAGTAGTATCTGTAACTTTATCTGCTCAAGTTTTTACTTGGCC
>CAYZIE010000050.1:0-3969 GCA_964478385.1 uncultured Gammaproteobacteria bacterium
CTGCCATATTTTTTTATTAATTATTTTTAAATATATATTTAACAAATATACTACCAACTAAAGCTATAATTAAAATCATCCATATTGGTTCTATTAATAAATTTAACCAAGTCCAAATAGACCCAATGTATACAATTTTTAAAATAGATGAGATTACAACTCCTAAAGAAAATGAAGTTACTGCAATAACAAAGATATTTTCATAAGTTAAGTTCATTTTCAATCTAGATATATATAACCATAATATAAATAATATTAATCTCCATATCCAAGTAATATAAAATAGAATACTTTCTGACCAAAACATATTTTGAGATATTTTACGAATCAATAATTCACTTAAAACTAAAATTAATAATAAAATAAATGAAGTAAATATCCAACTTACTGTTTTAATACCATATGGTTTAATTTTTTTTAATTCTTGTCTTAATTCTTCTTCTAGTTCAGAGTTACCAAAATCAGCAACCCAAAGCTGAGTACTTTCTTGATAACCATCACCATTACTATTTCTACGATATTTTTTAATAAAAGTAATTATTTTTTTATAAGGCATATAATTATCTTAATTAATTATATTATACCAAAAAAAGAGAAAAAATAAAAACCCCCTAATCAAGGAGGTCTTTATATTAATATATTTAAACTTTACATCATTGGCATTCCACCGCCCATTGGAGGCATACCAGCCATAGGCATATCATCTTTTTCTTTTGGTATATCAGTAATAACAGCTTCAGTAGTTAAAAACATACCTGCAGCTGAAGTAGCATTTTGCAAAGCAGACCTAGTAACTTTAGTAGGATCAATAATTCCAGAAGAAACTAAATCTTCAAATTTATCTTCTTGAGCATTATAACCAAAATTATCTTGTCCTTTAATAACCTCAGAAACTACCACACTGCCTTCTTTACCAGCGTTATTAGCTATTTGTTGCAATGGTGTTACTAAAGCTTTTTTTAATATTTCAGCTCCTAAAGCTTCTTCATCTTCTAATTCTAATTTATCAATACTTTCTAAAGATCTTACGTAAGCTACGCCACCCCCTACAACAACACCCTCTTCAACAGCAGCTCTAGTAGCAGCTAAAGCATCATCTATACGATCTTTCTTTTCTTTCATCTCTGTTTCTGTGGCTGCACCTACTTTAATAACTGCTACGCCACCAGTAAGTTTAGCTAAACGTTCTTGTAGTTTTTCTTTATCAAAATCAGAATCAGCATTTTTAATAGCTTTTTCTATTTGAGAAATTCTTTCTTTTAATCTAATCTCATCACCCTTACCATCTACAATAGTAGTATTTTCTTTGGTAGATTCAACCTTATGAGCTGAACCAAGCATATCAATAGTAGCTGCATTTAATTTTAAACCAACTTCTTCTGATATAACTTTAGCTCCAGTTAAAACAGCGATATCATGTAATGTTTCTTTTTTACGATCACCAAATCCTGGAGATTTAATAGCTAGAGTATTCATAACACCTCTTATCTTATTAACAACTAAAGTAGCTAAAGCTTCTCCTTCAACTTCTTCAGCTATTATAACTAAATCTTTTTTACCTGCTTGAGCTAAAGATTCTAATAATGGTAAAAGATCTTGAAGAGAAGAAATCTTTTGATCTGTAATTAAAATTAAAGGATCAGTATATACTGCTTTCATTTTATCAGAATCTGTAATCATATATGGTGAAATATATCCTTTATCAAATTGCATACCTTCTACAACTTCTTTTTCTACACCAAAACTTTGAGATTCTTCTACTGTTATAACTCCATTCTTACCAACAGCTTCCATTGCTGAAGCTATAATCTTACCAATCTCTTTATCATTAGCAGATATAGAGGCAACTTGTTCAATTTCAGCTTGATCAGCAACTTCTTTAGATATTTCTTTCAAGTTTTTAACTACTGCATTAGTAGCTTTATCTATTCCTTTTTTTAAAATTAAAGGACTAATACCCGCAGTAACATTTTTTAATCCTTCACTAATAATATTTTGAGCTAATAATGTAGCAGTAGTTGTTCCATCACCAGCTACATCAGCTGTTTTAGAAGCAACTTCTTTAACAATCTCTGCTCCTAAATTTTCGAATTTATCTTCCAATTCTACTTCTTTAGCAACACTAACTCCATCTTTTGTTATAGTTGGAGCACCAAAACCTTTGTCTAAAACAACATTACGTCCTTTAGGGCCTAATGTTACTTTAACTGAATCTGCTAAAGTATCTACACCGTTCTTCATCTTAGAACGAGCTTCTTCACTAAAAATAATTTGTTTTGCCATATTTTTTTAATTATTCAATTATTGCTAATAAATCATCATGATTTAATATCTTATATTCTTGATCATCCATTTTTATTTCTGAACCGCCATATTCAGAATATATAACTTTTTGACCAATACTTAAGTTTAATTTTTCTATTTTTTCACCACTACCAATAGCTAAGATTTCACCTTCCATACGTGATTCTTTATTAACTGTATCAGGTAAAATAATACCAGATTTAGTAGTTTCTTCTTTAGGCATAGCTTTTACAACCACCCTATCTCCCAATGGTTTTAAGTTCATAATTTATTTATTAATTATTAATAAAATTAGCACTCTGTATTATAGAGTGCTAAGATTCTTTTGTCAAATAATTAATTACTACTCTCTTTTATATAATAATGATATAGCTAAACATGATAATAACCAACCTATATATGAAGTCCAAATATAATGATCAAATAATCCTATAATAGCAAAACCTAGTAAAATAGAAGAAGAAATTAAATCAATATCACTAGCACTTTCAATTATTTTCTTAACAATACTTAATAATATAAATACACCTATAATACCAATTTCTGCAAAAAGTAAAATAAATATATTATGTATTGGTTGAGCATCATAAGCATTAGATAGATTATTAGTATTATATGTAAAATAAGTATTCATACCTAAACCCTGACCAAATATAGTATGTTGAGTATCTTGTAAATTAATTTGAGAAAAAGAATCTACTCTTTCTTCTATAGATTGGGCTTCTAACCTTCCTGTAATTTCTAAACGAACATTCCATAAATTAGGAAAGTATAAATTAAAAGAATAAAATATTACTATAAATAAAACAATATATTTAATGATAATCTGAACAATAATCCATTTATTTTTAAATATATTTATAAGTAAAACACTAAACAAAGAGATGATTAAAGCTAAAACAGCACTACGAGAAAAAGTAGCTAATAAAGCATAAGTAGAAAGAACTAGAGTTATAAGAATAAATATAACCTCTTTTATGTTATTTGTATTCAAAAAATTAATCCATTTTTCTTTTTTCTTTTCACTGTGTATATCAATCCATAGATAAATAGCTGAAAAAATAGTTAAGAATAAAAAACCTGCTAAAATATTAGGATGAGGTAATAATCCATAAACTCTTAAAAATCTTTGATCCATAAACTCTACAACTGAAGTACCTAATGTTTCTGTTAAATGTTCAGCAATACCAAACCATTTATTAGCTACAATCTTTTGTTGAAATAATTGTTGTAAAGCAATAATACTCTGTACTAAACCAGAAAATAATATACAAGTAAAAATATATTTTTTAGAAACAAATTTTAATAAATAAGTAAAAAGAACTGCAGTATAGATAATTCCTAAATAATATAATGATACAATTGGAAATGGAGATAATAAACTAATAATTATTGAATATGCAAATATAAAGTATAAATACTTATTCTTAGAAAAATATATTTCTTTTTTATGAGATAAAGCAAAAAACAAAGAAGCAAATAACAAGATTATCATTGTTATATAAATACTTAAACGTCCATACTCCCATAATTGACCATCAAGTGATTGTTCAAAAAATATCCATCTAGTTTGAAACGGTATTAATACAATAAATAATCCTAAGAAAATTTTAAAAAGTTTGTTCATATTTTTTATTTAATATATTATTAATTCTTTCTTTCCAT
>CAYZIE010000051.1:0-3824 GCA_964478385.1 uncultured Gammaproteobacteria bacterium
GGTGCTGCTGGTGCTGGTATGGCTTCTAAGGCTACAAATTATCTAAAAGGTAAAGCTGCTCAGTTTGGTAAAAATAGAATAGCAGGTATAAAGAAAAAAGCTGGTGATAAGTTTTCTCAAGTAGCTGGTGCAGCTGGTGCAGGAATTGTTGATGAAAAAGGTAGGGCCAGAAAGGGAAATTTTCTTGCTAAAAGTAAAACTTTTAGAAGGATGGCTATGAAAGCTAGAACAACAGATACAAAAAGACAGACTGAAAGAGCTGAAGAAGGGCTTGGTAAAGTTTCTCCTAGTATGCGTAGTGAATATATTAAAAGTAGACAAGGTCAGTTTGCTGGAAAAATTACAGGTGGTGAGGCTAAATGGAATTTAGCTGAAGCTAAACAAATCGCTTCTTCTGGTAGATTACCTGAAAATACAGAAGCCACTGATGTGTATAAGACATTACAAAACGCTGGTGATGTAGAAAATATGAAAAAAATGAAGTCTAAGTTTGCTAGTATTCATACTGATAAAGATTCAGCAAGGAGCTTTTTAGAAGAAGAGGGTCTTTCTTCTTTAGGTAAAATGAAAAGAGATTCATTTAATAGTTCTGGCGGTCAAAACCTTATACAAACAGTATTAGAAGAATATACACCAAAGGATATAAATAAAGCTCTTAAAGGTATGGATCAAAAAACAGCTGATGCTATATTAGATGTTATGAGTAGTGGTTTAGGTAATTTACAGATAGAAGATGAAGTTGATGGTGATGGTAATGTAACAAGACCAGGTGTTTTTAATGGAGATGGTGAATTAAATGAAAACGCATTAACTACACAAGTAGTAACTGTAGCTCAGAATTCTCCTGATAAACTTGGAGAATTAAAATTAGATGAAAGTCAATTAAAAAGTTTAGCTGAAAAAGCTAGTATTCGTATGGATTTTTCTAAATTAGCAAGATTAGATATAAGTGATCCAAAAAGTAGTCAAATATTTAATGCTTTAACAGTTAATGCTAATATGTCGCAACAAAGACAAATGCTTGAGGGGGGTGGTAGTGATAAACATACAGAACAAATGGTTAAAAATTTAGAAAAACAAGAAAAAAGAATTCATAGAGAATTAAGAGGTTTTACAAGTAAAGGAGGAGATGAAAAAAAGAAGACAAAAGAAAAGCCTGATATTATATTAAATTCAACTAATGCTGATTTTGAACAAGCAAGAGAACAAGCAAGAAAAGAAACAGGTGGTAAAGGTGGGTCATTTAGTTAATAAATATATAATAAATGAAAAGAGAAGATTGGAAAAACTTACCAGTAGAAGTTAAGGATTTTGTATGGGATAATATTGACAATTTTAGTGATGAAATTATCAAAAAGTTTTCTCTTACAGAAGAACAGTTGTATTATATTCTAGATTTATGTGATGAGATATTTTTAAAAAAAATATCTTCTTTAGATTTACTCCAAGAATTAGAAAGAATGAAAGAATCTAAAGATAAAGATTTAAGAGCTATAGCTTTAGATATATCATATAATATATTATGGCCCTTACAAGAGTATTTAGATACTGTAGATAGATTAATATTACGTTTAGGAGGTAAAGTACCTAAGTTAAAACACTTAAGAAAAGCTCCTATGCAAAAGAAGGTTGTTCTAGGAGAAATAGATGGTAGTGTTAAACAATTAATGTCAGAATATGATAATTTTAAAGAATTACGTTTAAGTAGTAAGAAGATTATAGATAAAAGAGGTAAAAAGGTATCTCCTACTGTTGAGAATTGGATAAATGATTATGTTCATTTTCTAGGAGCAGGTTATCATAATTCTTTAGAAAGAATTAAATATGAAAGTAAAAATAATAATTTTTTAGAAACTAGTTCAGAAGAAAAAGAAACTTTAAGATTATTTTTTACATCATATGATGATAATACTATAGTTCATTTTGATAATTCAGATAATATATTAATAATAGAAGAGAAAAAAGAAAAAGAAGAGGAGAGTGTTGAAGATATTAATGTAAAAGATATTTTAGATAAACTACATAAAGAATTATTAGATGTAGAAAAAGAAATACTTCCATCTGATTTTATACTATCAGAAGCAAGTAATGATATATATAAAGTTAGAGATATACTATGGAATGCTATTGGTGTACAAGATAGTAATAAAACTATAACTTGTATAAAAGTATTATTAGAGAAAAAAGCTTTGGATTTAATGTTACATGAAGATAATAGATTTAAAAGTATAGTTAAGAGATATATAGGTTTATATTATGGAAATAATGTAGAGAATTATTTAGATACAAATAGTGATAAACTATTAACAAGAAGATTATTTTTACAAATTATTTTAGAAGATAAATTAAACATTAAAGAAGAAAAAAGTAAACTTATTGCTTTTTATTTATCTAATTTAATACAAAAATCAGGTCAAGTAGTTTATCTTGATGTAAATGATTGTAAATTACATTGGAGAGAGTTACAAGTAAGTAATAATAAATTATCTTGGGCAAATAATATTTAATTATCCCAAACTGTTATTTGTCTTTTAACTTTTTGCCCTTGTCTATGATATATTATATCTTTTTTTAATTTAAATCCTAGATTAGTAAATTTATCCTTATCTAAAGTATGTAAATCATTATTATTAACACTAAATACAGGGAAGATAAAAATTATCTTTCCATTTTTTTTAACTATTTTTTTAAATTCTTTAAAAGCAATAGTATATAGTTCTTGTAATTCTTTTTTTAATATTAAAAAGTTATTAATATTATTTTGTTTTTGAACCCACCTAGCATTACCCATAAATGGTTCTGTAACTACTATATCAATAGAATTAGGATTATATTTTTGACTAAGATTATGTATATTAATTTTATTTATCTCTACATCTATATCTAAAGAAAAAGTATCTTTTAACCACTGAATATTTTCTTTACTATCTTGAACTGCTTTTTCCTCTTTATCACTTCCGTATATTTTTTTGTAATTTAGAATACCAGCTTCTTGTAATACTGTTCCAGAGCCACAAAAAGGATCTAATATATTTTTATTTCTATCACTACCACTAAGATTAATCATTATCTTAGCTATTTTAGGAGGTAACATTCCTGATGCAGAATCTTTAGCAGGTCTTTCCATATCTCTTTTGCTATATTCTTCAAAATCTTGTACAGCTTTGGTTATACCTAAAATATATTGTCCTTTATCTTGAACTATAATTAATTCATTATCTATTAAACTATTCTTTGAAACTATAACTGAAGAAAGTACTTGTTCTTTTCCAGTTACTAGTCTTACACTTCTTCCTTGTTCCTTTAATGTTTTTTTAAGTTGTAAAGCTTTTTTCTTTAATTGAATATATTGTTTTTTATTACCATTATATATACTAAATCCAAATTTTAACTTTCTATTATATTCAATATTTAAATATTTTATCCAATCATCTATTTTTAATTTATCTAAAGAATTAATAGTAGTTATATATTCCGCTATTTTAATAGTTCCTCCTAAATTAGATATATTTTCTTGAGGAGTTAAATTAGTTTTTACTAGACAATATTCAGAACCAGTTTTTTGTATATTACCAATAATACTATCTATTTCTTCTAATGATAATTTTTCCGATTGCCCCAATATATGTATATATTCTTTCATATATAGTATAATAGTTTAAAAAAGGATATAAAGCAAATGAATATTGACTAAATTATATCTTTATGTTAGAGTTGCATAAGCTATATTTTAGTAGTTAACCAAGCTAAAAGAATATACTTTTAGCCCTTAAAATATTAAGTTTTAAGGTAATTAATATAAATATGAAATACGAATTAACATT
>CAYZIE010000052.1:0-3667 GCA_964478385.1 uncultured Gammaproteobacteria bacterium
TTTTAAATATTATTATTTTATTAATTTGGATATTATTACCTGTAGTTGTTATATGGTTATTTATTACAAACTTTGAATCTTTATGGAAGCAGTAAAATTTACAACTTGTGATAAATGTAAAGACACTAATGTAAAATGTGATTCTTGTTTTGGTCATTCTAATTTTTACTTTTCTGATAATAATTTTATATACTGGGATAAAGAAATATCATATCTTAGTATATTTATTAGAGAGTTTAGAAGAGTAATAGATATTATAATTAACTTTATACTAATCTCTTCTTTAATATTAACTATAGTTTTAGTATATAAAATACTTAATACTGCTCAATTTGATCCGAGAAGTACTTGGGAATTATTAATTTCTGTTAATAAAGATAATCTTTATCTTTCTATCTTAATGGTATTAGATATGTATCTCTATTACAGAATAACAATTCCAGTTATTAAAGAAAAAAGAAAGTTTAAACTATTAGGTGATAAAGAAACTTTTTTGAAATATAATATTGCTGATAATTTAAGCCCTGAAGCAGATAATATATTAGACAAAGCTTGGTTATATACAAGGTATAAGAAAGTATTTCCTGTTAGTGTTTGGCATTTATTATTCATACTATTAAATGATAAAGATATTCGTTTAGTTTTAGCTCGTTTAGGTATTGGTGCAGATAATTTAAAGAAACAAATAGATGATAATCTTGATAGTTTAGTTTCTAAAGAAGAACAAACTCAAGGATTATCATTTATTCTAAAAGAATCTTTTTTAAACTCATATATTCATATGAGAGATAGGCAAGTTAAACGTATAGCTGATGTAGATCTTTTAGCTGGTATAGTTTTAGCTAGTCAAGAAATTAAGAATTTCTTTTATGATTTTAATATTGATGAAAATAAAATAGATAATGTTATACACTGGGTTAGGGTTAATAAAGAATTAATTGAAAGGTATAATAGATTTAGGGGTAAGTCATTGTTAAAGCCTAAATCAGGTATTAATAGAGCATATACAGCTATAGCTACACCTGTATTAGATAGTTTTTCTCAAGATTTAACCCTAGCATCTAAATCTGGTTCATTATCATTATCAGTGGCTAGAGAAAAAGAAATAACTGAGATATTAAATACTGTAGAAAGTGATTACTCTAGTATTGTTTTAGTTGGTCCTTCAGGTGTTGGTAAAACTAATATTATAGAGGGTATAGCAAATAGAATGATGGCTGAAGAAATACCAGAGCTATTTCAAGATAAAAGATTAGTTAGTATATCTGTTCCATTATTAGTTTCTGGGGCAACAGGAACGGGTAGGTTAGAACAAAGATTTATATCTTTACTTAATGAAGTTGCAGTATCAGGTAATATTATTTTAGTTATAGAAAACATTCATCAATTAGCAGGAGTGTCTTCTGAGGGCACAGAAGGTGTGGATTTATCAGAAGTACTATCTTCTGAAATACGTAAACATAATGTCATAGCAATAGGTACAACAGATCATAAAAACTATAACCAATATCTAGAAGGTAAAGCTTTGGGTCAAGCATTAAAAAGAGTAGATGTCAAAGAGCCTGATAAAAATCAAACTATTAAAATAATGGAAGCTCATGTTGGTTTTGTAGAAGCTAGACATAAAATATATTTTACATATGATGCTTTAGAAAAAATACATGATCTATCAAATAGATATTTAAGTGATCAATCATTACCTAGAAAAGCTATTGATTTAATGGATGAAGCAGGTATATGGGTTTCTAAAGCTAAAAGACAAGATAATTTAGTAAGAGCTCAAGATATTACAGCATTGGTTAGTAATAAGACTAATATTCCTTTAACAGAAGTTACAGAACAAGAATCAAGTAAATTATTAAATTTAGAAGAAGAAATACATGAAAGAATAGTAGGTCAAGAAGAAGCAGTTAAATTAGTTTCTTCAGCTTTACGTAGGGCTAGATCAGAGTTGCGTGACCTTAAAAGACCAATTACAAATTTATTATTTTTAGGTCCTACAGGTGTAGGTAAAACAGAATTAGCTAAAACAGTTGCTGAAAAATATTTTAGCAGTGAAGAAAATATGATTCGTTTAGATATGTCAGAATATCAAAACAAGACATCATTACCTAGATTAATAGGCTCTCCTCAAACAGGTACAGCAGGATTATTAACAGAAGCTGTAAGGCATAAACCTTTTGCACTATTATTACTAGATGAAATAGAAAAAGCACATCCTGATATTCTTAATATTTTCCTACAAGTTATGGAAGATGGTCGTTTAACAGATGCTTTGGGTAGAACAGTAGATTTTACTAATTTAATTATAGTAGCTACATCTAATGCTGGTACTTCATTTATTCAAGATCAAGTTAAGAAAGGTATACCAATAGATGATTTTAAGGATCAATTTGTTAAAGAAGAAATTAGAGATATTTTCGCTCCTGAGTTTATAAACCGTTTTGATGGTGTGGTTATTTTTAAACCTTTAACTGCTGAAGAAATATTTAAGATTGCTGGTTTTATGCTTAATAAAGTTAAAAAACGTTTAGAAACTAAAGGTATTTTCTTTGAAATTACACCAGAAGCAGTTAAAGAACTAGCTAAAGCTGGTTTTGATCCTGTATTTGGTGCTAGGCCATTAAGAAGAGTTATACAAGAAAGAGTAGATAATGCTTTGGCTGATTTCTTACTAACAGGTAAAATAGGTAGAAGAGATACTGTTGTATATGATATAGGTGGTAAAATATCAGTAAAAAAGCCTGAAGGGTACTAAAATATATAAAATAATAATAAACTTGATAAAACCTGTATAATTAGGTATAATTTTGGTATTAAATATAATATTAAAATACTAATTATGGACAATGAAAGAAAGTTTGATAAGGTAGTTACTTTAGCTAAAGCTAGAGGTTTTGTTTATCCTTCCTCAGAAATATATGGAGGTTTAAATTCTATCTATGACTACGGTCCTTTGGGAGTAGAATTAAAGAATAATATTAAAAAAGCTTGGTGGGATTCAATGACAGCTAAAAGAAATATAGTTGGTTTAGATTCAGCTATACTAATGCACCCTAAAATATGGGAAGCTTCTGGTCATATACAAGGATTTCATGATCCTTTAGTAGATTGTAAAAAATGTAAATCTAGATTTAGAGCAGATGATTTAGAGAAAAAAGAATGTCCTGATTGTGGCGGAGAATTAACAGATGAAAGAAATTTCAACTTAATGTTTAAAACTTTCATGGGCCCTATTAAAGAAGAAGCTAATCAAATATATATACGACCAGAAACAGCCCAGGGCATTTATGTTAATTTCTTGAATATTAAAGATAGTATGAGATTAAAAATGCCTTTTGGTATTGTTCAAATAGGTAAAGCTTTTCGTAATGAAATTACTCCTGGTAACTTCATATTCCGTATGAGAGAGTTTGAACAAATGGAAATGCAATATTTTGTTAATCCTAAACAAGCTAATGGAGTATATAAAGAGTGGAAAGAAATACGTAAGCAATGGTATTTAGATTTAGGTGTTAATAAAAAGAATATTAAATTCCATAATCATGGTAAGGATGAATTAGCTCATTATGCCAAAGATGCTGTTGATATAGAGTATGATTTTGGTTTTTCTAAAAAAGATTCATTTAAAGAATTAGAAGGAATACATAATAGAGGTGATTTTGAT
>CAYZIE010000053.1:0-3627 GCA_964478385.1 uncultured Gammaproteobacteria bacterium
CACCAACATACCCTAATTCTGAAGAAATACTATCCACAACTAATTGAATACCTTTGTTTAAATCAAGAATACGACTTAATTTATTAACTATATTCTGCATACCAGAAAGAAACTTATTACGTTTTTCTAAGGCAATATTAGCTTGTCCTAAACTCTTTGTTTTTTCTTTAACCTTAAATTTTAATTCTTTATTCAATTCTTCAACTTCTTCATACAACTTAGATTTTTCAATAGAAGTAGCAATTTGAGGAGCTAAAACCTTAAAAAAATTAATATCTTCTTCATTATATAAATCTCCAGAATTTTTAGAAGAGACTATAAGGATAGAATTTAATTTATTATTTTCAATAACAGGAATATACATTTCTGCTTTATTTTTTTCTGCTTCAATAATAAATTTATCAAGTTTTTTTACTTCCACACTATCTAAATCAGTATACTCACCTTTTTTAATAATTAATTCTTCTAAAATAATAATATCTTTATTATTTTCTAAGTAACTTACAGTTTCTTTGGATAAACTAATTTTTTTAGAAGAACCATTGATATAGTTTAAATGATTATTAACCATCACAGCAATTGACACATTCTTTATTTTCAACTCTTTTGATAAAAATATACTTAATTTAGATAATAATGATTCTAGATTAATTTCACTAGCCATTACCATACCTGCTTTTTGTAAAACTAATTGATAATTTATCTTATCTTTATAAAATATAGAATCCGTAACTTTGGCCCATACTTTTTTAACAGGATCTAAGAACAATACTAAAATTATACTATTAAAAATATAAACTAAAATCTTACCTGTTCTTGTATGAGCTCCTAGATAATTACCAGCTATAAATACCGATAAAGCAAAGAAACTAGCGACAGTACCAACTAAAATAGCATAAAGAACACTACGAGTAATTACCAAACGAATATTCATTAAACGATATTTAATAATCGCATAGAATATAAATCCAAACATTATAATAGTAAAAAATGGACCAGCCCAAACATATCTATAATTAAAAAATGGTAAAAATAAATTAAAAAAAGAACCAAATATTAAAGCAGTAGATGTTCCTATAAAAACATATTTCAATTTTAATCTACTTATCTTATCTGCTTCACGATATTTAATTAACCAGATTATAAAAGAAGCTACAATGTAAAATGTAAAATAAAAAACATAAAAGATATAAGCAGACCCTAAAGTAACATCTTTACCCCAATTCATAATAATTATTTGAGAAAAATGATAATTAGTAAAGTATAAGAAATAAATAATAAATAAAACTGGTATAAATGTTATAAACCTAAACAAGAAATTAACTTTTATTTTTTTAAAAGGAAAGTAAATAGAAAAAAATAAAAATTCATAAGCAATTAAAGCAGCTATTAAATAATAAAAACGAACAAAGTGTTTAGCTGTTTCTATATTATTAACATACAAAAAACCTAAAATACCAAAAGTCCATAAAGCACCACTAATAACTAATAAACCATACCAAATATTGGCAGGTGCTTTTTTATTCTTCATCCAAACAATTAAACCTAAAAATAGATTTAATAATCCAACAAGAAATAATAATATATTTATATTGATCATTTTTTACAACTTACAACCCAAGCTTGATCAGCAAAAGTTTTTTTAAACTTAATATTTTTAAAACCAATTCTTAATAATATACTTTCTATCTTATCTTTTTCATAAAAATGATATAAACCCTGTTTACCTTTTTTCTGTATTTCTAAAGCATGTTTTAATATCATAGGACCATAATACAGTCTTTTATAATTCTTTAAATCAAGTATATCTTTACCAGAAGCAATAAAGACTTTAAAAAAGTTTACACCCTTTATTGGTGTAGACCAAACAAAAGATCCATTTATTTTTAAAACTCTATACATTTCAGATAACACTTTTTCTAAAGCTTGCTCTCCAAATTCACCTTCATGTGTAGTAATATATGTTAAAACTAAATTAGATATTATTTTATCATACTTTTCATCTTCAACTTTTAATTTATATGATAGGTCATGAAGTACTAAATTCACCTTATCTTCTAAAGTATCGTCTATATCTTTTAACTTATCTTTTATATGACTTAACATTACTTCACTAACATCTAAAGCATCTATATTAGCTACATGTTTTTCATTTTCAAGAATTTTTTTAACAATTAAACCTGATCCTGCACCACAATCTAATATATTATCATTAACATTAAAAGTTAAGAAATCAAAAATACTATCAATTAAATTATGATAAGGAGTGGAACATTCAAGATATGGATATATAGATCCATACTTTGGTCCCCAGAACTTTATATCATTCTTAGTAATCATAACTACATTGTAGCATAAATTAAGGAAAGTTTTAAGTTATTTATATGAGTTTATAAAATTTAGTATTTTAGTATACACAAAATCTTTTCTAGAACCCTCTGCTAAACTATGTTTAGCTTTGTTTAATATAAATAAATCTTTATCTTTAGTACCTAAATTCTTAAATACAAACTCAGAACTATGAGGATTAGAAATATAATCATGACGAGCATGAATAAGCAAAGTAGGTGTATTAACTAAAGAAACATTTTTTTTAGTATGATTATCTATGAAATTATAGAAATTAACTATACTTTTAATAGGTATGTGACTATGTTTACCATATTCTTCTAATTTACCTTTATGTTTTTTACTAATCCACTTTTTACGATAATTCCTTTTAAATATTCTAGCTAAAGGTAATAATAGTCTAATATATTTTTCTTCTTGTAAATAAATAGGTATTCCTAAGGAAATAATACCCTTAATCTGATTAAACTTTAAACAAGCTTCAAAACCAAGATTAGCTCCAAATGAATACCCTACTATAAATATACTGTCATATTTATCAACATTACTTTCTATAACCTCTTTTAGAGAAGTGTACCAATCAACATAACTAGTATTTTTTAAACTTTCTAAACTACCACCATGACCTTTTAAAAGTATGGTATTAATATCAAAACCATTGGAAAATAAATAATCAGATAAATTATGCATATCATACGGAGATCCAGTAAAACCATGTATTAAAATAATTAAACTATTATAATCTTCTGAAATAATATTAAAAGGCCTAGCCTTTTCAGCCACACCTTGTTTATCTATATATATTTTCTTAACTCCTTTATTAACCATAATTATATTTTCAACAATACTGCTTTTTGACCTTGTTTAGAATCTTTAACTTCTACTCCTAATATTTCTAATTCGTCTCTTAACTTATCAGACTCTTCCCATTCTTTATTATCCCTAGCTTCTTGTCTTTGTTTTAATAATTCTTTAGCTTCTTCAGGAATATTTAAAATCTTTTTTCTTAAATTATCTAAATCTAAACCTAATATTTTATCCATCTTTAATATAGTTTCTAACTTAGCTTCACTAGGATAATCGGAATCAATTACAGCTTGTAACACAGATAATGCTTTAGAAGTATTCAAATCATCACCCAGAGCTTCATAAAACTCTTTTTCAAACTCTGCACAACCTATCTTAGGATTATCATAATAGGCTATTTCTTTAACTATATTAATTAATCCTTTTTGAGCAGATTCTAAAGATTCCCAAGTAAAATTTAAAGATTTTCTG
>CAYZIE010000054.1:0-3353 GCA_964478385.1 uncultured Gammaproteobacteria bacterium
GTTCAGTAGCATTTTCCTCTAGATCTGGCTCTGGTGGTGGAATTACTGGTTCTTCTGACTCTTCTTGTGTTTCTGTTTCTTCTGACTCTTCTATTATACTATCTTCCTCACCTTCATTTCCTATATTTATTGTATTTTGTAGATCATTTATTGTTGTGTGTAAATCTTTTATTTGATCTGTCAAATTCTTAATTCTTGTATTTTTACTTTTACTAGTTCTTTCCTTCTTTTTTAATTCATACTCAAGTTCAAATATCTTTTTCAATAAAAATGATGCAGTTTCATTAAGTCTACCTCCTTCAACTACAACTTGCATTTGCTGAATAAAAGCTCCAGTAGATTCAGCTTCTCCAATAACGTGTTTTAATCTAGTACTACTACTTTCAATTTCTTGGGTAATACCTACTATAGTCTTCTCTTCTTCACTTTGTTCTATATCTTCTTTTTTATCTATACCCTCTGTTGTTCCTTTTAAATCTTCTTTTGACATATAATTATAGTTTATTGTTTATTTTATCTAAAATATCTTTAATTTTTACCCTTTCTTCAGATTCTATTTCTGCTTTCTTATTATTCATATCCTTGTTAATCCTATCAATAATGCCATCAATTTGATTTATTAACTGATCTTTTAATCCAACAATTTCATCTAAAGTTTCTTTAAATTTATTGTCTTTGTCTTTTGACATATTTTTTTTAATTAATCTAATTTAGTACCTTTTAATTTTTCAGCACCTTGAACAAATTCATCAGAGAATACTTGTAGTGTATTCTTTACTTTTTCAGTAAATTCAGGAATATGAGTATTAAAAAACTCCAACATTTCTTTAGATTTTGGAGATTTATTATCCTGCATAAATTGCTCAAAAGCTTTTACACCTTTCTCATCTAATTCTTCTAAAGCCATCATACCAATACGCTTTTCTGCTTCGGCACTTAATTTTTCTGTATACTCTTTTTTAAAGTCTTCAGGCATATTATTTATACCAGCTCTTTCAATTATGCCATCGACAAATTGTTGTATAGTATCTGCCATGTTTTTATGTTTAATTATTATACTCATATTATAACATACTTTATGTAAAAAAAGAAACCCCTGTTAAATTAATAACAGGGGTTTATATGTACTTAAGTACTTAAAACAGATCCAAGTTTATCAAGCAAACCAGCTGGAAGAATAATCTTATTATTACTTTCCATGGTTTTAAGTATTGTAAACAAGGAAACAGCACCTTCTTGAGCTTTGTCCATTTCTGACACATCAGGATCTTCTTTGTCATTATTGGTAGCCAAAGCTCTTTGAATAGAACGTAATTGAGCAACAACCTTAGCTCCTTCAGCAGCGCCAAGCGCTTCTTGAAGTTGCTTCTGAAGCTTAGCTTCCTCAATTTGTGTTCTGGTAACTGTAAGTTTATTCTGTTCCTTTTGGATTATTTCATCAGGATTACGATCAAGTATAGTTATATTCATTAAAAGAGCTCCTGTATGTTTAAGGATCTCCTTTTTCATGAATACAAGTACATCGTTTGATATTATTGACTGAATTTCTCTAGAGCCATCAGCCTTTAAAATATCATCTTTATCCTTAGAATCCATTGTCATAGCCATATTAAGACCATTAACCTTAGAAATTCTCTCAGCTAATATTCCTTCGATAATGCGTTTTATAACATTATCTAGGTCATTACGATCATCATCGTCTAACTTGAGAAAATTCTTTGGCCAATAATTAATCTTAAACCAGACCTTGTAATCAATAGACAGAGTTCCTCCTGCTGTATCATCATCTTCAGGATCATTAGTAGGAAGTTGTTCGGTTTGAAACCTTTTCTCTGTCCTTACATAATCTAGTGGTATAAGATTAAAACCTGGCAACCATGATGCTAAAAGTATGATATTATAGCCATTATCCAGAAAAACTGAATCTTGACTATCAACACATGTTATAACATCAAATTCAAGATTAAACTTTTTACTTTTTCGTATAAGTATCCAATTGGAAAAAAATGGTCTTTCAAATATAGTGATTACCCATCTTCTTCTAATCGGAACAGTATATACGCAAGCAATAAAGTAACTAAGTACAGCAACAGCAATTATCCAATAAAGATTAAATAATACTGTTGTTAACACTGAAAGCATAAAAATCAAAAACGAAACTAAACTTTGTACCTTTATTCTAGTGTCTGGCCATTCTCTAATCCAGATAAATCTAGAATGGAGAATAGTGATAGCAATAAAAATAAAAGCAAATATCGTTTTAGACCAATTAATATCAATCTTACCAAAATTAAATCCGGTAAAATCAATATTAACATTCTTATGCCTAGCAAAGAAAAAGATTGAATATGCTACTAAGGTAACAAGAATACCAATCCAATTCTTCTTTTTTATTCCTTCTTCATCTGGGTTAGCAAAAGCATAAAGCAGAATTAAGCAAATAACTCCTACTAAAAGATCCCAAAAGTAAAGGTTTACAAATCCAACATGATTTGCAGTTAACCGATTAAACAGTCCTTCTAACATTTCCATGACATTCCTCCTTCTTACAGCTTTTTAAAGCTGTTTTGTTTTGTGTTTTTAATGTTCTAAATAATACCATATTAAAGCATATATTTAGAATAATGTCAATGTTACTTAGTTATTTGTTTATATGTATAGTAAGAATAAATAATAATACTTAAAATACTTAGGACTATAAAATAGATAATATATTTAAAAATAAAAAAAGGTAAATATGAAGATATTAAAAATAATCCCCCTATTATTACAAATATCTTACCACCAAATTTATGAGTTTTTTCCCATACAATATCATTAGATAGTGTCCAAGGAGTTCTAATACCTACAAACCAATTAGATTTTATCTTTTTCATATATATACCTATGTATATAAATAATAATCCAACTATTAAAGAAACTAGTTTGGAAACAGATATATCAAAACCTAAATTAATTAATATTGTTATAATATACATTAAAAATAGAAATAATATCATTATTAATTTAAATGAATTATAAAAATCATTAAATTTAATATAATTATCTTTTTTAGGATCAATCTTTGGTAAAAAAGAAAATAAAAAATACATAAATAATATCATTCCTGACATCAAAGATGTAAAAAAATATTTATTACTCCAACCATTAGCATTACCTTCAAAATCCCAATGAGTTATCATTTTGTCTGGTAAATATTTTAATATAACAATACTTAATATTATTGTTGATATAACTAAACTTAAAGATACTAAATTTAACTTTTTCATATATTAATTATATCATTTTTTAATTAAATAAAAAACAGCTTTAAGCTGTATTAAACTGGAGCCGTCACGCAGACTTGAACTGCG
>CAYZIE010000055.1:0-3197 GCA_964478385.1 uncultured Gammaproteobacteria bacterium
TCATGTAGTTAATCCTGGTAGTATAAGGCATAAAGAAATTATTGACATGTATCATAATATAGTAGATAGTAGTCATAATAATGAATGGATTACAGAAAAAGAATTAGTTGATTTAGGATTAGCTAAAGAAAAAAGATCAAATAATATAATGAGATCTGATAATTTAAAAAAATTAGGAATTAAGATGAGACCTGTAAAAGAAGCATTAGAAGATACTTTAAATAAATATAAAGAAAACATATGAAAGGAATAATATTAGCAGGTGGTGCTGGAACTAGATTACACCCATTAACTAAAATAACTAGTAAACAGTTATTACCAATATATGATAAACCAATGATATTTTATCCTTTGAAAACTTTAATAAATGCAGGAATAAAAGATATATTGTTAATTTCAGATCCAGTTAATATTGGTAATTTTGTTAAACTATTAGGTAGTGGTAAAGATTTTAATATTAAAATATCATATGAAGTTCAAGATAAACCAGAAGGTTTAGCTCAAGCTTTTATTCTAGGAGATAATTTTATTGGAG
The DNA here is from genome assembly GCA_964478385.1 of uncultured Gammaproteobacteria bacterium. Taxonomy (GTDB): domain Bacteria; phylum Patescibacteriota; class Patescibacteriia; order UBA1558; family GWA2-36-10; genus UM-FILTER-36-13. The sequence goes on from CAYZIE010000055.1 coordinate 536, forward strand.
AAGATAATGTAACTATGATATTAGGTGATAATCTTTTTGTTGGTGATGATAAATTTTTAGAAAAAGGTATTAAAGAATTTAAAACAGGTAGTCATGTATTTGCTAAACAAGTTAAAGATCCTAAAAGATTTGGTGTAGTGAAGTTTGATAAAGATAAAAAAGCTATTAGTATAGAAGAAAAACCAGAGAATCCAAAGAGTAATTTTGCAGTAACGGGATTATATGTATATGATAATTCTGTGATAGAAAAAGCTAAGTCATTAAAACCTTCAAAAAGAGGTGAATTAGAAATTACAGATCTTAATAATATATATTTAAAAAAAAATAAATTAAAAGTATATGTTTATGATGGGTATTGGTTAGATACAGGTACTTTTGATGCTTTATTAGAAGCAGGTAATAAAATTAAAAGTTTAAAAAAATAATATGAAAAAATTAGAAAAGATATTAAATAAAATAAGGCCAACATTACAAAGAGATGGTGGAGATGTTCAATTGATTAAATATGATAAGAAAAAAGGTATAGTAGAATTATCTTTAACAGGAGCATGTTCTCATTGTCCTATGGCAGATTTTACTTTAAAGAATTTAATAGAAGAAGAGATAAAGGCAGAAATGCCCGAAGTAAAAGAAGTAATAGCAGTTTAAATTTCTTGACACATTATGAATAAATCTGTTCTAATAATGAATAGATTTTTTTATTAATTTATGTTAAACTTTATATTACTATGTTATTAATTAAAACAATTAAAGTTTTATACAAAGATAAACTATCTTTTTATTTATTAAATATTTCTTTATTATTGTTTATAGGGCAATGGTTTTTACTTTTTTTTAGAAAAATAATTAAAAGTCCTATAGCTGTTTTACATTATAATATTTATTCTGGAATTGATGTTTTAGCTAATTCTAATTGGTTATATATAATACCAAGTATTGTTTTAGTTTTGTTTATCTTAAATCTTTTTTTAACTGTATATTTTTGGAAAAGAAAAAGGGTTTTTTCTTATTTTTTACTAACAACCATTTTATTATTAAATTCAATGGTTTTTATTTATTTATATAATATACTTAACTACAATATATGATACCAGATTTAGAAATTATTAAAATTTTAGTTTTAACTTCTTTAAGTTTTATATTAGCTTTTCTTTTAACACCTGTTTGGACTCATTTTTTGTATAAATTTAAATTAGTTAAAAATATTAGAGGTGAAGGTTCTACACCTATTTTTTCTAGACTACATAAAAGTAAAGCAGGTACACCTACTATGGGTGGTGTATTAATTTGGTTTACTGTTTTAATTTTAGCTTTAGTATCTCTATGGATTAGTAAAATATTTCCTGATTCTTTTTTAGCTAACTTTAATTTTTTAACTAGAAGAGAAACATATTTACCTTTGGGTGCTTTAGTTGCTTCAGCTTTAGTTGGTTTATTAGATGATTGGTTTAATATTACTAGACAAGGAGGAGGAAAGGGTGGTGGTTTAAATGTTAAACATAGATTATTGATATATACATTGATAGCTATTTTTGGAGCTTGGTGGTTTTATTTTAAATTAGATTGGGATGTAGTTAGAGTACCATTTATTGGATTATTCCATTTGGGTTGGTGGTTTATTCCTTTTTTTATCTTTATTTTAGTTTCTACTGCTTTTTCTGTTAATGAAGCTGATGGTTTAGATGGTTTAGCTGGAGGTATAGTTTTAGCTGCTTTTGTTTCTTATGGAACAATAGCTTTTGTTAAGGGGGACTATAATTTAGCTGCTTTTTGTGGAGTTATAATAGGTGCATTACTTTCTTTTCTTTGGTTTAATATTAATCCTGCTAGATTTTTTATGGGTGACACAGGTGCAATGTCTTTAGGTATTGCATTAGGTATAGTAGCTATGTTAACTGGTTATCCTTTATTATTACCTATAATAGGATTTTTACTTCTTTTTGAATCTTTATCTGTTATTATACAACTTACTTCTAAGAAGTTTAGAAAAAAGAAAGTATTTTTATCAGCACCTATACATCATCATTTTGAAGCTAGGGGTTGGCCAGAGACAAAGGTTGTTATGCGTTTTTGGGTTATAGCAGCTGTATTAGCTGTACTAGGTTTAATAATAGCAATAATAGATCTTAGATTATGGTAAATACATTTAAAGATAAAAAAATATTAGTAATGGGTCTAGGACTGCATGGTGGTGCAGTTTCTGTTGTGAAATGGTTATTAAAAAAAGATGTAAAACTTACCATTACTGATTTAAAAACTAAAAAAGAATTAAAAAAAAGTTTAGATATGATTAATAAGATAAAGGGTTCTAAAAATATACAATATACATTAGGAAAACATAAGTTAAAAGATTTTGAAAATCAAGATTTGATTATACAAAATCCTGGAGTACCAAGAGATTCTAAATATATATTAAGAGCCAGAGATAATAATATACCCATTATTAATGAAGCTTTAATGTTCTTCGGGCTATATCCTAGTAAAGTAATTGGTATAACTGGCACAAGGGGTAAATCAACTACCTCTACTTTAACTCATAAAATATTAAAAAGTAAGATAAAGAATAATGTTTTAGCAGGTAATATTGCTACTACACCAATGTTTACAGTATTAGATAAATTAAAGAAGAATAGTTTACCTGTTTTAGAATTATCTTCTTGGC
>CAYZIE010000056.1:0-2915 GCA_964478385.1 uncultured Gammaproteobacteria bacterium
AGATCAGAAAGAAAGTCAATGGGCTGTAGGTTTAGAGCATATACTAAAGATGTGGAATACATTTTTACAAGATAATAATATAAAAAAGATAGAAAGTGTAGGTAAGGTATTTAATACAGAATTACATGAATCTATTGATCAAATAAAAGATAAGAAGAAAAAAGATCAAGAAATACTAGAAGAAAAAGAAAGTGGATATAGTATAGATAATAATATAATTAGGCCTTCAAAGGTAATAATAAATAATTTAGATTAAGAAAGGAAAAACATATGTCATTAATTAGATGGAGTCCATTTGTAGATACATTTGAAGACCTAGAAAAAGGTTTATCAAGTTTTGTTCCTGCAATGGATGTATATGAAAATGAAAAAAATATTGTAGTTGAAACAACTTTAGCTGGTATTAAACCAGAAGATGTTGATATTAGTATTAAAGAAGATATTTTAACTGTAGATGGTACTAGAAAAAGTACTAGTGAAATAGACGAGAAGAATTATTATAAAAAAGAAGTTCGCACAGGTTCTTTTCATCGTTCTGTAGCATTACCTTCTTCTGTTAAAGTTGATAAGGTAAAAGCAGATTTTAAAAATGGATTATTAACTATAACCTTGCCTAAAGAAGGTGAGATAAAGTCTAAGAGTATTAAAATTAATATAGATAAAAAATAATGATAAGTAATCCAGATATGTCTCTTAATTTGAGACTAATTAAAAAATGTCCAGTTTGTGAGTTAGAATATAAACAATCTATGATTCAAGTTTTAGATGAAAATGAATCTGGCATGTTAACTTATGCTTCTTGTTTAAGCTGTGGAGCTAGCCTATTAACAAAGTTTGCTACTATGTCTCAAGGAGTAATAGGTAATGCTATACTAACTGACTTACAAGCACATGAAGTAGTAGATTTTGCAAATAGTAATAGTCTATCATCTGATGATGTTTTAAACATTTATGATGAAATAGATGATGGATTTTTAAATAATATAAGAAAATTAAATAAATAAATGTATGGGAAAAATTTTAGGAATTGATTTAGGAACAACAAATTCAGCTTTTGCTGTAATCGAAGGTGGAAAACCAAAAATATTAGAAAATAAAGAGGGTAATAGAACTACTCCTTCTATTGTTGCTATATCTAAAAATAAAGAAAGATTAGTGGGGTTATCTGCTAAACGTCAAGCAGTTACCAATGCAGAGAATACTATATTTTCTGTTAAAAGATTAATAGGTCGTAAATTTAGTGATGATCAAATATCAGAAGATATTAAAACTGTACCATATAGTATAGTTCAAGCAGGGGAAGGTGTTAAAGTTAAAATGGGTGATAAAGAACATAGTCCTCAAGAAGTATCTGCTATGATATTACAAAAGATTAAAGCTGATACTGAAGAAAGATTAGGCGAGAAAATAACTGAAGCAGTAATAACTGTTCCAGCTTACTTTGATGATTCTCAAAGACAAGCTACTAAAGATGCTGGTAAAATAGCAGGTTTAGATGTTAAGAGAATTATAAACGAACCTACAGCTGCAGCTTTAGCATATGGTTTTGATAAGAAAAAAGATCAACAAGTTGTAGTATATGATTTAGGTGGCGGTACTTTTGATGTATCTATACTAGATGTTTCAGAAGACACTGTAGAAGTAAAAGCTACTAATGGTGATACTCATTTAGGTGGTGATGATTTTGATCAAGTTATAATAAACTGGATAATTGATGAATACAGAAAACAAGAAAGTATTGATTTATCTAAAGATAATTTAGCATTACAAAGATTAAAAGAAGCTGCAGAAAAAGCTAAGATAGAACTATCTTCTACTGCAGAAACAGAGATTAATCAACCGTTCATAACAACAGATGAATCTGGTCCTAAACATTTAGTAATGAAAATGACCAGAGCTAAACTAGAAGAATTAATAGGTGATTTAGTAGAAAAAACATTAGAACCATGTAAAAAAGCTTTGAAAGATGCTAAGTTAGAAACTAAAGATATTGAAGAAATTATTTTAGTAGGTGGTATGACAAGAATGCCTTTAGTACAAAAGAAAGTAGAAGAATTCTTTGGTAAAAAACCAAATATTACTGTTAATCCTGATGAAGTGGTAGCTATGGGCGCTGCAGTTCAGGCAGGTGTATTACAAGGTGATGTTAAAGATGTATTATTATTAGATGTTACTCCTTTAACTTTAGGTATTGAAACTATGGGTGCTGTTAGAACACCTTTGATAGAAAGAAATACAACTATTCCTGCTTCTAAAAGTCAAATATTTTCTACAGCAGCAGATAACCAAGATACTGTAGAGATACATGTATTACAAGGAGAAAGACAAATGGCTGCTGATAACAAAACATTGGGTAGATTTAATCTATCAGGCATTCCCCCAGCACCAAGAGGTGTTCCTCAAATTGAAGTTTCTTTTGATATTGATGCTAATGGTATTTTAAATGTTAAAGCTTTAGATAAAGCTACTAATAAAGAACAAAAGATAACTATAACAGCTTCATCTGGTTTAAGTGATGAAGAAGTAGAGAAAATGAAGAAAGATGCTGAAGCTCATGCTGATGAAGACAAGAAGAAAAAAGAAGAAGTAGAAGTTAGAAATAATGCTGAGAATATTATATTCCAAACAGAGAAGTTAATGAAAGAAAATGGTGATAAGTTAAAAGATGAAGACAAGAAAGAAATAGAGGAGAAAATGGAAGTTTTGAAAAAAGTTAAAGATAGTGAAGATATTGAAGAAATTAAAAAAGTAATGAAAGAAGCAGAAGAAGTTGTTCAAAAAATAGGTACAGCTATGTATCAACAACAAGCTCAAGAACAACAACAAGCACCAGGAGCTCAATCAGAAGAAAATAAAGAAGAAAAAACAGTAGAAGGAGATTTTGAAGAAGTTGATGATAAAGATAAAAAATAATG
>CAYZIE010000057.1:0-2750 GCA_964478385.1 uncultured Gammaproteobacteria bacterium
TCTTTCCTTTTGATCTACAGAATCTACTAACTCAGAATACCCTTTTAACATTTCCCAACCATTAATTACTAATTGGAATTGATCTACCATGTCTTCATTCTTATCATTGGTCCTCGCTAAGGGTTGTATTGCTTTAGGGTAATTGTATAAGAAAGCAGGACCTATAATCTTTGGTCTACTTACTTTTTTATACAAATAATCAACTAAAGTAGCATATCCCATCTTATTCATATCTGGAATATCTATTTTTTTCTTTTTAACCAATTTTCTTAATTCTTTAACTTCTTTTACTTCAGTAATATCTATACCGCAATCTTTTTTAATTAAATCTACATAATTAATTCTTTTCCATTTCTTGTTAAAATCAACTTTTTTTACTCTACCATCTTTATCTTTAACTGGTATTACAGAATTTAAATCTAATTCTTTAATTAAATACTTAATCATTTCTTCTACAAAATTCATATTCTCTTCATATGACCAATATGCTACATACCATTCAAAATGAGTATGTTCTGGAAGATGAGAAGGATCTACACCTTCATTACGAAATGCTTTACCGATTTCAAATATTCTCTCAAAACCACCTAATATTATTTTCTTTAAAGGTAGTTCTTGAGATATTCTTAATACTAGATCTAAATCTAATGCATTATTATGGGTATAATATGGCTTAGCTGAAGCTCCCGTGGCTTTATATTCCAAAGAAGGAGTTTCTACTTCATCAAAGTCATTCTTCCAAAGAAACTTTCTAATTGTTTTGATAAGGTCAGATCTAAGTTTAAATCTTTTTCTTGTATCTTCATTAATTAAAGTATCTAAATATCTTTGTCTAAGTATAATATCTTCGTCTGCTAGACCATGAAATTTCTCTGGCATAGGTCTTAATGCTTTACCAAGGAAAGTTAATTCTTTAACTAATAATGTTATTTCACCATGTTTAGTTTTAAATAGTTCTCCATCTACCCCAATATAGTCCCCTATGTCTAGTAGTTTATCCCAAAACTTATGATGTGCTAATTTATCTTCATCTAGATTATTTACTTTAGTAATACCTTTGATAAAAGAAATTTGTATTCTACCTTCAAAATCTTGTAATTGAGAAAAAGATATCTTTCCATGAGATCTATATGTCATCATTCTTCCTGCTATTCTAATACTCTTTTTACTAGATTTCATTACTTTATCAGTATCTTCTACACCTTTTTTTTCTGCTAATTCTAATACTTCTTTACTACTCTTTTTATCAAGAAATTTAGCTGGATGTAATTCTATACCCAACTCTTTTATTCTTTCTCTTTTTTCTAGTCTTTGTTGATACTCGTCATTAATATTGACTTTCATAGTATTTTTTAAATATTTAATTATGTATATATAATACCTAAAATCAAGGTTAAAATCAAGTAGCATACCTTGACAATATATTTAATAAAAGTATATATTAATATTATTGTTCCTTACAATAACAAAGGAGGTTAGATGTGAGATTAATGAGGCAACTAAAAATATTCTGTCTTAAACTTTGTCCTATTATTATATTAAGAGACATGCTATATCTTAACACCGACATTAAACTTGAAATTGGTGAAGAATTACTTAAAAGAAATCCAAGAAATAGATATTTTTTAATGGGTAATTTAGTATCTGTTATTGAAATGGTACCTGTTTTAAGAATAGAAGCTGCTATAGAGCTTTTAAAGCTTAAACCACCTAAACAAGACTTACGTCTTATAATAAACTTAGTTCCTATTTATAGGATAGAAGCAGGAAAACAATTAATAGACAATTATAATATTGGTTTAATAGATGCTCATATTATAAGAACAAAAGTTCCTACATTATGGAACAGAACTAAAGATTTAATTATAATTCAAGGCGATAAAAAAGTAAGTTAACTATTAAACCCTCTTTAGAAAAAGAGGGTTTTTTATTTTACTTTAGGTAATTCTTTATTCTTAAACTTGATTAAATATTTAAGAAAACTAATTATATGACTACGAGCAGATTTATTAAACAAAGTTTTAAATAAATTATCTGTTACAGACTGCCTTCTATGTAAATGTATTATTTCAGCTTTACCAATATATGCAACTTTATATCCTTGTTCCCAAAACCTTCTAGACCAATCTAAATCTTCCATATACATAAAATATCTTTCATCTAATAATCCAACCTTATCTAAACAAGACTTACGTATAATCATACAAGCACCAAATAAAGCTGGAACATAATGGTTATTGTAGTGATCTAAATCTTTCATTAAATAATTATGTAACCATACTCTACCCTTTTTAGTATTACTTAAAAATGTTCTTCTATAGAATGGTAATCTAAAATTAGGAAATGTAGTACAAGAATACTGTATACTTTTATCTGCATTAATTAATCTAAGTCCAGCTAAACCAACTTCTTTATTACTTTCCATATACTCATACATTATATCAATAGCATTGGAAAGTATTGCTAAATCAGGATTACAGATCATAATATATTTACCCTTAGCTTTTTTAATACCAAGATTATTACCATATGCAAAACCTTTATTCTTTTCACTTTGTATAAACTTAATATCAGGAAATTGTTTAACAACCTCATCTATACCATCATATGAGGCATTATCTACAACTATTATTTCATAACTATATTTTAAATTAAGCTCTTTAAAATTATTTAATAATTCTTTTACTAAATTCTTATTATTATAATTTAAAATAATTATTGATAAATCCATATTATTTAAACCAATTATA
>CAYZIE010000058.1:0-2608 GCA_964478385.1 uncultured Gammaproteobacteria bacterium
TAAAAAAGATTCATTTAAAGAATTAGAAGGAATACATAATAGAGGTGATTTTGATTTAACACAGCATCAAAAGTTTTCTAAACAAAAATTAACAGTTAAGGAAGATAAAGAAGAGTATATTCCTAATATAGTAGAAACATCAATAGGTGTAGATAGAGCATTGTTAATGTTTTTAATGGAAGCATATGATGAAATAGAAGGTGGTAGAAGTACTACAACTAAGAGTATTAAAGAAAAAGAAGTAGTATTAAGATTACATTCTAAGTTAGCACCTATTAAAATAGCTATATTACCATTATCTAAAAAAGAACCTTTAACCAATAAAGCTAAAGAAGTTTATGATATTTTAGTTAAGGATTACAGAATACAGTATGATGAAACAGGTAGTATAGGTAAAAGATATAGAAGACAAGATGAAATAGGTACACCATATTGCTTAACAGTAGACTTTGATAGTTTAGAAGATAATCAAGTTACTATAAGAGATAGAGATACTATGGAACAAGAAAGAATAGATATATCTGAGTTAAAAAAATATTTTGAAGATAAATTTAATGTATAAAAGAATAGTTAGAAAAGATGGTTTAGTGATACTCTTAGTTCCTAAAAAAGATTCTAGGTCTGTTACTTTTGAGGTATTATACAAAGTAGGAAGTAGGCAAGAGAATTTAAAAAATAATGGTGCATCACATTTTGTAGAACATTTAATGTTTAAGGGTACAGAAAGAAGACCTGATACAGCAACTATTAGTAAAGAATTAGATAGTATAGGTGCTGAGTATAACGCTTTTACTGGTAAGGATCATACTGGTTACTATATCAAATCAAATAGTAGTAATATTGTATTATCAGTAGATATGTTATCAGATATGATTAATAATTCTAAGTTTAATAAAGATGATATAGATAGAGAAAGAGGGGTTATTATAGAAGAGATAAATATGTATGAGGATAATCCTCTGATGTATATTGAAGATGTTTTTGAAAGTTTAATATATCATGGTACTAAATTAGGATATAATATTGCAGGTCCTAGAAAGAATATACAAGATATATCTCGTAGTTCATTGTATAGTTATTATAAAAAGTTTTACTATAATAGTAATTGTATTATAGGAATAGCTGGTAAGTTTAATGAAGAGAAAGTATTAAAATTAGTTGATCAATTATTCCCAATAGTAAAAAAAGAAAAAAAAGTTAAAATTAATAAAGTAAAATCTTTTAAACAAACTAAACCAAAAGTAGAGATTATTAAAAGGAATAATGTAGAACAAGTACAGTTAATATTAGGTTTTAGAAATGTTAGTTCCAAGGATAAAAGATTTTTAGCAACTCAAGTCTTAGCTAATATATTAGGTGGAACTATGAGTTCAAGATTATTTTTAGAGATAAGGGAAAAAAGAGGTTTATGTTATTTTATAAAATCATCAATACATGGTTATGAAGATATAAGTTCTTTTGCTGTACATGCTGGACTTAATAAAGAAAAAATATATACAGCAATAGAATTAATAAAAGAAGAATTAAATAAGATAAAAAATAAAGGAGTAAGTAAAGAAGAATTAGAAAAAGCTAAAAATAATATTAAGGGTAGATTTACACTAAAGATGGAAAATGTTGTTAATCACTTAAACTTTTTAGCAGGTCAAGAATTATTTGATGAAAAAATTAAAGATTTAGACGAAAGATTAAAAGAAGTAGAAAAGCTTACATTAAAACAAATAAATGATATAGCTAAAGAAATCATAGATTGGAAAAAAGTTAATTTAGCTGTAATAGGTCCATTCAATAATAAAAATAAATTTATAAAAATATTAACAAAATAAATTATGTCTACTCAATCAATTTCAATTTCAACAAAGAGTATTATTAAAATATTAATAATACTATTAGCTATTACATTTATTTTTTTAATTAAAGATGTTTTAGCTTTACTTTTTGTAGCTATAATTCTATCATCTGCTTTTGATCCATTAGTAGATTGGTTACAAAATAAAAAAATACCAAGAGCTTTAAGTATTATTTTAGTCTATATAATATTTATTGGATTTATAGGTGCAGCTATATACATGTTAACAATACCAATAGCTGATCAAATTAAAGATATGTCTAAATCTTTTCCTGATGTATATTCTAGAATGAATGAAGGACTACAAGGATTATATGGTGATGGTAATATTGGTAAAACAGAAGCTGTTACAACTAATTTTTCTGACATTACAAAAAGTTTAACTCAAGCTACTACTAGTGCATTTAATTTTGTTTCTTCATTATTTGGTGGAGTCATGTCATTCTTTATGGTTTTAGTTATAACTTTCTATCTTACTGTTCATGAAAAGGGCATGAAAAAATTCATACAAAGTGTTACTCCTAGTAAGCATAAAAAATATGTTTCTGATACTATTAGTAAAATACAACATAGATTAGGATATTGGTTAAGAGGACAATTACTATTATCTTTAATTATATTTTGTTTAACATTTATTGGTTTAAAGATATTAGGTGTTAAATATGCTTTGATACTAGCATTGATAGCTGGTATATTTGAAATTGTTCCTTTCTTAGGGCCGATAATCTCAGCTATACCCGGTATTTTCTTTGCTTTTAC
>CAYZIE010000059.1:0-2573 GCA_964478385.1 uncultured Gammaproteobacteria bacterium
CGTTATCGTTTATCTCCAGATATTGTAGATAATGGTAAGATTTTAGATAAAGAAAGATTAAAACAAGCTTTGAAGGAATTATTAAAAAATGGTAAGTTTTTAGGTAAAAAAGTATTTATATCATTGCCTGAATCTCAAGTTTTTACATATATAATATCCTTACCAAAGAAATTAAAAAAACAAGATCTTTGGTCTGCATTAAAACATAAAGCAGAAGAATTTATACCAGTACCAATAGATAATATTATAGCTGATAAACAATTAATAACTACTACTAATGATACTAATGAATATTTATACATAGCAGTTAAAAAAGATGTTATAAATAGCTTTATATCTCTTTTCGAAGAAATGAATATGGAAATTGAAGGTATAGTGCCAGAAGCTATTTCTTCTTTAGCTGGTTTAGAAAAAGATAATAAAGATAAAACTGTACTGTTATTAGATATAGGCGCAAGAACAACTATTGCTTCTGTATTTTTTAATAATAAATTAAATAGTAGTATAAATATAAGTAGGGCAGGTGATAATATTACTAAAGTTATATCAGCTAAATTAGATATTCCATATTCTATAGCAGAAGAAAAGAAAAAAGAAATAGGTTTAACTTCTAAAGCTGGAGACGGAAAGATAATGTTAATAAGTCAAGGTCAACTACAGCCAGTTACTGATGAATTGAAAAGGTATATAAAATATTATGAAAGTACTTTTAATAGAAGTATAGATAAAATAATATTAATAGGTGGATCTGCTCAGATTAAAAATATAGATAAATATTTTAATAATAATTTAGGTATTCAAACTATTATAGGTAAACCATTTATAGATAGTAAAAAAATATTAACTTCAGTAGATTCTAGTAAATATATTAATGCTTTAGGATTAGCTAAATTAGCTAATATTAGCCTAGATTTTAATTTATATTCTTCTCCTAAGAGTATGAATATTTCTAAAAAGTTTGAAAGTATTAAAAATATTAAATTATTTAGTTTTAAAGATTTAATTGATAAATTTAAAAAATTATTTAAAAATATATATGTTTTAATATCTTTAGGAGTATTAATACTATTAATTATATTATATTTATTTAAAAAACCTATACTTAATCTATTATATAAACCATATATATTACAAGGAGAGGTTAATATAGGTTTGGTTATTCCTGGGGGTATGGATAATTTTGTTTTTGGAGAAGAATATAATATTATAACAGAATATTCACAAGAAGAACCTAGTAATTTATTTTTTACAGAAATTGTTAATAATATATTATTAACACCAAATAAATATATACTAGAAGAAATAAATAATATATATATTAAAGATGGATATTATATCATTCCATATATATTAAACTCTGAATTATTAAATACAATACCATTAGAAGAAGATTGGGTAGAAGAAATGCCTATTACATTAGAAATGGATTATTCTTTTATGTCTGTATCTAATAATAGTGTTAAAGATAGATTATTATTCTTAAACAAAGAACAAGAAAAGTATAAAGAATATACAATATCTTCTAGTAATTATGAATTATTAGAATACGATGAAGAATTAGAATTATTTAAATTAAAAGTAGAATTAGAATTAAATAAACTTTAAATATTTTATTTTTTTAAAAAATATGATATTATATATATAATTAATATAAATATATGAATAAAAAGGGTTTTACTTTAATTGAGTTAATAATCGTTGTTGCTATAATAGCATTATTAGCAGCAGCTACATTTGTAGCAGTTAATCCTGCTAAACGTATTGGAGAAGCACAGGATGCACAACGTTGGTCTGATGTTACAGCTATTGCTGATGCATATATGAAATATGCTGTAGATAATAGTGGATCTTATGTAACTAGCACTACAAATGGTGCTACATATCATATTGCAACTACTACTGGTGGAACACATAGTGCAAGTCATTGTACTGCTACTACTACTACTAATTTAGTAAGTATAGCCGGGTTAATAACTGGAGGGTATATTGGTGTAGGACCTACAGATCCTACGCATGCATATGGAACAGAAGGATATCATACACAATATTATTTATATAAAGATGCAAATGGTAAAGTTATTATAGGAGCATGTGAAAAATACAGTGGAGCATCTAGTTATCCTACAGTATATAGATAAGATACTAGTAAAAAATATATAAACATAAACCATATACATTCTGTGTATGGTTTTTAATTGCTTTTTTCTTAAAAATATGTAACAATGTTATATATAATATAAAATATGAAAGATAAGATTACTAAAAATTTTGAACACTTTGGTTTACAATATATAATCTTAAAAATTATATATACTAAACCTAGTTATGGCTATGAATTAATTAAAAAAATTGAAGAATTTACAAATGGTGAGTTAAAACCTAAGACTGGTACTATATATATTACATTAAAAAGAATGAGTAAGGATAGATTAGTTGTTTATAATAATGAAAGTAAAAAAATATATACAATAACTAAAAAGGGTGAAAAATACTTAAAATTTTGGTTAGAAAAAGTTGTAGAAAGAAAAAAAATAGTTGATAAAATAATTAAATTCTATAAATTAAACTTTAAA
>CAYZIE010000060.1:0-2437 GCA_964478385.1 uncultured Gammaproteobacteria bacterium
GATATTGTCCTAAAGAAATAATAGAAAAAGCTGATTTAGTAACTAATATGCAAGATGTAAAACATTATATAAATAATAATATACCAGCTAGATCTGGAATTGATTATTAATAAAAATATATGAAAAAATATTTAAAAATTTTTATCCTATTAATAACTATATCTTTGGTTTTTTATCTATGGAATAGCAAACATGAAAATAAAAATATAGTAATTGATGAAAATGGTAATATAAAAATTGATTTTATATTCTCAGAAGATAATATATATTCTTTTGAGTATACACCGAGTAATTCATTATTTGCTATAACAAAAAATATAAGCGAAGAACAAAATTGGGAATTTAATTTTAAGGAGTATGGAGAAATGGGTATTTTAATAACTCAAATCAATGATAAAATAAATGGTGAGGGTAGTAAATATTGGCAATATTCTGTTAATAATGAAATGCCAATGATAAGTGCTGATAAATACCACCCTATTGATAAAGATTATATCAAATGGGAATTCAAAAAATCTAAATTTTAATTATGAAAAAAAATAATATAATATTAATATTAATTATAAGTAGTATAATTTTACTAGCTCGTTTTATTCCTCATGCTCCTAATTTTTCTCCTTTAGCTAGTATAATATTATTTACTAGTGTATATGCTAATAATAAAAAATTAGTAATTATTCCTTTTATAACGTTATTAATCTCTGATATATTTATTGGATTCTATCATTTTGGAATAATGTTATCTGTATATTCTAGTTTTTTCATAATATATTTACTAGGGATATATTTAAAAAATAATAAAAATATTATTAATACATTATTTACTCCAATATATTCTGCTCTATTATTCTTTTTTGTAACAAATTTTGCTGTTTGGTTTTTTGGTAACTGGTATACTCATGATTTATCAGGACTATTATTAAGTTATACTTTAGCAGTTCCTTTCTTTAAAAATACTTTATTAAGTAATATAATATATTCATATACATTATTTACTTCTTATGAAATAATACAGTTATATATTAAAAAGTATATGTATAAGAAAATATAAAACAATTAATAAAATATAAACGTAGGTATTATCTACGTTTTTTATTTACCATAAATATGGTATAATAAAATTAATTATAAAAAATAAAAATGAATATTAATACTTTATTTCAAAAAGCTACTACAGAAGAAGCCTCTGATCTTCATATAATAGTTGGAAAACCACCTATACTAAGAATAGATGGGGAATTGAAAATTGTTTCTGATATGCCAGTTATAAATAAAAACGAAGCTGAAAAAACGATTTTCAGTATTTTAACTGAAAGACAAAAAAATAAATTTTTAAAAGAAAGAGAGTTAGACATTTCATATGAAATACCAAAATATTCTCGTTATCGTGTAAATATACATTGGGAAAAAGATAGGGTTGGTTTAGTAGCTAGAGTAATATCTACAAAAATACCTACAATGAGTGAGATAAGATTACCTGATATAGCATCTCAATTAATTAATCAAGAATCTGGATTAATATTGGTTACTGGACCTACTGGATGTGGTAAATCTACTACATTAGCTTCAATGATAGAAAAAATTAATGCTACTCGTTTTGCTAATATTATAACCTTAGAAGATCCTATAGAATTTATTCATGAACCTAAAAAAAGTATTATAAAACAAAGACAAGTAGGTACTGATATTATAGGTTTCAAAGAAGCGTTACGTCATATCCTTAGACAAGATCCTAATATTATCATGGTAGGAGAAATAAGAGACTTAGAAACAATGGCTGCTACTATTACATTAGCTGAAACTGGTCATTTAGTCCTAGCTACTCTTCACACACATGATGCTGCACAAACAATTGATCGTATAGTAGACGTATTTCCTGCTCATCAACAAACACAAGTAAGACTACAATTATCAATTTCTTTAACAGCTATTATATCACAACAATTACTTCCTAGGGTAAATAAAGGTAGAGTAGCCGCTAGAGAAATATTAATTAATACACCAGCTGTTGCTAATATTATTAGGGATAATAAAGTTGCTCAAATTAAAAATGTTATTCAAACAAGCGCAGATCAGGAAATGTTTAGCATGGAACAAGATATAAAAGAATTATTATCTAATAATATTATTGACGAAACTACTGCATTAGCATATTTAAACTCTATATAACAACTATTTTATCAGCTTGAAATATTTTAATAAGTATGTTAGTATATTTTCTTGAAGCACCTGTAGCTCAATGGATAGAGCAACTGGCTTCGGACCAGTAGGTTGTGGGTTCGACTCCTACCGGGTGCACCATATAATCAATATGCCCTTATAGCTCAGTTGGTAGAGCAGTTGCCTCTTAAGCAAACGGTCCCAGGTTCGAGTCCTGGTGAGGGCACCAGTATTAAACTTTCAGGAATTTTGCCAACCGAATTGGCCGCGCGAAGCG
>CAYZIE010000061.1:0-2209 GCA_964478385.1 uncultured Gammaproteobacteria bacterium
ATAATATACAAAATTATTAACCAAAAAAGAAATGCAAGACAAAGAATTTTTAGAAACTATCGTTAAAGAATTGGTTGAAAAACCAGAAGACGTAGTTATCGAAAGAGAAATCGATGAAAGAGGTGTTCTTTTGACCTTAAAGGTTAACCCAGAAGAAATGGGTAAAATAATTGGTAAACAAGGTCAAACAGCTAGAGCATTACGTACACTTTTACGTATAATTGGCAATAAGAATAATTCTTATGTTAATTTGAAAGTTTACGAACCAGAAAAAGGTAATGCGCCTGCAACTGAAAGTAAACCAGAAGCTGATGTAGATGATTTAAAATTATAATTTTGTTCATATTACATTTATCAAAAAGTCCTCTACTTTAAATGGAGGATTTTTTGTTTATAATTTTCTTTTATGATAAAATATACGTATGAGATTTGATTTATTATCAATATTTCCTGACTCTTTAGATAGTTATTTAAACTCTTCTATTATAAAAAGAGCTAGGGAAGAAAAAAAGATTAATGTATATACTCATGATATTCGTGAGTCTGCTTTAGATAAACATAAAACAGTAGATGATACACCATATGGTGGTGGTCCTGGCATGGTTATGAAAATAGATGTTGTGCATAAAGCTTTAAAAAAAATATATCCTCGTAAGAATAAAAACACAAGAGTTATTCTTTTGAGTCCTAGAGGAGAAATATATGATCAGAAAAAAGCTAAAGAATTATCTAAGTATAAAAGAATAATATTAATAGCAGGACATTATGAAGCTATTGATGCTAGAATAGATAATTATATAGATGAAAAAATATCTTTAGGTAATTTTATTCTAACAGGTGGTGAATTACCTGCTGCTTGTATAATAGATAGTGTATCTCGTTTAGTGCCTGGTGTTTTAGGTAAACAAGAATCTTTAGAAGAAGAATCTTTTTCTAAATTTAGTAATAAAAAAGTTAATATTGAATATCCTCAGTATACTAGGCCAGAAGTATTTAAAAAACTTAAAGTACCTAAAATATTATTATCTGGTCATCATAAAGAAATTAAAAAATGGAGAGTTAAAAACACTAATTGGAAAAAATATTAAACAAAATTAAAACTCCCATTAAAATATTGTATAATAAATTAACGGGAGCATTTAGTGGTAATCAGAATTCATACCTTATTCCTACAAAGACCATTCCATGATTAGTGTTCCTAACAAAGAATTGAAAATTTTCTCTCAGTTCTTTTTTTAATTCCGTTTCGGTTATAAATATATTTTCTTCATACTCTGATGAACATGGGTAAAAATTTGGTGTGCAACAAGTTGTTGAGCAGTCAAAAAATCTTGCGAGCAATGGATGTCTTTCTAATTCAGTCTCATAATTTGTGTCTATAATAACTATAGTATCTTGATCTGCTTGGTTTGCTTGTTCTTGGTTGTAGTTTGAAAATGCAGAACTTATTAACAATAATGAAAATAAAATAGTAAGGAAAATAATATGCTTATGGAGGTTGTGATAACAAGAGTTTTGTTTCTGGGGTTTCATGGTTTTTCCTCCTTGTTTAGGTTTTAATGTACATATATATTTAGTATGCTCTTATACTCTTTTTTTGTCAAAAATAATATAGACATAAAATACTTGACAATTTTGTTATTTTCCTTTAATATAGTGGAGCATTATTAAATAAATAAAAAAGGCGTAGCAAATTAAAAAATAGAGTTGCATTTGAGAAAAGACAGAAGTGTCTATAGTATAGGCATTGCTGTTTTTTCTTAAGTTTATTTAAGGAAAAAGTTATTTAACAATTTGTACATTTTCCACAATTTGAAAGTGTAAAGCTTTTAGTCAATTTTATATTCAAAATTTCAATTTTATTTGAGAGTTTGATCCTGGCTCAGGGTGAACGCTGGCGGCATGTTTAAGGCATGCAAGTCGAATGCTCTGCAAGCAGAGCATGGCAAACGGGAGAGTAACACATTGGTAATCTACCTCTATCTTAGGCATAACCCGAAGAAATTCGGAATAATTCCTGATAGTCATGGGGGGACACAAGTCATTCCTATGTAAAGTTTTTCGGATAGAGAGGAGCCTATGGCCCATCAGCTTGTTGGTAAGGTAATGGCTTACCAAGGCTACGACGGGTAGCGGGTGTGAGAGCATGATCCGTCTCACTGGGACTGAGACACTGCCCAGACTCCTACGGGAGGCTGCAGTCAAGAAT
>CAYZIE010000062.1:0-1931 GCA_964478385.1 uncultured Gammaproteobacteria bacterium
AAAGTTAAGCTTTTTTAACTTGAGTAGCAGCTTGTCCTTTTGGAGTATCAGATACTTCAAAACTAACAGCATCACCTTCTCTAAGTTCATCAAAACTTACATCAACCAACTCATTAGCGTGAAAGAATAAATCTCTATCACTTTCTTCAGTTGAAATAAAACCAAAGTTTTTGTCAGTTAATTTTTTAATTGTTCCTTGCATGAATGTAAAAATAAATGCGAATTAATTAATAGTAATTTCGAAATTCGACTTTATTCCTACACTTACTATACTATGGTGATCCCACGGGGAATCGAACCCCGGTTGCCAGGATGAAAACCTGGTGTCCTAACCACTAGACGATGGGACCATTATTAAATAACGTTCAACATAATACCTTAAAATACAAAAAAAGTCAAGGCTAATTATCTTTTAATTTATTAAAACTTTTTTCATCACCATATTCTAAAAAATCTTTATGGTGTTTAGGTTTTACAAAACTTTTTTCTCTTTCATGTTTTATACCACACCAATACTTTTCTGTTTCTCCTGCTATGACTGTAGCATAATTTAACAACCCATTAGCATAACCACAATACATACAATTTAATTTTTGTAACCAAGTTAAATACTGTAATTTATATCTATCTATTTTTATATACTGTCCTCTGTTTATTAATTTTAAACCGTATAAAGAAAAACAAATATGATGATATATTTCTATAGTAATATCTAAAATAATCAAAGGTATTAACATAAACCAAATAAATGGTAATGATATAAAATGTCTTAAATGTCTACTTTCTAATTTTAAATGTTCCATATATTTTATTTTCTTTTATTTAATATAATTGTAAATAATAATGAAATAGTAAATAGTATAGATCCATAAAAACAAGAAGATTCTAAAGGATTACTAACATAACCAGAGCAAGTTATAATTTCTTTACTACCAGCTTGTATATACTGCCAAACTTCATAAGAAAAATTACCCCAAGCAAATATTACACCTGCTATTAAAAAATACATTAAACCTTTATATTCTTTATTTTGTTTAAATATTTTAATAGCCCAGAATAATGCTATCCAAAAAGCTATCATTCCATAAAAACAAGGAGTAATTAATGGATTAGGATATGTACAATCTCTAAACTTTAAAAAACTACCTTCTAGATTATAATGATCTATAATACTTTTTACTGTTGTAAAAGTAGAAAATATTACACCTGCTACTAAAAAAAATATTTGAGTATACTTTATATTTTTATTCATATTATTTTATTTAACTTATTGAATGCTTCCTTATTATTATCCCATTTTAACAGATTTATAGCTTTTTTAAAAGAACACCATTTATATTCTATATGTTCTTTATATATATTTTTATCTAAACATACTATTGAATTATTTTTTACCTCAAAAGCAAAAACATACTCTTTTATTAAATAATCTTTATCTTCTGTCTCGTAATAATAAATACCTTCTATTACTCTTAATATATCTATTTTATCTACACATGCTTCTTCTTTTGTTTCTCTATATGCTGCATCTAAAATACTTTTATCTTTATTATCTACTTTTCCAGTAATACACTGCCAAAAACTTTCCATATTTTCTTTTGGTATAGTTTTTAATAAAAGAAACTGATAATCATCCTTTACTCTTTTAAATATAATAACTGCTACTTTATTTATTATTTCTTTCATATTATTCTACTGTTACACTTTTTGCTAAATTCCTAGGCTTATCTACATCTATTCCTTTCATATCTGCTATATGATATGCAAGTAATTGTAATGGTATGGAATTTATTATAGGTGCTAGTTCAGGAATTACATAAGGTACTTTTATAATATAATCAGATAACTTTTTAATTTCTTCATAATCCTTACTAACTATAGATATAATTCTACCTCCTCTAGCTTTTACTTCTTCCATATTACTTAATACC
>CAYZIE010000063.1:0-1889 GCA_964478385.1 uncultured Gammaproteobacteria bacterium
ATTCCATTTATTGATCAAGATATATCACAGCTACACTCTATTGCAGCTAACTTAAGTAAAGAATTTAAAAAAATAAATGTAAATACCATAAATGATCTTTTATGGTATTTTCCTTTTAGATATGATGATTTAAGTGATATTAAGAATATAGAAGATATAGAAGAAGGAGAAACAGTAACTATTAAAGTTAAAGTAGATAGTATAAAAACATATAGGTCTTTTAAAAAAAGAATGGTTATCACTAAAATGTTAGCTAAGGATAATACTGATAGTATAGAAGTAATATGGTTTAGACAAAAGTTTGTTGGTCAAATACTAAAACCTAATGATGAAATATATTTAAGTGGTAAAGCTCAAAAAAAACATTTACTCTGGCAATTAATAAATCCTGTATATGAAAAAGTAAAAGACAAACCATTGCACAGTGCTAGATTAGTACCTATATATCATTTAAGTGGTAAACTAACCCAGAAACAGCTTAGATTCCTCATAGACAGAGCTTTAAAGCAAGTTAAAGAAATAGATGATCCTTTACCAGTAGATATACTTAATAAAGAAAAATACCCTTGGCTATACCAATCACTACAAGCTATACACTTCCCAGAAGATGATAATATACTTAAACAAGCTATACAAAGATTAAAATTTCAAGAACTCTTCTATTTACAATGTAAATATCAATTAGCTAAAGATAAATATCAAAAACAAGATAGCTATAATATAAAAAAAGATCAAGAAATAAATAAGATAATAAATAAACTACCTTTTACATTAACTAAAGATCAAGATAATACACTAGAAGATATATTCAAAGACATGTCTAAGAAACACCCTATGAATAGACTTGTAGAAGGAGATGTAGGCTCTGGTAAAACAATAGTAGCTTTCTTAGCTATGATAAATAGTATTAGTAATGATCTACAAACAGCTATGATAGCACCAACAGAAATACTAGCTCAACAACATTACAATAGTCTTAAACAAATATTACCTAAAAAATACTTAAACAAAGTAGCTATTTTAACAAAAAGTAATCAATACTTAGGTGATAAAGAAATAAAAAAGAAAGAATTAACAAATAAATTAAATAAAGGAGATATTCTTTTAGTTATTGGAACACATGCTTTAATACAAGAAAATATTAATTTTAATAATCTTTCTTTAGTAGTTATAGATGAACAACATAGATTTGGAGTAAAACAAAGACAAAGTTTAAAAAATAAGAATAAAGATAAAAAAGTACCACACCTATTATCAATGACTGCTACACCAATACCAAGAACATTATCTTTAACACTATATGGAGATCTTGATATTTCTATTATTAAAGAAAAACCTAAGGGTAGAAAAGATATTAAAACATTTCTTGTTCCTGAAAACAAAAGAAAAGATGCATATAAATTTATAAAAGAAAAAATAGATTTAAACCAACAAATATTTATAATCTGCCCACTAATAGAAGAAAGTGATAAACTAGGCGTTAAATCAGTAACCAAGGAATATGAAAAATTAAATAAAGATATATTTCCTGATTTAGAAATAAAGTTTTTACATGGTAAATTAAAATCTGAAGAAAAAGAAAAAATAATGAAAGATTTTAAAAATAATAACTTCCCTATCTTAATATCAACCTCAGTTATAGAAGTAGGAGTAGATATACCTAATGCTACTACCATGATTATTGAAAGTTCAGAAAGATTTGGATTATCACAATTACATCAATTTAGAGGTAGAATAGGTAGAAATGAATTAGATAGCTTCTGCCTATTATTCACTACAGATAAATCTAAATTTAATACACAAAGATTAAAAGCTTTAACTAAAACAAATGATGGTTTTAAACTAGCAGAACTAGATTTAGAATTAAGAGGATCAGGAGAAATATTTGG
>CAYZIE010000064.1:0-1861 GCA_964478385.1 uncultured Gammaproteobacteria bacterium
AGATAAAACTTTTAATATTATTTCTGAAATAAAAGATATTAAAGTTCTACATAATTCTAAAAATCATGGTAAGGGATACGCAGTAACTCAAGGTGTATTAAAATCTAAAGGTAATTTAATATTATTTATGGATGCAGATAGTTCTACTAATATATCTGAGTTAAATAAATTGTTAAAATATAAAGATGAATATGATTTAATAATAGGTTCTAGGGGATTAGAAGAATCAGATGTAAAGATAAAACAAAATATATTTAAAGTAGTATTTGGTCGTTTAGGTAATTTAATAATTAGATTAATGATAGTTCCTGGGATATATGATACACAATGTGGGTTTAAGTTATTTAATAATAAAGGTAAAGAATTATTTAAGAAATTAACTATTTCTGAATGGGGATTTGATTTTGAGTTGCTTTTTTTAGCTAAAAAATATAATCTAAAGATAAAAGAAGTGCCTGTAATATGGTTAAATAATGAAGATTCTAAGGTTAAATGGTATGACTATATTTCAACATTATTAGAAGTATTTAAAATTCGTTTATATAATTTATTAAGAAAATATAATTAAAATAAAAATATGGCAATAAAAAACTATATTGAGAATAAAAATGTATTAGTTTTAGGAGGAGCTGGATTTATAGGATCTCATTTATGTGAAGCATTATTAAAAAAAGGTGATAATGTTATTTGTGTTGATAACTTTGTTTCTAGTGATATAGAAAATATACGTAGTCTTTTAGAATATCCTAATTTTGAATTAATTAGAGAAGATATTACAGAAGATATTGATTATGCTTCTGCACCTGGTTTAAAGAAGTTTCAAGTAGAATCACAAGGTTTTCAAGAAATATATAATTTAGCTTGTCCAACAGCACCTAAGGATTTTTCTAAGTTTCCTGTTAAAACAGCTATAGCTAATTCCATTGGTGTTATTAAAAGTTTAGAAATAACTAAAGAAAATAAAGCAAGATATTTATTAGTATCTTCTTCTTCTGTCTATGGTCAACCACCTGAAGATGGATCTAAGATAAAAGAAGATTACTATGGATTGTTAGATTTTCTTGGTCCTAGAGCTTGTTATAACGAAGGTAAACGTTTTGCTGAAACTTTGACAATAACATATCGTGATGCTTATCGTTTAAATACTAGTATTGCTAGAATATTTGGTACTTATGGGCCTAAAATGTTGCAACATAGTGGTAGACAAATTCCAGATTTTATAGAATCAGCTGTTGATAATAAAGATATAACTATAGCAGGAGCTAAAGAAATATTACATAGCTATTGTTATGTAAAAGATATTGTAGAGGGGTTGATATCTTTAATGGCTTCAGAAATAAGTGCACCTGTTAATTTTGGTAATGATAATCCTATTAGTTTAACAGAGATAGCAAATAAAGTTATTGAATTAACTAATTCAACCTCAAAGATTAATTATACTAAAGCATATGAACATACTGTTAATCCAGTTATTCCTGATATTAATAAAATAAAAGAAGAATTAAGATGGTTTCCTCTAGTTAGTTTAGATGATGGGTTAAAAGAATCTGTTGAGTATTATAAAGGTACAGCATTTTTACATAAACCGGTAATAGAACAAGAAGATGAAGAATAAAAAAATAGTAGTTACAGGAGGAGCAGGATTTATAGGTTCACATTTAGTTGATCAATTAATAGAACAAGATTATCAAGTTTTAGTTATTGATGATTTAAGTACAGGTAAAAAAGAAAATATTAATTCTAAAGCTGAGTTTATTAAATTAGATATTAATAATGATGAATTAGGAAATGTTTTGAGTAAATTTAATCCTGAGGTTATTTATCATTTAGTAGCTCAAAAAAGTGTAGGGGAATCTTTTAA
>CAYZIE010000065.1:0-1762 GCA_964478385.1 uncultured Gammaproteobacteria bacterium
TTATATACCCAAGCTGATATACCGCTATCTAAAGTTACAATCTCTCTTATATAAGCATCTGTTTCATATTCATCTAAATTTTTAAAATCTTCTTCTTTTATATCTAAAACAAAGCCATTTATTTTTTTACTACTATCTAAGCTTTTATTAATAATAGGATAAATATTATTATTAATTTCTACAGTAAATTTTTTAAAACCAGATAAAGTATCAGGTTTAAATTCTACAACCCTTCCAATAACTTTTTTTTGAACATCTTTTTTTTGAAGTGTTCCATAAACAAATAGTTTTTTAATCATAATTTATTTTCTTTAAAGAATTTATTCTTTTTTATTTTATATTCATCTAACTCTAAACCATTTAAACTTATTTTAAGCTTTTCAAATTCTTCTCTTAATTTATTATCTTCCTGTAATCTTTTTATAGTATTATGATATTGTTTAACTTTAGTATCATTAAATTCAACTATATGTGCTTCTATTACTATATCATTATCTCTATTTATACAAAAACCCTCTTTATTAATTATTGGACCTTTAGAAAATCCAATATTCTTTAACTTATCTTGTGTATCTTCAATGTCATTAGTTTGAATTAAAATATCTATTTCTTTTTTACCAATCATGGGTACTGCTAAAGAACCAATTAATTCAATACTTATATTATCTAAAATCTTTGATACATCTTTTTTAATACTATCAAACAAATTAAATATTTCTTTTTTTGGTTTTATTATTTCTATCACAATTTATTTTCTTTTACAGCTTTTCTAATATCTTTCATTAAAGTTAAATAGAATTCTAAATTATTAAGGGTAGCTAATCTTAATCCCAGTGGTTCATTTGTTTTAAATAAATGATGTAAATATGATTTAGAATACTCTTTTATATTAGTATTATTAATACTAGATTTATCATTTTTAAATTTAGAATTATTTATATTAATTGTTTTATAGAAATTATTATTTAAAGTTTTTTTTGTTCGTATATATAATTTACCATGTCTAGCTTCTCTAGTTGGTATTACACAATCAAACATATCAATACCTTTTTTAACGGATTCAATAATATTTTCTGGATAACCTACTCCCATTAAATATCTTGGTTTATTTTCTGGTAAAGTTAGTACTGTATAGTCTAATACTTTATACATAATATCATTAGATTCACCTACTGCTAACCCACCAACAGCATAACCATCAAAATTCATTTCTACTAATTCTTTAGAAGATCTCAATCTTAAATCTTTATAATCTGCTCCTTGTACTATGCCAAATATTAATTGTTTCTTTATTCTTTTATTCTTATCTAGCTTCTTTTTATAATCCAAAGCTATCTTAGCCCACTCAGTTGTTCTTTCTAATGCCTGTAAAGCATTTTTCTTTGTACTTGGTAATCCTACACATTCGTCTAATACCATCATAATATCAGAATTAAGAGCTACTTGTATATCTATTACTTTCTTTGGGTTAAGAATATGTTTTGAACCATCTAGATGAGATTTAAATTCTATATTATTTCCTTTGATTTTTCTTAGATTTGATAAAGAAAAAACTTGATAACCACCACTATCTGTTAGTATTGATAGATCAGATTGCATAAAATTATGTAATCCTTTGAATTTCTTAAAAGTTTCTACACCTGGTTTTAGATAATTATGATATGTGTTAGAAAGTATTATCTCGGCTCCTAAATCTTTTACTTCATTTACAGTTAATCCTTTTATAGTAGCTTTAGTAGCTATTGGCATAAAAAAAGGAGTA
>CAYZIE010000066.1:0-804 GCA_964478385.1 uncultured Gammaproteobacteria bacterium
TAGCTAAAAAATTAAATAAACCCTACTACCCCCTACTAAAAAAGATAAAGAATACTAAAGCTCAAGCTAAGTTAAACAAAAAAGAAAGAATACTTAACTTAAATAATGCATTTAAAAAAAATAAAGATATAAATATATCTTTAGATAATAAAACTATTTTAATTGTAGATGACATTACTACTACAGGTACTACTCTTAAACAAGCTAGTCAAGTATTAGAAAAAGAAAATTGTAATATACTATGTTTAGTATTAGCTAAAAATATTGATTAAATCAAAACCTTTTAATATTACTTCTTTTATTTCTTTACTAATATCATATTGATCTAAATCTTTTTTCTCTATCCAAGTATAATCCTGATGTTCAAAGCTTAATTTAACATTATTATTATCACTAATCATTAAATAATTAATCTGTGTAGTATATATCTTACTATCTTCTTTTTCAATAGTGTAATCAAAAGTATGAAAAGGAATAATAATCTTAGGAGATAAACCAGTCTCCTCTTTTATTTCTCTTAATAAAGCTTGTTCACTAGATTCTTTTAATTCTTTTTTACCACTTGGTAATTCCCACATATTAGGATATATAGTTTCATCTTTACTTCTTTGTAATATTAAAACTTTGTTGTTATAAAAAACAACTCCAGCTAAAACTATTTTTTGTATTTCTTTTTTCATAAAAAAATCACTTTATTTACTAAAGTAAAAATTGGCGGAGAGGGAGGGATTCGAACCCTCGACCCCGCGTAAACGGAGTAACACCTTAGCAGGGTGCCGCATTCAACCACTCTGCCACCTCTCC
>CAYZIE010000066.1:814-1732 GCA_964478385.1 uncultured Gammaproteobacteria bacterium
AGGAGTCGAACCTACGACCTTTTGGACCGCAACCAAATGCTCTATCCACTGAGCTACGGGAACATCTGGCGGAGAGTAAGGGATTCGAACCCCTGGACCCGGTGAAGGGTCAACGGTTTTCAAGACCGCCGCATTAGACCACTCTGCCAACTCTCCGTAATTCAGAATAGCTATATAATAGTACATAATATCAATTCTGGCAAGGGTATATTTTAATTTAAGCTAATTTATGATATAATGTATTTATTAAAAATAAGGTTAAAAATATGGTCAAAAAAACAAAGAAAAAAGAAAAAATAGAAGAAATACCTGAAGCAACAGAAGATTATGGTGAAGTTTTTGCTTCTTGGAAAGTTGAAGAACATGAAGAATATACAAAAGGAAAATGGTGGTATATTTCTTTTATTATAATATCTATTGGATTGTTAATATATGCGATATTAGATAAAAACTATACTTTCGCTATAATCCTAATCCTTTTCTTACTACTATATACATTTCATGAAAAAACAGAAACAAGAACATTTGATATTAATATAACTGAAGATGGAATATTAATTAATGATAAAATTGTAGAATATAAAAATATAGATCACTTCTATATAATATACCATCCACCAATGATTAAAAAACTATACTTACAACCAAAAAGTGTATTACAACATAGAATAACAATACCATTAGAAGATATAAATCCAGTAGAATTAAGAGAAATATTATTAATGTATTTAGAAGAAGATTTAGAAAAAGAAGAAGAACCAACAAGTGAAAGTTTAACTAAAATATTAAAACTTTAATCTTTACAAACTTTTAAATATTATCTAAACTGAACTTAGTTCAGTTATTAACTATATATGAAAAACATTCCATTTATTGATCAAGATATATCACAGCTACACTCTATTGCAGCTAACTTAA